>JAUSMU010000303.1 GCA_030645995.1 Gammaproteobacteria bacterium | reverse complement strand
GCCTGACGAACATAATAGTTATCGAACTCTCCCTGCTCGACCAAGACGAATCCATGCCGGACATAGAAACTATTTGAGTCGCTTTCTTTCAGGGCACCGACCCGTACCGAAACTCCCGTTTGATCGGCAAGCTCAAAGACTTCGGCCAATACTGCTGCGCCTATGCCTTTACTCTGGTGAGACGGCCTGACATAGAGATGATCCAGAAGAAGACCGCTGGCCTCTGGCTTGACGACATAGAACCCCACCCTTTCACCGAGGAGCAATATGTGGAAAGTGTGATCTGGGGAGAAGCCACTGAGAAACCTGTCTCTGGCTCTCTGTGGATCGAATCGACCGACGCGCTCAAGGCTTTCTCGCATGGCTTCCACACGGATATTTGCCAGTGCTTCTGCGTCGATTGCTTCGACAGGTTCAAACGTGATTTCGCTTGGCAACGGTGGGGCTCCTAACGTGCATGCTGAATGCAGCGACTTCAGTCCTTGCCACCAATGACGATCAATTCCGCGCGGTCCGGCACTCTCGATCTGTGCTTTACACCAGCGGGCACTGTGTAGGACTGCCCCGGTCCCATCGCCACAGAACTCGACTCGAAATCCAAATGCACGACTCCGCTAAGTACTATGAACATCTCGTCACACGCTGCGTGAATATGGTACGGACCCTCGAAGCCCTGCATCACTCTGGCGAATGCTGGAAGACCGTTTACCTGCCCCACTGACACTGCCGTGAATGGGCCTTGCGCGTTTTCCAATTGTGGGAAAAGGGTAGTCATTGTTCTCTCCGTAGATTTTATGAACACGCAGCGTTTGACATGAGGGGTCAACTATTTTTCGATAAATTACTCGAAGCCTGAGTCGAATGCCGCAAGCACTTCTTCCGCGTATTTGTCGAGTTTCATTTCACTACGCCTTACTTACATAGCGCGTAGCAGGTGAATTGGTTACGTCGCCAAGCACTTTGAGCACAAACTCGTTCAAGTCCTTGCACTGGTTTTCACACGGCTCTTGACTGCCGTGGCGATTTAGCCAAACTGATTTATAACCCGCTTCCTTCGCCCCTTGATAATCCGCTCTGTAATTATCACCGATATACCAGCATTCATCTCTGGCCTTCCCGGCGCGCGTTGCTGCCAGCTGAAATATGGCCAGGTCTGGCTTGGGAGCACCCGCGCAGGCCGGGGTGATCACGTCATCAAAATATCCAATCACTCCGAGCTTTTTCAGCTTGTAAGATTGATGCTCTTTGTCTCCATTGGTGATCACAGCCATGGAGTAGCCCGAAAGTTTTAGCAGTGCGCTCTCCACATCTGGGAATAAGCGCCACGATTCCTCATAGATCTGGTAGTACTCATCAAAGACTCGGTCAGATTCCTGTGCTGACAGATCCAGACCCAGGCTTTCTCTGATCCTGCAACGGCGCTGCTCCTGAAAAGACAATTCGCCTGAGAAATAGCGAGCCATATGACGCGCAGTGATTTCGTCCCAAACTTTCGGAAACTTTTCGGGATTATCTATATGGGTCGAGTATTTCTTTGCAAACTCAAGAGCAGCCAAATCTTGTGATGTCTTGTAATCGAGCAACGTGTCGTCAATGTCAAAGAATATCACTGGCGGTGCGTCCATTTTGGTTTTTGGTTATCTCATCAATCTGATCGATGCGTCTTTGATGCCTGCCACCCTTGAAGTCAGCAGCCAGCCAGGTATCCACGACGGCGATGGCTTCTTCCTTGGACATCATGCGCTGGCCAATCGCGATCATGTTGCAGTCGCCGTGTTCTTTTGCAAGACGAGCAGTTTGCTCGTTCCAGACGACAGCACATCGGATTCCGCGGTGTCTGTTGGCAACAATGGCTTCGTTCCCGCTTCCGCCCACAATAATGCCTAAGGTATTTTTGCCATCCACGACTGATCTCGCCGCAGCACGAACAAAGTCTGGGTAATCGACCGGCGCGGGAGAGTCCGTTCCGAAATCGTCAACCTTGATGCCATTTGACTCAAGATGCGACTTAAGAAAAGCTTTGTACTTGAAGCCTGCGTGGTCGCTTGCTATGGCGATGCTTGTCACGGCGATGTCGATTTCATGAGGCGCTGTTTTCATACCAAAACCTGTTGATCTGGAAATGCCTTCGACCAATGCAGAATTTCAACTTCCTTTCGCAAGCCACTTACCCAGAATGGATCAGACTTGTATAGATTTTCGACCTCTTCTTTAGTACTGGCTTCAACCACCCAAAGTGCCCCTACAGGATTTTCTCCTAAATTTTCGCGAAGCGAACCGGCAACTGAAATTGTATCCTTTCGAGCTGCGAGCCATGAAATGTGCGCTTGCAGATTCTCATCACGCACCGATTTCCTGTCTTGATAATCTGTAAATCGAATCACGAACAGCATATTACGGAGTCTCTCTATCCATGGTGATTGCTTTGCTCGCTCACGGGATTCTCATATACATGCCGGATGATTTCGGCATTTCTGAAAGGGTAAACCCAAATTTTTCGTAAAAGTGTGGTGTGCCGTGATCAGCCATCAGACTGACGTAGGCCGTGCTTGGAGCATTCTTTTTAAGATACGCCACTAGCGCCTCCATGATCATGACTCCCACACCTTTCTTCTGGTGCGCCGGTACAACCGCGATATCCGTCACTTCGTAGAAACATCCCCCGTCACCAATAATGCGACCTATACCAATTGGAGATCCATCTGCGTACACAACAACTCCATGGATGGTATTCGGAAGGCCTCTTGCTGCAGCCTCCTCAGACTTTCGAGAGAGTCCTGCCTGCAGCCGTATATCGATGTAAGTTTCTATGCTTGGAATTTCGTCTCTTATCTCGTAGTTCATTGGATGCTCCATGTATTCGATACATCCCCCAAAATTTGAATCTATCAAAGATTGTATTCCGCCGCCTGACTTACTCATACCGCAACGATTTCACCGGGTCAGCGTTCGCCGTTTTGAAACACTGCATCGCCACTGTCACCAAAGCCACAGTAATAACTCCCACTGTTACTGCCACATAGACCACGAGTGGAAATTCCGCCCGAGAAGAAAAAGTCTGATAGAAGCTGTCAATAGCGAACCATGCCAACGGCCAGGCCAGCACGCAGGCAATCAGAACCGGCTTGATAAAGTCCCAGGCCAGCAATCCAACGATGGAGTAGGTACTGGCTCCCAACGTCTTGCGCACTCCCACTTCCTTGGTGCGCCGCAGGCTCGAATAGGAGGCCAGCGCATACAATCCGAAGCCGGCAATCACAACCGTGATGATACTTGCCATGAGCGCGGCGATATTCAAGCCACTGGTGCGGTTCTCGATGATGTCGTCGAAAGTCTGGGCGAAAAACGTGCGGTCGATGGGAATACCGGGGCGATGTCTCTCCCATACTTCATCAATGTGAGCGAGCACAGCCTCGGTTTGCTGGGGATCGATTCTGATGTGCACGAAGCGCATGGGGTCCAGGGTTGAGCGCAGAATGCCGAGTGAGCCAGCATCAGTTTCCATGCCACTGCTGAATTGGAAGCGTTTGACTACGCCTATGACCTGCATCTTGAAGGCGAACAGGTCAAACCGCTGGCCGAGCACCTCTTCCGGTGTGGCAAATCCGAAACGGCGTGCCAGCAAATCGGTCACGACAATGCCATAAACCACATCCCCATCCGGTCCCGATGCGCTGGGAATGAAATCGGTCCCGTACTCCTCCGAGAACGTCCTTCCAGCAAGCAACTCCATCTGATAGGTTTCAATGAAACCCGGGCTCACCGCAACATGAGCGACGGTGATGGTTTCATCAGGTGGAAAGCTCGGCAGTCGCCAGGGGTTGATCCCGCCAGTGTTTGGCGGCCGGTTCTCGGAACTGGCGACTGACTCCACTCCCGGATGTTGCCGGAGGTCGTTGAGCAATCCTGTGTAGCTGAAGGCATCACTCTCCTGAGCATTGTAGCGACTATCCAGAACGACCAGATTCTCCTTGTTAAACCCCACGTCCAGTTCCTGCAGATGTCGCGTCTGAAGATAGATGGCAATGGCAAGCAGAATCAGCGCCGTTGACAATGTGAATTGAACAGCCGTGACTGCGGCCTTGCTCCATTTGCCCGCGCGAGTCTGCTTCGCCGCACTTTTCAAAGCGTTGACTGCTGGCATGCGCGACAGGGACAGTGCGGGGAGCATCCCAGAAATTGCACCTGTCAGCAGAACCAGAGCGAGCATCGCGGGAACAAAATTGGAGGCGAGAATGTCAGTAGTCGTCAGGGGGGTGTCTGTCAGATTCGCATACACCGGCAACGTCAGGAGCACGATCGGGATCGCGATTATCAAGGCGATGAACGTGAGCAGAAGGGATTCCAGCAAGAACTGGGAGATGATCTGCAGGCGTGTTGCGCCCAGTGCTTTGCGGACGCCAATTTCCTTGCCACGCTGAGTTAACTGCGCCAGAGACAGATTGATGTAGTTGATGCACGAAGTAATGAGTATGAGCACGGCAAAGGCAACCAATCCGTACAGCACCGGTTGAGTGCTGGAATTCTCAGGGGATCCGAAGTTATCCAGAGGATTGAGATAGATATCATCGAGGGGTTGCAGCGACAGACCGAAGTTGCTTTGCGTCGCATACGTCACCGAACTTGCAGGCAGGTTTCTATCAATGAAATTCCGCAGATCGTTTCCGAGCTGGGAGGCAGACTCAGCGTCGCGGAAGCTCAAATAAGTTTGTGTACCATTGAAGAGAATCCAGCCATTCCCGTTCATGAAACTTTCGCCGAACAACTGCCTGCCCGTCGGTACTGAGATCAGCATTTCAAACTGCACCGTGGCGCTGGCAGGCACGTCCCTGACGACGCCAATGACTCGAATGTCCACTTGATTGTTGAATGTCAGTACTTTTCCCATTGGGTTTTCGTCGCCGAAGTACTTCGCCGCAGTGGACTCAGTCATCAACATGGTATTGGGCTCGATCAATGCGCCAGCAGAGTCTCCCTGTACAAACTCCAGATCGAATATAGGAATCACATCCGGCTCTGCCCAGTGGAAGTTGTTCTCAACGGCCTCATTGCCCTGGCTGAACAGTGCATTTCCTGCGCGAAATTGCGCACTGTACTCAATCTGGTCCGCGTAGTCCTGACGCAGGAAACGCAGGTAAGGATCGGCCGTATTGCGAGTTCGGTAGGGCGTGTTTGTCTCACGTACCATCATGTGGGTGACAAGCCGGTAGGTATTCTCCCAGTTGTCGATGTACTTGTTGGTGTTCTCCACATATTGCACGTGCAGCAGGACGAGGATGCTACAAGCCAGGCCCAGTGTAAGACTGAGGATCTTGATGGCCGCGAACACCGGTTGCCTGCGCATGGTCTGCAGGGCAATGACGAGATAGTTGTAGAGCATCGGAGGTGCAACGAAGAACTTCATATGAACTCCTTTTCTTTATTATTATGCGAATCCGCCGACTTTCATTGAGGCGCACGCCCATTGTTAATGTACCAACACACGCAGTGAGATGGTCACATTGACCTGATGGCTATGTGCTGAGTGGCACATTCTGGCACTTCCAACATACTTCGAAACTTCCTTCATTCTCCTCACCACAATTACTACAAATCCACGAAGCCTTGGGTTCTGGATTCACAATCTCGGTTTCAATCACCCTTGAAGCCTTCTCATAGTCTTGATCATTCAGAATCCAGAGTTCATGGAAAATGTTGCTAATGCCATGTCTGGCCCACACCTCAGGTGCGCGTCACGCAGGGATTAGTTATGCGGTGTTCAATTTGCATACCTGCTTACGAATTCGATGGATATTTCACGAATCTCATTTTCATGCGTTAACGGCATAAGATGGCTCGCTCCCACAGTCACATACAATACGGGTAGCCAAACACACATGCCAGCAGAATTGAGCACGCGAAGACAGCCAGCACAGCACTCGCGCGGGCATGTGTAAAGTAGATGCCCGGCCTAAAAATCAAAGACAATCATGAGTGAACTTCGCAACATAGTAGACAATATCGAATGACCCTAATGCTGAAATCCGAGCATTTCGTTGTTCTCTGACCTCAGATAGCCAATTAGAAACTCTCTCAGGCGCGTCTCTAAGATCAATAAAGTACTCATCCATAGAATGATCATGAAATCTTGCATCAATCCAATCAGGTCGGGGAACCTCCATAGCGATCGGAATAGCACCAGGCTGGAAACAAGGTTTAATTTCACCGCTGCCCACTACATTCAATATGTTAGTGAAATCCTCGCCATACTTGGTTTTCGCGTAGTAGCCGAATGGAGTTCGCTTGTACTGGCGCTGTCCTTCATCAACAAGGTAATGGGGCAGCTCATGCTGTTCCGCAGCCATGTGGTTTACAGAAGCAAAGACCAACACTCGATCGGTACTATTCAGTTGATCTAAAACCCAGTCGAAGTTTTCGGCCATAGTGCGATCTCGAATGTTTTGAGATTCGGCCGTCCAGGTGTAATCACCAGAGGGCGTCCACTCCAGAGGCATGCGTCGGAACCATGAGTCGGTTTGCCTGGCTGCAATGGCTGCTCTCTCTCCCCATAAGTAGTCGTATTCAGAGCTGACTGCTATATATTCGAGCTTCCTGCGCGCAACCAATGAAATCATGTCCTCGATACTGGCAGTCAGGCCGTCGCGCTCAGACTGAGATAGCATTCCATAGCCGTTACCGGATGCCAAAATTGGGAGTAGCGGGTCTATGCGTTCTCTGAATTGCTCCGCAGATGTCGCATCTACGCTATCAAGATATTCCAGCGTATACCTTAAAGGGGCATCGGGCTTTCTGGTTGTGACCAGGCCGGGGGGACTTCCCGAGACATCCATCCCAAAAATCTGCACTTTTTGCTCTCCATCAGGCAGAGAATCGTTGTGATTTCTAATCCATCGCAGGAGAGAATGATTTCCTTGTAACTGATCGAATCCATATGAGATTCCATTCAACAAGCTGTTTTCAAGACTGTCTTCAGATCCAATTGCGTAGTCATTCAGAACTTTGCTCTCCACTATCCCGGACTCGATGACAATCGCCTTGAAACCGAGCTCTTCTACTAGATATTTGAATAATCTATTTCTGAATACTAACGGCTCAGCCGGGGAGTGCAGACCTTCACTTAATCCAATGATTCTTGCATCCCCTATCATTCTCTCGATAGGCGCTAGGTCACTGCTGGAAGCATCCAAAGACGTTTCTGTAATTTCGTAAGCGGAGGTTTCGATCCACTCTTCAAACTCTTCAAGTATTCTGGAGTCAGGTTGCGCTTGAACAGAAATGCTGAATACAAATCCTGTGGTGATGAGGAATAAATTAAGCTTCATACTTCGACTCCAACTGGATGCGTCAGTAGGTTTTGGATATTTTCGTGAGCGTTCTATATATAAAGAGTGAAGCCTGCTAACAACCGTGAACAGAAGTTCAACCTAGGTAGCTTGACCGTTTCCTGATCGTCCTTAGCAACCATTCGTAAGATCCCCAAGGTACGTCGGCCAAAGTCGGGGCCCTGTTGTTATAAGTGCTTAGCTATTGCCTCTCGGCCGCCTTTAACCAATCGTTAATGGAATCCACTCCCAATGACAACAAAAGATCTTGCATAGCTACCACGCGTTTGAGCATCGCGCCGTGGTCAGATGCTTCCCGCTCCTCAGCTTCTGAAAAGAGCCGGGTCATTAACTGGACAAGTCGATTTTCAACGTCGTAAAAGTACGGTTTGGCATGACTGACATAGGCCAGGTAAATTTCTGTTGCTGCTAGGGCGAGATCTGGGTCTCGCTGCGAAGTGGCGTTGAGCCATTCGTGAAATCCGGACAGATGGTGATGTTTTTCTTCGCTATCGTTTTCGAACACGCTAAAACAAAGCTTAATCAATTCTATCGGGATAGAGATTGGCGGCATACTGTTCCGGAATATGTTGCCTACACGTCGAGCGACTACCGTTGCATGTAGTACGCCTGCGTTCAGCCCCGCCTCGATACCTGCAAGGCATTGCCCGCGATGCTGTTTGATATTGCCTGGGTGGGTCCAAACGCTCGCTGCCCCCTGCCATGCTTCTGTAATATCCAATGTGTTCAATGCGCCAATCAAATCGGCAAAGTCGATATGCCCCGCCAGGGCGGCCAGTGCTGAAATGCGTCCCCACGTTTCCATATCTTTGTTGCTGCCCTCGAGACGGATGCGCTCAAGCAAAGGCGCAACCTTTTCGAATTGATTGTGATACGCGTAATACAGGCAGTGTTCAGCGGACTGCCAAAGCCCGACGGGATATTGCATGGCGAGACGAAATATATCCCAACCCAAATCGGGATTCCGACTTTGGAGGTATGGTAAACGTCTTAGAACCAGTGCACGGATTGCAGGGTGTTCATTGCTGGCAAATCGACGTAGCGTGGGTGGTAACATTTCAGGTAATGCAATGCCGTTCTTTTGAAGATTGTTGGCCACAATCATCAAGGCTTCCGCAACATTTCCGCTCATCATATTGATGCCGGTGGTAGTCAAATTGACCGACTCTCCATGGATAGTGCTTTCTTCCGTAAGCTTTCCAAAACCTATTGCCAAGAACACCAGCCGTGCAGCACTTCTTGTATTCGGGATGACGTGTGCGCAGGCTTCCAAAGCCTTGGCTGCGGAGCGATTGAGTTGCCAGTGCGCGGGGTGTCTTTCCAACTCATCAAGGACCACATTCGCTAAGGCAGGTGCATCGGGTTCTTCGACTGGGACCCAGCTGCTGTTCGTTTGCAGGTTGCCATAGCGATGCGCCAGGTAGTTGGAGACGCCATCCATTATGTCGTCTCGGAAATCTGCTGAAATATTGGACCAGTGCGTGATCAGCAATCTCAAGAATCGAGATGGGTGGCGGGATGAAGCCTCGCGTAGTTGCGAACCAACTTCTCGCTCACCTCCAACCAAAAAGCCATCGAAATCCCGGTTATATCCTAAGTAGTGCGTTAGTAAGCGAGTGACACCGTCATCGCTGGCATTCACAAATACTTCAAATGAAAATGGGGCGGCGACCCAGCCTCCGCGCATGCCGATGGCCGGTTGTCGAATTAATGACCCGCTTACCTTTTCGCAGGCTTCTAGTATCGCTTGGGCTTCAGTTGAACGCAGATGGCATGGAACGGCGGATATATATTCGGCACGCTTCTTCAATATCCAGAATCGTTCTCTATCATCCATTGTCGATTCCTCCCATAGGGTTTGCATTGTTGCCATCGCTGCATCTTGAATGTGAGCATCAAGGTAAATGAATGCGGTCTGGATCAATGTGCCTAATTCGTAGGAGAGTTCGAATTCCAGCAAATTCCTGTCGCACAAAACGCGACCAATCAAGTCAGAATTGGCTTGTGGAGAGATTATGAAAGCACGGATGGCGAAGTAGCATAGTGCCCCTTCGTGGTTAGAGAACAGGTATTCTCGGTTCTGTTTCCACCAGTCGGAATGTTGTTGGGCATGGTCAAGAATGGCGGCCTCAATCGTATCCAGTAAAATCCGCTCGCCGTCTACGTGTCGATCATCGGTCTGGGAGTGAACGTCATCGTAAGAAGTATTGCCAAGGAATCCATGGCGATAGCCTATTCTGGTCTCTCCGTAGCGAGCTGACTGGATTTGGCTCCACTGCTCAACGGCTTCCAACGCTAAATTAAGTAGGACGGTGGATTGGACCATCCGTTGTGCAAGGAAGTTATCGTTCCTATCTCCCCAATCATGGGGTTTGCAATTCAGTTTATTGTCAAAATGAAATTTCACTACATCTTCGTCGCTAATGTCACCAGCGATATAGCGCCATAGCAAGCCATCATCAACAGCGTCGGCTGCGACACAGCGTGCGACGGTACTCCCCAAAAAACTATGCTCGGGTTTCGGCATGCTGAGCAGCCGCTCTAGTAAGGGCGCAACCAGTGGCAAATTCTCCGTTTTGAATTCGGATAGAGAAAAACCTAATTGCTCGGCGATTCTGTTGACATCCAGCCAATCCAGCGACAGTGCCTCCATCCAGAACGTCAACACTCCTGCGGCATCTTCGTTTTTCCAATGCGATACCTGATGCACATGCGATGTCAAACCCTCGGCATCCCGTGCTTCTTTCAAAATAGGAACCAAGTGCGCGAACCAAAAACGGTGCCACTCAATTGTCTTCGCCTGGGTGTAAATCACCTGAAATACTTCGCGGTGTGTATTTCGCAAGTCCCGAATTAGCGGCCAGTCGTCATTTTGCGGAATTTGCTGGGCAAACGACTCGGCGACGAGGCGGCGGATATGAAAGGCCGCGTTACCCGTCAACACCGCTCGCAGTTGTTGTCTGAATTCGCGTCGGTTCCCCATCGCCAACTGTGCGACAAAGCTGCGGATGCTTGGGCGCACGAAGGGTACGGGCGGCAAGCCTTGAATGAAGTCGGTGAGCGTGGTGCCCTTTCGCACAGCTCCACTAATCACGAGTACGTCTAAAAGGGTTTGATGTCCGAAGGTCAAGTTCCCATCATAGGTTTTCTGCAATACATTGAGGCTGCTCAGCCGCCTCAGGATGTCCGACGAAGCGCTGAAGCGCTGATGCGGAATCGACAGGCTGCGTGATTTCAACATCACGTTGGCAATTGCTTCAATCGCTTGCATCGCCGCGTCACCCAGCGCGGGGTCGGCATGCACAATGGTATCGAGGTAGCGCTGCGCCAGCGCTTGGCTGGTCACTACATTAAAGCTGCCTTCGCGCTGAGCCAGTTCCACAAACAGGTCCAGTTCGCGAGGATTCCTGATCAGTTCACGAGTTACGGTATCAATGGTGGACGAATCGATTCCGAGCTTGTCGAGTAACGGTGCAATTTCGGTCTGCCAGTCCAGCGGCGGGCACTCAAGTTCGCAATCCCATTGCCTTGCAGCAATACGCATGTCGTATTTGCGGTCGAAGTCGCGGCAAGCTGTGATAACGGTGATATTAGGGATCAGCAACAACTGGTCAATCTGTGCCAGGAAGTACGACAATACGTCGTGCTCGCGGGCGATGGACAAGACGTCCAGTGAGTCGATGACCACTACCACATGCGCGTCCTCTGCCAAACGAGCAGCCTGTTGTACCCATTGCTCGGACAAGCCTTGTGCCTGGCGCTCCTGCGCCGTCGCTTGGTCGGCGAATTCGCGCGACTGGATGAAGAGCGGCACCAGGTCCGCTTGGGATTGCGTACGCTGCTCTAGTGCTTCTTGCAAGCTCAGCATCACGCAAGTTTTGCCGGAGCCCGGAAGCCCCGTAAGCAAGACAGCACGCTTTTTGGCATCGATGGCAGCAAGTAGTTCGTTCACTACCGGGCTCGAAATGCGCTGCCCCGCGATATCCCGATGCCACGACCTGCCGATGGCTGAGGTGCTGGCAAATGATGTCCGCACCTGTGCGACCGCCATGACCGGAACCATCATTGCTCCCGCGTGATGGAGAATGTCTTTGAGGTCGCCCTTGGTCACGCGATGCTGGCTGGTGGCGGACAGGTTGCCGCCTTCCATGCGCCCACCAAGTTTATCGAGGCGTGTCCAGAGGGCGTTGAATGCGGCATTTGAGTTGCTCGCCAGAAGACGCAAGCGTTCGTGCAACAAAGTTTGCATGTGCTCGATATCGTCGCTGATCACGAAAGACGAACGACGAAGAAATTCAAAGGTCGAGAGAACGTGAGCCTGAGTGGCAAGGCGCACTGCCAGATCGCTATCCGTTTTCTTATGTTCTTTGGTCAGATTGGCGCGATAGTCAGCCTCATTGTCATAGAGTTTGCTGAATTCACGTAGTTTAGAGAGTGCGCCAAACTCGCTGCGTGAATAGAAGCGAACCTGGGCTTGTTGATTATTCGCCAGTGCCAGAGAAGCCTTGTCCAGCTCATCTGCAAGATCGGCTATCGACCATGCGCGGAAATCAGCCTGGTTCTTTTTGCACTGGCAACAAATCAGTGAGCCGTCGGATTTGCCAATTACAACATCGTCGACCAGATAGGTCGTCGAATCTATTTCAATCCATTGAAATTCGGGATCAGACAGGACGATCAATGCCCAATCGAAGGCAATCAGGGTCTGATAGATATCGCCACGGTTGGAGCGTATTCCTGCGATGCTCATTTAGCTCCCTGCTCGAGTTTTCTCATTCAGATTGCCTAAATTAGAGGGTGTGCATTTATGATTATTTCACATGAGGCAGTTGTTGGATTCGCTATCAGCATTCGGATACCTGACTTTCTCAGCGCCTTCTATTACGTAGCGCTGCGATCGATAGCTGACATTGGGTTTACACATAACATCTGTAAAGTGCGCAGGAAAAAGTTCCTGCCCATCTAGCAGGAATCTAACCCGATTCCACCAGCGAGCACAATCTCTTATTCGCCCCTTCCATCAGTCGCCAGCACAAAATCTCTCTTGCACAAAACCAAACCTCCAAAAGCAAAAAAGCCGAAGCAAATCCCCGATTCGCTTCGGCCTCTTTATTCAATCTGAACTAACGGTCTACTGACCGCGCTGCATCATGCGCTCGCGCATCTGCGTCATGCGGGCTTCTTCTGCTTCGCGATATTTGACCATCTGGGTTTCGGTCAGAACTGGAGCCAGGAGCTCTTCGGCCTGACGCTGCATCTCGGCACGACGCTCCATGTTCATCGCCATGCCGCCACCCTGTCCTGCACCCATACGCATGCCGCCACCGGCTGCTGCAGGAGCATCTGTGGTCGCTGCTGCACCGTGGTTGGCGTGATCGCCAGCGGCTGCAGCCTGGTCACCAGTTGCAGGTGCGCCACCGTGCTGGGAGTGGTCCACCGGGGCATCTGCCGGGGCAGCCGCTTGGCCGCTCTGAGGCATGGCGCCCTGTCCGGCACCCATGCGCATGCCACCGCCACCACCGCCGCTGCCCATCATTTCACGCATGGCGGACATCTGCATTTCGTTGATCTTGCCCATGGCTTCGCGGAAGGCGGCTTCCTGCTGGGAGGTGATTTCAAGTGTCGCAATCAGTTCGGTGACGCGGGCTTCGGGGTTACCCATGCCCATGCCGCCACCACCGCCGCCTGCGCCTGCGCCGGGTTGGGCGAGGAGGATTTGGGAGGAAAGGGTCAGGACTAACGTGGTGAAGAGTGGGATC
>JAUSMU010000300.1 GCA_030645995.1 Gammaproteobacteria bacterium | reverse complement strand
CACTGTGGTGCGTCCGACCGAGGGCGCGCCGGGTACGATTGAGGGCGGCGTGGTGCAGCGTGTGACCAAGGGCGACGCTATTCTGGTGCCCGAGGGCACGCCGCATCAGTACACTGCTGTGGAAGGCTCCGTGACCTATCTTGAGGTGCGCTTCAACGTGCCGGTCGTGGCGCCGTAGTTTACTGCTGCGGGGCGGGGTTAATGGCTTGCGCTGGAGGTATTTTCTCCGCGTCAGTGCTTTGTAAAATTCGCATTAGAGATATGTAAAACTCGCATTAACGGTGTGTAAAATCCGCATTAACGGCTTGTAAAACTCGCATTAAGCCTGTAGATTTCTCTCATTAAGAGCCCGCGACAACTCTCTCAACTCCGCTAACCCCTGCCACCAAGGTGCGCCTGACTATGTTCCCGAGATATCTGGAATCTTTGCTGGAAGAGTTGCTGCACGAATTCCGCGTGCTCTACGTGACTGGTCCACGACAGAGTGGCAAAACGACTCTGGCTCGTCTGATCGCGACCAGGACGGGGATGGAGTACCTCACGCTGGACGACCCGGCAATACTCGCTTCGGCACTGAGTGACCCGCACGGATTGATTCGCTCACTGGCCGCCAGGAAGGTCGTACTCGATGAGTTTCAATATGTCCCCGGCCTGATTCCTGCGATAAAGGAAGCCTCTGACAATCAGCGCTCGGACGAGCGTGGGAAGTTTCTACTGACTGGCTCTGCAGACATTTTTCGTTCTGCCAAAGCTCAAGAGGCTCTACCCGGGCATATGGCGAGGCTGGAGTTACTGCCGTTGTCTGTCTCCGAGATGAGTGGACAGCCGCGTAACCTCGTGGATTTCCTGTCTGCGGGTGACTATTCTGCGGGTGAGAACCGGGTAGAAGCGATTGCTCCCGTCAGTCGTGAACAACTCGCGGCGCTGGTGATGCACGGTGGTTATCCAGAGGTGCAGGACAAGAGCCCGAGAGCCAAACAGATCTGGTTCAAGTCCTACATCGAGGGGAGGCTCTACAAGGATTTCGAGAGCTTGTATGCCGCACGCGGCGACTACCATTCGAAAATACAGGCGTTGGTGCCATATCTCGCCGGGCTCTGTGGCAATTTGTTGAAGTATGCCAACGTCGGTAATGATTTGGGTTTGGATGACCGGGTTGTCAAAGCCTACATTGAAATTCTGGACCTGATGTTCATTGTCAGGAGAGTGCCTTCCTGGTTGAAAAGCCATAGTAAGCGCGAGGCCTCGCAAATGCCCAAGCTGCATTTCGTGGATACAGGCCTGGCGTGCTATCTGCTTGGATTGCGCACTGAGGAGCAACTGCTCGGCAGTCAGTATTACGGTGGGCTGCTGGAAAGTCTGATGTTCATGGAATTGAGCAAACACGCGGCCTGGGCGCAGGAGCAAGCCGACCTCTACCATTTTCGGGATAATCGCAAGAACGAAGTCGACATGGTGCTGGAGAAGAGCAATGGCCGCATTATCGGCATCGAAATCAAGGCCTCTTCCAGCGTGAAAATTCAAGATTTCAATGGCCTGGTGAAGTTGGCAGAGTTTGCGGGAGATCGCTTTGAGCGGGGCGTGCTTTTCTACTCCGGCAATGCCATATTGCCATTCAAGATTGGGGATGCAAACTTTCATGCATTGCCCATCGGGTTAATAACTTGCCGTGTGTGATGAATATATCAGCACTGCTTTCAGAGTAAATTTAAGTGATGTCAGAGAGTCAAGCTCAACCATCGATCGACCTGCAACCCATTCTGGAAGGAGAGACACTTCTCGTGCGTCCGCTGCGGGCGGATGATTTCGATGCGCTGTATGCAGCGGCTTCCGATCCCTTGATCTGGGAGCAGCATCCATCACCACTGCGCTACCAGCGTGCCGTGTTCGAGAAAGAATTTTTCCTGGGAGCGCTGTCTTCCGGCAGCGCCTTCGTCGTCATCGACAAGGCAACAGGGGAAATCATCGGCTCATCCCGCTACTACGATTGGGATCCGCTGAAACGGGAGATTGCCATTGGTTTCACTTTTCTGGCGCGTAGCCATTGGGGCGACGGCAGCAATCGGGAGTTGAAGCGATTGATGCTCGAACACGCGTTTCGCAGCGCCGACGTCGTCTGGTTCCACATTGGCAGAACCAACTGGCGCTCACGAAAAGCGGTCGAGAAGATTGG
>JAUSMU010000293.1 GCA_030645995.1 Gammaproteobacteria bacterium | reverse complement strand
AGTGACACCTGAGCACCCGCCATCAGGCGTGCCAGCATGTCGCGGCCGAGATAGTCGGTGCCCAGTGGGTGCAGGGCCAGGAACACCTCATCGCCAATATCCAGCGCTGCCTCGGCAGGTGCCAGTTCACGCTCCCGCACCTCGTCCAGGGTAATGACGCGATTGACAGGCACGTCGAGGGTTTGATAGTTCGCAGTCAGCGTCCCATCGGCTGCCTGCACCACCAGGGTGTAGTAATAGGTGTCGGGGCGCAGGTCGAGTCTGTCTTCGTAATATCCCGCCGCCGGGTTGGGAAAATCGGCGATGGGCAAACCAAAAGCCATCTCCTCGTCTACGGCGAAAATGTTGCGATAGAGACGGTAACCGGCGGCACCGGGCACGGCATCCCAGTGCAATCGCACGGCCTGGGAGTTCGCCGCCATCGCCAGACGCAAGCCACTACCCCCGGCGAATTCGGCTGCAACAGTGCCATCCCATGGAGCATAGGGTGCCACGATGGTGGCACTGCGATCCGCTCCTGGCGCCTGACTGATTTGATCGTTATCCTGCCGCGCTGGATCGATCTGCCTCAGCAATGGACCGAGCATGGCAAACGCCAGCAGTCCGATGATCAGCCATAAGGACACGATGGCCCGGCGGTTCCTTTTCAGCCGCGCCCATGCGTCCTGCCAGTAGGACTGCGATGGCCGACTGATGGCCTGCACATCCGCGCATTGCGTGATCGGAGCAAAGTCAGCGGGATTCAAAACCTGCGAGTGCGAGATGGGCGTTGTCATTGCAGCCTCACTCTGGGATCAATCCAGCCGTAGAGCAGGTCCACCACAATCACCATGAACACGAGAAACGCGCCATAGAACACCGTGGTGCCCATGATCACGGTATAGTCCAGCTGCTGCACCGCCTGCACAAAGTAACGCCCGAGGCCGGGAATCGCAAACACCAGTTCCACGACAAAACCGCCGGTAGTGATGGCCGCAATCGCGGGACCGAGCACGGTGATGACAGGCAGGATGGCGTTGCGAAGTTGATGACGGGTGAAGATTCTGGCGGCAGGCAGCCCCTTGGCCTTGGCGGTGCGAACGTAATCGGAGTGGATGATTTCGAGCATCGACGAACGCATCAGTCGCGTGAGATAGGCCATCGTGCCCATGCCCAGCACCAGCGCGGGCAGCAGCATGTGACTGACGGTACCCCAGCCAGCCACGGGCAGCAACGAGATTCCGAACAGAGCGTTCAAATTGACGAGCGTGAGTTGTCCCAGCGCTGCGAAGACGAAGCTGGGCACCGAGATGCCGAGGATCACCATGAACATGATGATCGTGTCCGGCAAGCGATTGCGATACAGCGCAGTGAGCGCGCCCCACAGCACGCCCCCGAGTGCAGCGAAGATGACGGCGAGCACACCAAGAGTTGCCGAGACGGGGAAGTGTTCGCGAATGATATCGTTGACCTGGCGGTTCTGCTGGGTGAACGAAATGCCGAAGTCGCCCTTGACGAAGTTGCCGAGGTAGATGAAATATTGTTCGGTGAGGGATTTATCAAGGCCGTAACGGGCGGCGAGGTTGGCGCGAATGGCTTCGCTGGTGCCACGCTCGGCTGAAAGCGGATCACCCGGCACGTTGTGCATGGCAAGGAAAGTCGCGGTGGCAATAAACCAGACCGTGATGATTCCCTGTATCAACCGCTTGAGTGTGTACTGCCACATAGCTTTAGTGTGAATCCTATAATTATTGCTTCGATTCCGGAGCCCAGGAGCGGGGCACAGTGCTGCTGACACGCCGTTAATACATCCATGTAGGCTCGGGCGCCGCATCCCTGCGGCGCACGGTCATCCGCTCTGTGCCCCACTCCTGAACTCCTGCATTTGTGCTGTCTTCTACCTTGCGCTCAACCTTCCTGCAGCTTGCACCATGCGCAGAGGCAGAGGGCCTCACCCGATTCAGCGGCATCAAAGACCTGCGCCGCACGCAGCAAAAAGACCTAGGGCTTTTTGCGGAGTAAGGGCACCCCGGAGGGGCGCGGTCAGCCGCTGAATCGGGTGAGGCCCTCTGCCGCTGCTGACGTTGACGCTGACATTGCTTAAGTCAATCGCGGGCTGGCCCGCTCCCACAGTTAGTCGGGCACTTCGATATATGCCCGCGAGTAATCAGCCTCCGCACCGAACACGCGACGCAGAATACCTTTGACCTGCGGGTGCGTGGCATAAGTCCAACCGCGTTCGTAATTGCCGATGAAGACAGCATCTTCGTGAATGATGCGCTGCACTTCACCGAAGGCGTCCATGCGGGTTTTGGCGTCGAGCGAATTCTGGGCAATTCTCACCTGCTCATCGAGCGCCGGGTTGAAATACTTGCCACGGTTGTTGAGATTCCAGGACGCGAACAGATCGGCAAAGGTAAGAGGGTCGTTGTAGTCAGGCCCCCAGCCGTTGAGGATGAGGTCGAATTCCCCGGCGTTCATCTTGGCGATGCGCTGGCCGAAGATCTGCGCGTCAATCACGATCTCAAGGCCGAGGTGTTTTCTAAAAATTTCCTGATAGTACTGGGCAGAAACGGTGGCCACCGGCGTGGTGTCAGCAAGCAGAACCAAAGGGGGAATCTCGGTCAGTCCCAACTCCTGTTTGGCCAGTTCAAGATGCTGACGTGCCAGCGCAAGGTCATAGGGATATTCAGGTGCAGGGTATTCCTCGCGAAAGGTTTTCTCCACGCCCTGCAACCAGATCGGGAAGATGCTCTTGGCCGTCAGATAGCCCGGCAGCTTGATGACACGGTCCACCAGTTCGCCACTGTTCTGCACCATCTGCAGCGCTTTGCGCAGATTCACGTTGCTGGTAATGCGCTCCGGACGGTGATTGAAATCCATGAAGAAGACGCTGCCGTCCATGAAACGATTGATATGCCAACGTTGCTGCATGGCAGTTTCCAGCATCTCTGCACTCAGCTCGGTCATGACGATGCGCTGGTCTTTGAACAGGTTCAACAAGGTGTTGGAGTCGGTCGTCATGTACGCCGCGTTGATCGCATTCAACTTCACGCTGTCCGCGTTCCAGTAATAGGGATTCTTCTCCATGCGCAGGCTGGACCCATGCACCCAGCTGGTCAGGATGAATGGCCCATTGAACAACATCTCGTTGGCGTCGGCACCGTAGCGGCCATTGGTGGAGCGATAGAAGGCCTCGGACACCGGCAGGTAGGTGGTGAACGCGGTCAGTTTGTCGAAGTATGCAATCGGCTGCGCCAGTTCCACTTCCAGAGTGCGGTCATCCAGAGCGCGCACGCCGACGGAGTCCAAAGGCATCTGCCCGGTGTTGGCGGCTTCGGCATTCTTGATGGGATAGAGAATGAAAGCATAGTTGGAGGCAGTGGCAGGGTCGATGGCCGTCCTCCAGGCAAACACAAAGTCGTGAGCGGTCACTGGCTGACCATTGCTCCAGCGGGCATTCTCCCTGATCCGGAAGGTGACGCGGGTGCCATCGATTTCCCAGTGCTCGGCCATCCCCGCTTCGACCTGATCGTGCTCGTCATAGCGCAGCAGGCCCTCCATCAGATGGCCCAGCACCATGATGCTGATCGAGTCAGTTGCCTGAGTGCTGTTCAACTGCGGGGGTTCGTCGCGCAGATAGATGCTGATTTCGTTGTTCTCGACATCTACCGCGCCAGCAGCACCGCTGGCACCGCTGCTGGTCAGCCCCGCGATGAAGTCGAGCGCCACCATCAGGACGACAAGCACCACAACGGCGACCAGCGCATAGATGGCAAGCTGTTTTCCGGCGGAGCGGACGAAGCTGTCTTCTGTGCTGAGCGGTGACTTCATGAATCAATCCGGGAGGGTGGCTGCGCTGCAATGTCGTCCGAAGAATACCCCAGCCCCCGGAGCGAGTCGATAGTGTGGGAGCGGGCCTTGCCCGCGAAACGTTCCCAAACTCTGTGGGAACGGGCCTTGCCCGCGAAGCATTCCTGCAGTAGCTTGGCATACAGAGACGTGCGTGGCAGTCGCGGGCGAGGCCCGCTCCCACAAACACAGGAGACAGTGCATGGAACAAGAATTAGAACAGGTCACGGCGATCTACATTCAGGTCACCAGCTTTCTCGTGAATTACAGCTTTCAGATCATCGGCGCCATCATCATCTTCCTCATCGGCATCCTCGTGGGGCGCAAGATCGGCAACATGGTGCTGCATCTGTGCCTGAAGCGAAATATTGATGTCACGCTGAGCAACTTCATTGCCAGCACGGTGCGGCTGATCGTCATCGTGATGACGGGCATCATCGCGATGAGCAAGCTGGGCATCAGCATCACTCCCTTCGTGGCGGCCATTGGCGCCGCATCTCTGGGCGCTGGCCTGGCCGTGCAGGGTTTGCTTTCCAACTATGGCGCCGGACTCAACATCATCCTCACCCGCCCCTTTGTCGTGGGCGATACGATCTCCGTGCAGGGAGTCAGCGGCGTCGTCAAAGAGGTGCATCTGGCCTACACCATTCTCAGCGACGAAGATGAAGTCAGTATCACGGTGCCTAACAAGCATATCGTGGGCGAGATTATTCACAATTCACAGGCCGACAGCATTGTCGAGCTGACTGTGGGGATTGCTTATGGCAGTGACCCGAGAGTTGCTATCAAGGTCATTCTCGACGCGCTGCATCATGTCGAAGGCATCAGCGCTCATCGCGAACCTCAGGTGGGAATCGAGCGCTTCGCTGACAGCGGCATAGACCTCGGCATACGCTTCTGGGCAAAGACTATCGTTCGCTACGAGGCGCACTACGTCGCCAACATGTCCATCTACGATTCATTGAAGAAAGCCGGCATCACTATGCCATTCCCGCAGCGCGAAGTGCGGCTGCTGCAATAAGAAATGGGGTCAGTAAGAAATGGGGTCAGAGTAAAAATACAGTACTGTATTTTTACTCTGACCCCGACTTTCCCCGACTTTCACGGAGAACCGATATGTCCGATATAGAACTTCCCGGTGCGCTGGTCAGTGCCGACTGGCTGGCCGCTGCTTTGCAAGATCAGTCTCTGATCGTGCTCGACGCCAGCTGGCACATGCCTGGCAGTGCCCGCGACGCCGAGCAGGAATGGCTGGCACAGCGCATCCCCGGTGCGCGCTTCTTCGATTTCGACAACCGCATCTGCGACCGCGACTCCAGCCTGCCCCACATGATGCCGGACCCGGAGCTGTTTACCACCGAACTGCGGCGGCTGGGTGTGAACAGCGACAGCACGGTAGTCGTCTATGACAGTGTCGGCATCTTCTCCAGCCCGCGCGCGTGGTGGATGCTGCAGGCCATGGGACTGCGGCGCAGCGCCGTACTCGATGGCGGATTGCCCGCATGGCGACAGGCGGGACTGTCATTGCACGAATCGACACCGGAACCAACCGGACACAGCGGCAACTTCACGGCCAGCTATCGCCCCACGCTGATCAGCGACTGGCGCGAGGTGCTGCTGGCCACATCCGCGAATGACGTCAGCATTCTCGATGCCCGCTCGGCAGATCGCTTCTACGCCAGAGCGCCTGAGCCGCGCCCCGGCCTGCGCGGCGGACACATGCCGGGTTCTCGCAACCTGCCTTTCGACCAACTGATAAACGGCGGCCGCATGCGTCCGGCGCACGAGCTGCAGCGAGCGTTGTCCGCCCATGCACCAACGTCCGATCGCATCATTGCCAGCTGCGGTTCGGGCGTCACCTCTTGCGTCATCGCCCTCGCGGCACACCTGGCCGGGTACCGGGACATCGCCGTGTATGACGGCTCTTGGGCAGAATGGGGAGCGGATGCTACGTTGCCGGTGGTAACAGGCTAGGTAAATTTCGTATACTGCCGGATCGAAAAATCACCGACTAAAGATCATGAGCGAACGCAACACCGACAATTCAACCCCCGTGGCAGAACCCGGCGCCGCATCACCGCCCAAGGGCAAGGAAAGCACTCCCAGCGGTGGCGGCTTTCTGGCCAACCTCGCCTTCAACATCATCATCCCCGTGTTCATCCTGAGCAGACTGAGTGGCGTCGACAGCCTCGGCCCGTCGCTAAGCATTGTTTTCGCGCTGGCCTTCCCCATCGGCTACGGCCTGTGGGATCTGCGCCAATCCGGCAAGATCAATCCATTCTCCATCCTCGGCGTGGTGAGCGTGTTCCTGACCGGCGGCATCAGCCTGCTGGAGCTGGACCCCAAGTACATCGCCATCAAAGAGGCGACAATCCCGGCCTGCATCGGCATCGCCGTGCTGTTGACCCAGCGCACGCGTTTCCCGCTGGTGAAGACATTGATCCTGAACGCGCAATTGGTGCGTGTCGAAGCCCTGTATGCGGCGCTGGCGGACAAGGGCAAGACTGATCTGTTCGAGCGCCGCCTGGCGCAGGCTTCGCTGATTGTGGCGGGGTCGTTCTTCGTCTCATCAGTGCTGAACTTTGTGCTGGCCAAGGTCATTCTGGTCAGCCCGCCCGGCACTACGGAGTTCAGCGCCGAACTGGGCAAGATGACCGCGCTCAGCTATCCGGTGATAGCCCTGCCGAGCATGGTGATTCTCATGCTGGCGATCTGGTTTGTGTTCTCACAGGTGAAAAAACTGACGGGCGAGAGCCTGGAGACCTTCCTGGTAGAACAAGGAGAGTAGAACAGGGCGACTAGCTCGCTCTGAACGCCACCAGATGATCCATCTCGATATGAATGCCGATCATCTCCCCCTCGGTATGGGCGTGATGGCTCGGCGCCAGACTCAGCACGTGCGAGCCATCCGGCAGCGCCAAGGTGTAGAGGTAGCCCGCGCCACGAAAGGCCTTGTCAACCACTCGGGCATGAGTCGGGCTGGCGTCATCGTGAATAACATCATCCGGCCGAATCAATACGGTCACCCTGCTGCCCATCGGGTAGCCATGCAATTCATCCCCACCCAGCAGCCCCAGCGCCGTCTCTACCCGTGAAGGGTCCACAACGGTGCCGTTGAGGAAGACGCCCTCGCCCACGAAGTCGGCGACATAGGCACAGGCTGGCTGGTGATAGAGCTCGAAGGGCGTGCTCCACTGCAGCAACTCTCCCGCACGCATGACGCCGATCTCATCGGCCATGGCGAACGCCTCATACTGATTGTGGCTGACCAGAATGGCGGTGATGCCATCCTGTTTGAGCACGACACGAATCTCGCGGGCAATCTGTTCGCGCAATTCCACATCGAGGCTGGCGAAGGGTTCGTCCAGCAACAGGATGCCGGGTTTCGGCGCCATGGCCCGCGCCACCGCGACACGCTGCTGCTGGCCACCGGACAGTCTGTGTGGATAGGCATTGAGAAAATCGCCAATCTTGAGCATCTCCGCCAGCTCGTGCACCCGCCTCTGGCGGTCCACCCTACTCATCGCCGAAAGGCCAAAGGCGATGTTCTCGGTAACCGTCAGGTGCGGAAACAGGGCATAGTCCTGGAACACCATGCCGACATGGCGTTTCTCCACCGGCAGACACAGCTGCTGATTGCTGACCGGGCACCCGGCGATGCTGATCTCGCCCTGCTGAACCCTCTCAAATCCCGCGATGGCACGCAGCAAGGTGGTCTTGCCACAGCCGCTCGGCCCCAACAGACAACCGATGGTGCCGTGGCTGAGCTGCAAGGAAATGCCGCGCACAATGGGATTGCCGTCAAGAGCAACGGAAACATCTTTCAGTTCAAGTACTTGAGTCATGACCAGGCCGGGATCTGGAGATCGATTTGCTGAGGATGATAACAGGAATGATACCGGCCAACACGATCATCAGGGCCGAGCTGGAGGCCTCCGCGAGGCGCTCCTGATTGGCCAGTTCGTAGGTACGGATCGCCAGTGTGTTGAAATTGAACGGTCGCAGAATAAGGGTGGCGGGCAACTCCTTGAGCACGTCCACGAACACCAGCAGGCTGGCGGTCAACAGACTGCCCTGCAGCAGCGGCACATGCACGCGACGCAGAATCTGCAAGGGGCTGAGGCCCATCGAGCGCCCGACATCGTCCATCGTCGGCTGGATCTTGCCCAGCCCGGCATCGAGCGTGTTCAGCGCGACGGGCAGGAAGCGCACCAGATAGGCGAACACGACGGCGATCAGCGTGCCACTCAGCAGCAACCCGGTGGCGATGTCGAAGTGCGCGCGCATCCACGCATCCAGCGTGTTGTCGAACCACGCGAAGGGAATCAGCACGCCCACCGCGATCACCGTGCCTGGGATCGCATAGCCGAGCCCCATCACTCTGACGATCCCGCGCAACGGCAGGGTCGGGCGCAGGCGCTTGCTGTAAGTAATAAATACACCCAGCAGCAGCGCGATGATGGCAGTGATCGAGGCGAGCTCCAGACTGTTCATGAACAGGGTAAAGAAGCTGTCCTTGTCGACCAGATGCCAGGTATCCACTGCCCAGAGCGACAACTGGATGAAGGGAATCAGGAAGCCGAGCAGGACGGGAAGGATGCAGTAGATCATGGCCGCCGCACGCTTCCACCCAGTCAACGGGATCTGTGGCAGGCGTGAGTACTTGTTGCTGGTGTGGTGGTAGCGCGCCTTGTGCCGCGACCAATGCTCGATCATCACCAGAAACAGGATGAAGATCAACAACACGGCCGCGAGCTGGGCCGCCGCCGTGAGGCTGCCCAGGCCGAACCAGGTGCGAAAGATGCCGGTGGTGAAGGCAGACACTCCGAAATACTGCACGGTTCCGTAGTCCGCCAGCGTCTCCATCAGCACCAGCGACAGGCCGGCGATGATGGCAGGTCGAGCGAGTGGCATGGCCACGCGGGTGAACGCCTGCCAGGGGCTGGCACCGAGCGTGCGCGAGACCTCCAGCACACACACGGACTGCTCCAGAAAGGCGGTGCGGGAGAGCAGATAGACGTAGGGATAGAGCACCAGCGACAGCATGGCGACAGCGCCAGCCAGAGAGCGGACATTGGGAAACCAGTAGTCGCCGAAGCGCACGTCGAAGGTCTCGCGAATCCACACCTGCAGTGGCCCACCGACGTCCAGCATTCCGGTATAGGTGTAGGCAATGATGTAGGCGGGCATGGCGAGTGGCAGCACCAGCGCCCACTCAAGGATGCGGCTGCCCGGAAAGCGGGTCATCGTCACCAGCCAGGCTGGCCCGATGCCGAGCACCAACACCACGAGACCAACGCCCACCAGCAGAGTCAGGGAGTGGGTGACATAGTCGCCGAGCACCGTGTCATAGAGGTGCTGCCAGACACCGTCGCTGCTGCTGGTGATCGACGTGAGAATAGTGAGCACCGGCACGCTGAGCAGCAGACACAACAGCAGGATACCCAGCATGGGGAGACGGCTGTAAATCCCGGTTTTCAGAGACGACAAGGCCCCTTCCGGGGCCCTGTCCACACTATTGATCATGGAGACATCTGCTTGTCAGGTGCGGGCGGTGGTTGCCACCCTTGTTACTGCCAGCCGGCTCTGTCCATCAGGCGGACTGCTTCGGCATTATGGATGCCGAGTTCTTCCAGCGCAAGATTGTCAGCCTTGAAGGTTCCCCAGGACTGCAACAGCTCGCTGGCAGGCACATCGGCCCGCACCGGGAACTCATTGTTCACTTCGGCGTACCAAGCCTGCGCTTCTTCGCCAGCCAGGAATTCCATCAGTTGCACGGCGGCGTCGCGATTCTTCGCAGCCTTGGTAACGCCTGCTCCACTGATGTTCATGTGCGCGCCATTGCCGTTCTGATCGGGGAAGAACACCGCCACGGCCGCAGCCGCCTTGCGCTCTGCCTCATTGGTGGACTTGAGCATGCCACCAAAGTAGTAGGTGTTACTGATGGCCAGATCGCACTGCCCTGCGGCCACTGCACTGATCTGCTCGCGGTCGCCACCTTGCGGGTCGCGGCCGAAGTTCGCCACCAGGCCAGTGGCCCAGGCTTCCGTCGCCTCAACGCCATTGCGGCTGATCATCGACGCCACCAGAGACTGGTTGTAGATGTTGCCGGAGGAACGCACGCAAATCTTGTTATCCCACTTCGGATCGGCCAGATCGGCATAAGTGGACAGATCCGCAGGATTCACGCGCGCCCTGTCATAGATAATGACGCGTGAACGTAGCGTCAGGCCATACCAATAGCCCTCGGAATCGCGGTACTGGGCAGGAATGATGTCGTTGATAGCCGCAGATTCCACAGCCTGCAGAACACCCGCTTCCTTGGCACGATAGAGACGGCCAACGTCTTCGGCAATCAGCATATCCGCCGGAGAGTTATCCCCCTCCAAAGTCAGACGCTGGATCAGTTCATCTGCAGAGCCCGTCACCAGATTCACGGTCACGCCGGTGCGCTCTGTGAAGATATCCAGAATCGGTTTGATGAGATTTTCCTGCCTGGCGGAATAGATATTCACTTCGTCGGCAAGCGCCGGTACGCAATAAGGAGTGCAACAAACGGCCAGCAGCGTCAGCGTAAATTTTCTAAGCATGGAGACGACTCCTCGGTGCGGGTTG
>JAUSMU010000291.1 GCA_030645995.1 Gammaproteobacteria bacterium | reverse complement strand
ACCGACCGCACTGGCCATGAACGAGTTGGGCACCTTGTCGCTGGCGAACAACGACCGCGTCGCCGCCAAGGAATACTTCGGCATGGCGGTGGGTGCACAAGGTGCCATCGGCGAACAATCCCGCGCCGCCTATGTCCGCCTGGATATCGCCGACAACCCGACGCAGTACGTCAGCGCTCAGGCCTACATCAACCAGGCCGGCCGCCTCGTCGCAAGAGTGCAGAACAACTCACCCGTGCCAGTGAGCGACGTCACCGTGGAATTCCGAGCAGTTGTCGGGGGCCAGTTGGTCAGCCGCAGCGTCGTCGTCCCGCAGATCGCACCCGGACAGGGCGGCGAGCTGGATTCCACCATTGGCTTCCAGGCGGGCGCATTACCTGCCGCCGGTCAGTTCAGCGCGGATGTGCGCGGGGCAAGGGTGGACTGACCCGATTTATGGGGTGACCACCCGGAAAGAGTTCTATATAATCCCGGCCGCACGCATCCGTAGCTCAGCTGGATAGAGTAGGTGGCTTCGAACCACTTGGTCGGGAGTTCGAATCTCTCCGGGTGCACCATTTAAAGTGTCTTAACAATCAAGCAGTTACCTGATGATTCGGGTAGCTGCTTTTTTGTTTGTGGTGCCGTATGTAGTGGAGAATGTAGGGACTGTTTCCAGCCTGCACAAAGTCTCTGCATAAGGCGCCAAATGTTCCGGAGAAAGATGCGCATATCGCTGCACCATTCGAATATCCGACCAACCGCCTAACTCCTGTAATACATGCATCGGGGTGCCGTTCTGGACGTGCCAGCTTGCCCACGTGTGCCGCAGATCATGCCAGCGAAAATCCTCAATCTTGGAAAGCGTCAACGCCCGTCTCCAGACCTTGGTATTGCAGCGCAGCACAGGTTTGCCGTTATAGGTAAACACGTACTTCTTGTGTTTGCCCAACTCGCCCCGCAGCAGCACCACCGCTTCCCGATTGAGAGGAATCCCTATCGGGCGGCCTGTCTTGGACTGATCCGCTTCGATCCACGCCGAACGCCGCTCCAGATCGACCTGGGACCACTGCAAGCGCGTCACATTGGTTTCCCGCAATCCGGTAGCCAGTGAGAAACGCGCCATCGTTCGTGTGTGCTCTGGCAGGTGAGAGAGAAGGGTGTCAGCCTCCTCCCGCGTCAGCCAGCGGATGCGCCGAGTAGGTTGCCGAAGCAGCCGCACATGAGGCGCACGCTCAATCCATTCCCAATGCTTCACGGCCGTGTTCAGAATTACCCTGACAATCTCAAGCAGGCGATTAACCGTTGCTGGTGCTACCCCTGTCTTGAGCTTGTCGTCGGTAATCTTGTCGATAACTTCCCGCGTGATCTGATCCAGATACAAGTTACCCAGATACTTATCCAGCCACTTGAAGGCGGCCAGAATGGGTTCCTTGTTCTTGCGGTTAGTCTCTCGATACCACCGCGTAGCGGCGTCCTTCCACGTCCGTCTTGGCTTTTCACCCAACTGGATGACTCGCCACATCTGGTACCGGAGCTTGTCTTCAAACTCCTGCGCCAGTCTTCGATCTACCGTTTTAGTAGAGCGTTGTATTCGCTTTCCGTCTGGTGCAACGAAGTCACACCACCAGAACTGCGAATTGGGTCGTTTATGCAACATACAGAATCTCCTATATGTTGCGACCTTGGTCGACCGGAAGAATACTGGGAACGCAGGTGAGCGACAAGATCAGCCTTGAGGAACACCCAGCGCCGCCCCAGCTTTGCGGCAGGCACTTCCCCGGCTTGAGCCTTGGCCCGCAAGGTTTGCCAGTGAACGAGGAGGAAGGCGGCAGCGGCCTGAAGATCGAGGGTTTCATGCTCAGTAGTCTCCATCGCTGCGCTTCCTGTATTCGTCTGCAACAGCCTTGTCGGCAGGGTGGATGCCCTCGTCCAGAGGGGCATTTCTTGCGGTGTTGTAGGCCTTGCGTTTCTCCCGAACTTTGGCAAAGACATAGTTTTTAAAATCCACCCCTGTCAGGTTCGCGTTGCGGTCGTGGAACTCTCTGGCAGCATCCACGAATGCCTTGGCCGCTTCGCCCGCATCGAGATAGCCATCACGTGCCATGAAGGAGGTGAGAGGGGCCAGACCATTGACGAAGAGGGAGCGGTCAGAGGGGCCGCGAGAGCGCTCAGAGTTGACCCGTTGCACATCGTTAACGCCAGACCATTGCGCGCTTTGCAGAAGCAACCACAGAGGGGACAGGGGCCAACGGGATTGATTACGGTCGGCCTCAAGCGGCTGGATATGGCGTAGCCATTTGTGGGTGCAGTAAGCCCAGATTCCGGCGAGGGAATCAGCCAGGTCTGAATAGCGGACTACACCCAAATCCCGCAGGGCTTGCCGTCGCAGTTGAAACTCCAGCCGCCAGACATCCGAGACACCATCCCAGCCAGCATCCCGCCAGAGGCGCTCCAGATAGGGGCGAGGGTTCTTCTTCATCTCCAGTGTCTTGTTGTACAGCCGGGCAGACAGCGGAGAACCCGCCGCGATAGAGAGGCCGGAGAAACGGCGTTCATCAATGTGACTATCAAACCTCCGGGCTTTGGTCACCCATTCGCTGTTTTGAATCTGGTCTATCGGGTAGTCCGTCACGAAGTCCACACACAGATCGCCCCGGCTCACGCTAGGGGGTTCAGACAGCGCGCCAATGGCAGCCACGACCTTCCACAGATCGCCAACAGCCCAATCAGGGCCACAGGTGGTCAGCAGTTCACTGGCAATCCGGCAATGTGCCAGAGGAGCCGATTTTGCATCCTTCTTCGAGACTTCCACCCGATACCATGCATCCGTCAGGACGTAGGCGAACGGGTGCCTGCCATTGCCAGCGACTTCAAACAGATGTTCGTGAAGTGTGATCTGGGCAAGACTCGTCCTTGCACTGAGATCGGAACGGGCCAGCTCCTTGAGCTTGTTCAGGCGAATCGAGGTGTCATCCCCCAGTTCACCCCTAAAGCTCAGGTAAAGGCTATCGATACCCGACCGCAGAATGCGGGAAGAACCATCTGGGATGTAAGTAGAGGGTACTGTGTTACTAGACTTCGTACCCTGATCACCATCGGCCACAGGGCGCGCCAGCACACGCGGGGCGTGTATCTGGCCCTCCCCGCGGCTGTCTGTGAATGTTTGCGAATCTGAATGAACCATAGAACTGCTCCTTTTGTTTGGGAGCCTCTACAGTCTTGCGCAAAGAGAATTGAAAAAACTGACGGAGATAAATCTACAGGCGAGAATAATAGGACGTACTATTTTAATTCGTAATATATTCAGATGGTTAAGGTTTTATGGCGGGGCAGTAGCTTGCCAGTCTATAGCGGTTTTTTCCGAGGTCTACCTCGCTTTCCTTTGATATGTTGAGGCGCTACTTGGCTCAGCCACTTTCGCACGGCACCCGTTGTGTAGCGCTCTGCATCGCAATAACGAAGTAAATCCTTATCTTGGGCCATCTCCGCAATGGTCCTGTCAGGGTGCTCTTTCCAGAGCTGAGCGGCCATGTGCTGCACAGACAATTTTGTTTTCTGATTGTGGAGGAGGCTTTCTGAGTCAATTGGAGCCGGTGCTTCGTTAGTTGATTCCTCCTCGTCCGGTTTGGGGACATCGAAACCAAAGCTAACTCCACCGGGTTCCTCCGGTTCGATGTGATACACCCAAAGTGCACGAGGGCCGTGCCAAGGGCTGTCATAGTTGCGATTCCAGCCCGGAGGGAACCAGAACTCGGGGAGCGGGATTGAATATCCTTCACACCACTCCTCAAATTCATCCCGGGGGATTACAGCCCACGTCATTAGGCTTCTCTTGTAGCGCTTACCCCAGATGCACATATTGATGTCACTTAAGTGACTTCTGATGTAATAGCGAGGGTCGGCCTTGGAGTATGAGGGGCGCTTAGCCTGAATTAGTGTTTCGCAGAAGAGATTGCCTTCAAGGATTTCAGTGAAAAGCAGCCGAGTATAGTCCTTCACAAGAAAGGGCAAACGAAGTCGAAAGGTGTCGGGGTCGTATCCTGCCCATCGGTGGGCAATTTCCCAGACGGAAAGAGAAGATGAAAGAGTCGGCATTTTAATTGAGTGTAGTCCCTAACACTCCTGCTAAGGAGCCTATAACTTCTTGTCGTTAGTCAACAGTTGACCTTCCCTGTAGTGGAGACGCAGCTGCAACGAAAGAGCCCGTCTCTGTGCTTGCGATTGCTATGTTTAGATTTCCTGAGCATAGACAATAACTCGCTCCCTCGACGCATCTTCCAAGAAACCGCTGTAGAGTGCGGTTAACTCAGAATATGTCATGTCCCGAGATCCAATCTTTCCGTTGTTAAATAGAAACTCAAAAATTTCACTAGAAAGCGATATTTCTTTTATTTTATCGTACGCAAGTTTTCTTCCGCCCCGCTCGCCAGCAGTTGCGCATTCGTCGATTTTGCATATCGGAAGATGTTCTCCAGTGGATAGAAATTTTTGGTCAGCCTTTTGCAGCTTGTCTGTCGGTCTGATAAACGCCGAACAGCAAGGAAATCTGTATCCATGATCATCCTTGGCCGCTTCACATATGCTTTTATCGCACAAAAAATTTCTCATTTTATCAATCTGGCCCAGCATCCGGTCATCAGATAAATATAGTTTTCGATCCTTCCAAATTTTATACTGTACCGCTACTACAGAGACCGTTTCATTTTTAGGGTGATGTCGTTCATATATTAGATCAGCCCCAGTTATATGCTCCACTCTATCAGGGTGAAGAACTCTTAGCCTTAGTACTCTACCGTTTGGTAACGCAAAATCTCTGTGCCCATGACCACTGGCAATGCTAGGAATAATCCTTGAGACATTATAGGCATCTCTAAAAATCAGCTGGTTTTCGCTATGATCTTCTGGATCGAGTTCTTTCTTCGACTTGTAAAACTGCCCGAGTTTTCTACTCAGCTGATCAACTTTTTGATTGTTTTTCTGGGTCTCAGCTATCGACAAAAGACCTTCATACTCGATTATATCTGAAGAAACCAAATCAAAAGCCAGGACTTCTCTTCCATCCCGGATGGAGCACAACTCAGCCCTCTGTCTATACTCTTTCGTCGTGTCACTTTCTCGCTCTCTTTTGAGCAAGCTAACCTCATCCCCAAGCAATTCGGGATAAACTTCTCCGCCGAGCTGCAATGCGTTGTCATAAGTAGATTTCACCATATCTCCTCCAGAGGCGATTTTGGTTAACCCTCTGAACGCATTTAAGGAAATCCACTCTGCATTTAGCCTATCAATATCTTCCGTTGCCATTTGGTCTCTCAGAACTGAAGAAAATAACGCCCGTACCCATGTGCCAGCTCTGTTGGTCGCGTGTGATTGATTGTTAACCTACTCTCTTCGAGGAGGAGGTGGTGGTGGCGTTGGCGGTGCTGGCCTTGACTCACTAGGAGCTGCGGGATTTATACTTTCATTTATTCCACGCCGACCAGGACTACTTGGCGGTCTCGGTGGTGGCGGGTTTGATGCCTTCTTGCCCATTCTGATTCTCCCAAGACTTATCTATGAACTCTACCCACTTAACATCAACTACAGCGATTAACAAATGTTTGGCTCTTTCAATTCTTATCTCCTTTCCATCCTCGCATTGCCAAGAAGGATCGGCAATTAGAAAGTGCCCCTTTGATGGGTCCGAGGGCCACTCTATGGGCCAGCCATAAAGCCGCCTTTCGTCATTCAAGTGCAAAACTATGAAAGTTACATTCTTGTGGAATGTTCCGTACCACTCCGATGGATACGAAGTTTGCTTCGTTATGTTCTTATTTCGAAGAAACCTGTGCAGCTTATCAGAATTGACGAAATATGAGGCTAACAAGCCCAGTGCGACTCCGAGAAATAGTGAAAGGCCTGTTACTTTCGCCGGAGACCAATGTCCTACTTGCCAATAACTTCCAATCCAGAGTGTCACGCCGACAACGGATTCGATAGCAACCTGAATGATCAACGTATAAATGAACGCTTGGATTATGCGCTCAAACTGAGATGGCTTCGCAAAGGATGTGAGGCTGTAGAATACCCATGCAGAAACGAAACCCGGCATAAGGAATCGGATGAGCGAAATTAAGTCCTGAGCGAAAGTTTCCAATTTCCTACCTGGATTCTACAGTCTTGGGTATATCGGGAGGCTAAAGTCCATATAGCGTGCTTGCGCAGTTCAAATCGTGCATGCACGCTTTCATGATCAGGCAAGAGTATCCCACCGTATTCGTGGAATGCCAACTGTGAATAGTGCGTGGTCTTAGAGAATGTTCTGAAAACAAAACTAATCAGAGATTCGCACCGCTAAACAAGGCTCAATTTAAAATCTGACCAAGATCGCAACCAATTGATATTTATATAGATATCTTCTAAAAGGTTCAATCTTCGAACCACTTGGTCGGGAGTTCGAATCTCTCCGGGTGCACCAAATAAAACAGCCCACTTTATGTGGGCTTTTTTATTTGGCTTCCCGGAAGATCGAACTCCCCAGTTCGACAAAACGCGCAGCGTTTTGGACAGCCGCAGGCTGCCCGCAGGGTGAGGTGTTTGGCTCAGCCAAACACCGAATCACCGGCTGCGAAGCAGCCAGGACAGCTGAAGAGCTGCCCCGCAGGGGTGAGGTATTTGGCTCAGCCAAATGCCGAATCAATCTCTGCGGATGTGGCTTCGAATCTTGCTCGGCAATCAAAGTCAGCTTGAAACGACGTCAGATACCGGGGTCTCCCTTCAGATCGAGCTATTTCTTGGATACGGCAATTGCTGCCCACAGTACAAGGAAGCATACGGTCACGATACCTGCTACAACACCCCAAGCACCACCAAACAATCCGCCTCCAATTACTATGCCGAAACCTGTAATGGCAATTGCTACGCTGAAAATCAGAAATACAGGAACCGCCAGAATTACAAGTAGGGCGACAATTGAAGTTGGCATTGATGATGCTCTTTTCATAGCGGAGTACTCCTGCAAGAATTGTTGAGTTAGCGGGTTTGAAGTCACTGGTGTTGTTTAGCCCAATGACTGAATTGAGTATTTGCAGTATTCATATTTATGCCTTCGGCAATGCATCTTTGAACCACGTCATTGCGGTTAGTAAATCCATTTTCCGACTTGAGATTGTCTGCAATTTCCCAAACTTTTCCGGTGATCGTGTCTGCTTTTGGTCTTTGGCTCTGTGCTTGAAAATTCGCGGCATTAATGTTCGGCAAGCTCGTTAATGCCTGAATAATTCGTTGTTCAGTTTGTTGGCCGTGAGCCTTATAGATTTCGACAAATAATGATGCTGGAATTTGGATACTTACTGTCTGCATGGCCGAATTGATGTCTCCGTATTTGATGTGTTGACAAAATAATATTCTTAGATATATTAAATATCAACAGATATATCGGATATCTTTTTCGTTTTAGACTTTGGAGGGAAGCGAATGCTGTGGGCATATATCAACTACCCCAATCCTCATGTAACGATTCATCGTTCGGCAGGTTGTGGCAATATTCAGATGCAACGTAAGTCCCTTCAAAGGGTCATTACCCTAGACTCAGGGTCGCTCAACAATGAACTCATGAGATTTCGCGACAAGTACTACAAATTTGGTTCAACACCGGAGTTCAATGATATGTGGCTTATGGTTGATCTTGGTTGGCCTGGAGTCGAGGAAGGGGTAATCAATGATGTTCTTGGTTACCTAGCTAAGCACTATGCCCCATTTGCAACAGTAGCCCCCAAAGTACATTGTGAAATGGAGCATCGATGAGATGGGGTATCAATCCGAAGCGGTAACTCATGGAGGGCGATCAAAATCGTTTACTTGGCAGACCACTGAATCCGCTATTCAGATCACAAATCAGAACGACCTGAAACATAGCTATTCTTATGAGGAAACGCATCGAGTATTAAAATATATTTCTGAATCATTTGGTAATGATTGGTTTCCGTTGGCCAATAACGTGGAGAAAATGTATCTCGGAACGGAGATTGATGGACTGGGAAGTTTCATATATAAACTCCATGGCGGTGACACATTGCATGCTCAAGGCGCGAGCTACCTTGGAGTGGTGCTTGAGGAGATTGGGATCCTTGAGTGGAACGGAAATCGACGCGGAATCCGCTGGCGGCTTATCAAGTGGCCGCTAACCGACGAAGAGCTTCTTGAATTATGTATCTCCCCTAATTGAGATTTCGAGCGCGCCCAATACGAAGATGTGAATTGATCAGGTGACTTCCATGAATCCAAAAGATGCGCCAAATGGCAGCGAAATCCCCGTTGAAATAGATTTCAGCTCTGGCACTCGCGGCAAGTTTTTCCAGCAAAATGCTGTTTTGAATTTACCTGTGGATCTCGATACAAAAACTCAGGACTCTCGTCGTAGCACCGCTAAAGAGAAAGGTGTGGAAGTTTCAGCGCCGACAAATGGGAGATTGAAATAATTCGACAAGTAAAGTGGGGTGCAGATAGCTGTCCTCCCTCAAATCTTCACATCAATGTCTCCGTAGTCTTTGCCAGCTGCAGCAATTGCTTCCAGTCGATTGAATTCCAGCGCCTCTTTCAAAGTAATTTTCAACGTTTCCTTTAGCTCCTGAAGGGAGCTCGGGGCGATTCACTCTTGGCCAGTAAAGATCAGGTATTGCAATTCCGCAAGTTTTTCCATTACCTCTCGCACCGCAAACCTGAACTAATTTCCCTTCTGCATTTGCACCGTTGTGCGTAGTTATAACTGCACACATCCGTATCAAATGTATATTTATCGATTGACGTTAATCGTAGTGGCTACGCCAAAGTGCCCACCGGTTTTGACGCAAGCTGAACATCTCAACTACCCTTCATTGCCAATATTTCCACGAAAGGAGGCTGATGGAAAATCTTTATAAAGCAATAAAAAACAAATAGATAACATAATATTGCACGATAACATTAACAATGTTAGTGTTTTCCTTACTGTTTCTGAGGTGAGCAATGTCAACACTGGAACCCAACCTGATCAAATATCTGAAGGAGGTGACTGGCGCTTCAGTCGAACTGACGCCAATGTCTGTCGGTGGTTTGCCCCTGTATCTGGAAAACCAGTACCGCTTTTACAACCTGAGTATTTCCTCCCTCAAATTCACCGCTGTGTTTCTGCAAGCGCCGCAAACTTTCACGCCTGCGCAGTTTCAAAAACATCTCGCCAGAGCGATTGAGCACGCTGGTTTTACGTGCGTGGTTGCCGAGTCATTGCCAGCTTATGTGCGCAAACGGTTGATTGAATTGGGGCAAGCCTTTGTCGTGCCCGGTGTGCAGATGTATTTGCCCATGCTGGGAATGGAACTGCGCAGTCGAGCGAAGAGGGAAGCCTTGGTCGCGGCAGAGACTTTAAGCCCTGCCTCCCAAGCGGTCCTCATCTATTGTTTGTTGCACGCGGACATCAAAGAGCACACCCCCCTCGCGCTGTCCAAAGCGCTTTGTTACAGCGCAATGTCGATGAGCCGAGCGGTGAGTGAGTTGTCAGCTGCTAGACTGGTAGTAGTCAATCGGCAAGGCAAAGAGCGGCTGATGCGGCTGCAGGCTGATGCCAAAGAGATTTGGTTGCGAGCGCAGCCCTTGCTTCGTCAACCGGTGACGCAGTCTTATCGAATTTGGGAAACGCAGCTGGAGCACAAGCCGCTGCTTCTGGCTGGTGAGTCCGCGTTGTCTCGCTTGACGTTGCTGGGTGAACCAGAGGAAAGGTGCTATGCAATCAGCAAGGCGCAGTGGCAGCTGTTGGAAAAAGCAGGTATTGAAAAAATCCCGATCAGAGAGCCAGAAACCTGCATAGTGCAGGTGTGGGCCTATGATCCTAACCTGCTTGCTGAAGGAGAAACAGTGGATCCGTTCTCGTTGTCCTTGAGTCTTAAAGGCTCGGCGGATGAACGGATAGAGATGGCATTGGATGCAATGATGGAGCGCTGAACATGATTAAAGGACTAATCAAATTTCGAGAACACTTCGCT
>JAUSMU010000274.1 GCA_030645995.1 Gammaproteobacteria bacterium | reverse complement strand
TCGGATATTTGAATTCTGCGAATTTCCACGCTCGATCCTTATGGAACTAGAAAATTTCGCATGCTGGCTCCTTAATGCTGTTTGGCATAATCGCTACCCCGATGGGAGGTTGGCCGTTCTCGAGCCTTGAGAACGAAAAGTCTTCCCCAACCCCCAATGTTACGAACCCCAGACTATTGTGTACTTCAATGCTCCCGTCATACACGCCAAATGAGATGCTGCCCTGAGACTCCTCAACCACCTCAAAATCTGTATCGGATGAAGAAATCAGAATGTGAGTGTTGGCTGTTCCGACATTCAATCGATACTTCTCTGGGCTCGTCGTCCCTGTGAGGGTTCTCATGTGCCCTCTGACAAGGTGCAATGAAACGAGTTCTTCGTTATCCATTTTGTATTGATCAATTTTCAGCGAAGAGTTGCAGCCCAGTACGAGTATCGCACTATCCAACAACTTGACTTGGACAGTGCCACTCTGGTCCGTTTCCAAGATGTCTGCCTCCGAGACGTCTACGCCGCGTAGAGCTTGGCTTCTTTGGCCATCTGGTCGGACTATTTCCGCGCGGCCCTGCGCAGACAAAACCCTGCCTACAACTTGCGTTGTGTCTTGTGCAGAGGTAGGTAGAGCCGATAGAAATGCGCTTATTAGAATCAGTTTTTTCATGGCATTACCTGGATTGCAGTGAGTCAGGTCATTCAAGACACGTAACGACTCAAAAGTTCTATTTACAATTCTGAACCACATGACTAACACCGAAAGCGATCTTTGCATTGAGTTTCGGAATCAATAGCGCTAGGGTCGGGTAATTAATCATTTGCCCTACTAAGCAATCCGGTCCGGGAGTCAGTACTACAATTCCGACATTCAAAGTATCGCCATTGCCAATTACACGGCGAACCATCACTTCGCTAGCCCAATACGCCGATCCCAGTCCGCCCGCAACCACTGTATTGTTCGCAAAATCAAATTCCGGAACAACCACATTCTTTCCGCCGTTGTATGGAAACGTACTCTCTCGATAGAAGGAATCCCATTCTGCCTGGCTGTAGATAATTCGAGACCAGGGGCCGGCGACACGAACTCCAGGCAAGCGGATGACTGAGTACGTAAGGTCCGCCTCCGAAGCCATCGTTGGCGTGCTGTGCACGGCCAGAAGTAGGAGTGTGGCTTGAACTATTGCGATGAACTTGAGCATTTCCCTATCCCCAAAGTTAACGCCCATGAAAACGGGCGGCCGCGCAGCGGACGTCCAGCGCCGAAGTCGCGAAGTTGTTCTGTTAGATCGCATAGTTCTTATACCAGACCCTTTTCTGCCGCCTCCGCGAAGAACGCCTCAATATGCTTGAGATCGGAAAAATTCTTGATTGGCACGGTCATAGAACCATTTTCCGCTAGCAACACGTCGCCTAGAAAATCCTTCTTTAGATGAGATGACACAAAATATACCCACAAGAAGCCAAGGTACATAAATCTATAAATCGTGACTCCATCTTTGCGAAATTTTGTTGGTTGATCGATTACGTTCTGCGTCAACTTCTTGTCCCCCGCCAGCCCGATCATTAGACACGGGTAGTCAGTCTGGGCGCCCGGATCTTCTTGAACAAGCATGGCTCTAATCCTTTCTTCATGAGGACCAAGGTGCACGCGCTTAAACATGTCATGCCGTGAAATTCCCGCCCTGAACAAGATGGAAAGAAGAAATAGTTTGAAGAGCTTGTAATCTAAACCCTCGATCAGTTGGCCTAGGCTCGTTTCTCGTCCAATCAGCTTCGTGCCACCGACAACAACTCGTCGCGCATAATCTTCGTACCTAGATAATTTTGCTTCACAGTCTCTGCAGAATAGCTTTTCGCGTAGCCCCTTTTGCTCTGACTGCCTGGGTGGATTTGGCGACGTGGAAAGGACGGTGAAACAATGTCTTTCGTCATATAGAGTTTTGTATACGAATTCGGGGATGATGTGCGAGTTACAAATTTCCCCCTCTTGGCTGCAAAGTCGGCACTGCATCTCGATCGCGCCGCCAGTGTTGTTAGACATTTACCTACGTACCGCTGATGCAATAATTAATGCGCCAATGATGATTGCAGCACTTACTGAAATTGAAGCAAGGCCGTCGAAAATTAGAAAAGCGCCGCCACCTAGAATAAGCAGGTAGGTAACTTCCCGTGCCAAGATGGCAGCCCAAAGTAAAAGGAATATTGCCAACCACCACAAATTCTCCTTGGCATCCGTGATGAAAAAGGCACAACATATTAAGACGACTGCGATTGAGTACCTGGCTATAGCAGAGTCATGAAGTTTGGAGCGAAATTCTTTTAGTTCAAGGGACGAAAGCGGCTTCGGATCTGCACGGAACCACTCAAAGGTGGCACGCACAAGCCAGGCTGCACCGAGCGCGAATGAGATCACAGAAGGAATGAGTAGGCTCACGATGTTGACGCCGCGCTTGCTATCGTCTAAAAACCCAAAACCAAAAATGATTAGCATAAAGAATAGCCAAAGGGCGAGATTGCGCCATTCACGGCGCTCAGAGCTTTCTTTAGGGGCGGCAGTATTGTCACTCATGGCTCATGCTTCGTATGGCTAACGCCGTATTAGCGGGCGCGCAGCTTGCTGCGCGTCCATGTTGAATACTTGCAATGTGTTTTTATTTGGCCAAGTTGCAATAGCATCTTCATATGCAGCGCTTGTGATGTATTTAATGTGTCCATGTAGTTGCTTGGTAATATCTTCCTGTGAGCGTCTTTCGATGTCTAAAAGTGGATTTATTGAAATTTCATCTGTCACATCGTTTGGCTTTCTTTTTTGGTATTCGAATAGTTTTGCTTCTATAAAAATGCCAACAGACTCTTGCGCGTTAATTCTTTCGAATATGTTTGTGAAAATGGATTCTAGGAACTCTAACGTGTCTTTTTCTTTAGGAAATTTTCCTTGGTGGATAGTTTTGTTTCTAAAATTAGTGTGATTTGAGCTGATCTCTTTAGCAGCGACGCCTTCTCTCAATAGGACTGCGGCATGATACGCACCAAGTTGTCTCTCAGATTGAGAGCCAACAGAGCTCCAAAAGCCACTAATTGTGTCAGTGGAATACTTTCGTTCTATGAAGCTTGCTAGAAGGTAATGCTCCCTGAATTGCTCTAAAGCAGCGTAAGCAGAAACGATAGAATCGCGAAACTGTTCCTTTGCGAAGTGATTTAGAGCAATTTCGAACAATATTTGAAAGCGACAATCAGTAATTGCGCTGATTGCTACAGTTACTAATTTCTGTTTGTCAGGGCTCACGTCAACATGATTGAATGAAAAATCTTCATTTAGGATAAATCTTGTATGTCCTTTTTTATCTAAGCTTGGTATCCAAATTCTCATACATTTTCCTACACATAACATTACATTGGTGCGCACGCACGCCTTCTCATAGATTTGGCGGGAGTCTAGCTCGTATCTTTAGTAAAAGACAATGCTTTGGAATGGGATGCGGAAAACGCGTCTGAGGCGTAGTGGGTGCTTTGTTGTGCAGGGTTGATCGCTTGCGGGCAAGCTCCCACAAGCGATCGCGAGGTGCTACTTCTCCAGCAGCTGCTCCCACCGCGCATACATGGTTTCCAGTTGGGATTGGAACTTGGCCAGCTCGGCCAGCTTTGCATCGATCTTCTTCTGTTCCTGCGCGAAGAAGCCTTCGCCCGCGATCACCAGTTCCAGATCGGCGACTTTCTGTTCCAGTTTCTCGATGTCTTTGGGCAGCAGGTCCAGCTCGCGCTTTTCGTTGCTCGAAAGGCTACTGACCTTGGTCTTTTCGACAGGCTTGCTCGCAGCCACCGGCGCAGCAGCTTTAGCCTCCGCTTTGCTCTCCTTGGCTTCCTTCCCCTGGTCCGCGAACGACACCAGTTTGCCGCCCTGATTCACCCAGTCCTGATAGCCGCCGACGTATTCCTTCACCACGCCATTGCCTTCGAAGACGATGCTGCTGGTGACGACGTTGTCGAGGAAGCGGCGGTCGTGGCTGACGAGCAGGATGGTGCCGCTGAACTCCAGCAGAATTTCCTCCAGCAGTTCCAGCGTTTCCATGTCGAGGTCGTTGGTCGGTTCGTCGAGCACGATCAGGTTGGCAGGCTTGCTGAACAGCTTGGCCAGGATCAGCCGGTTCTGTTCTCCGCCCGAGAGTGACTTCACCGGCTGGCGCATGCGCGCGGGCACGAACAGGAAGTCCTGCAG
>JAUSMU010000267.1 GCA_030645995.1 Gammaproteobacteria bacterium | reverse complement strand
CGGCAGGAGTTTCTTCAGGGCTTCGGTGCGTTGTACCTGATCGACAGCCAGAATCATTTGACGCATGTAGTCGATGCGGTCGCCTTCGAAGAACATGTGCTCTGTACGGCACAAACCGATCCCTTCGGCACCGTAGGCCACAGCCTGTTCGGCCATCGCCGGGGTGTCGGCGTTGGTACGGATGCGCAGACGACGGTACTTGTCTGACCACTCCATCACGGTCTGGAACAGCTCGTAGGTGTAGCTCTTCTCAGGTTTCAATGAACCTTCGAGAACGCGTTTCACTTCTGAGTCGGCACTCTCGATCAGGCCCTTGTAGATGGCTCCGGTGGTGCCGTTGATAGAGATGTAGTCGCCCTCCTGCAGCACGTGGCCGCCGGCGGTCAGAGTACGCTTCTCGTAGTTGATCGTGACTTCACCAGCGCCGCAGACGCAGACCTTGCCGAGCTGACGTGCGACGAGTGCCGCATGAGAAGACACGCCGCCACGGGTCGTCAGGATGCCCTGTGAGTAGAGCATGCCTTTGAGGTCGTCCGGGGAAGTTTCAGTACGGCAGAGTACGACTTTGTTGCCCTTGCGGGTTTCGATCTCGGCGGCGGCTGCCGTGAAGGCGATGCGACCGGTGGCGCCACCAGGACCTGCAGGGAGACCCTTGCCGATCAGCGTGGCATCTTTCTGTGATTTCGTATCGAAGATCGGCACCAGCAGTGAGTCGACAGACTCGGCCGGGATCTTCAGCAGCGCGGTGCGCTGATCCATGAGCTTCTCTTTCACCATTTCCACAGCGATGCGGATGGCGGCCAGACCGGTCCGTTTACCGTTACGGGTCTGCAGCATGAACAGGCGACCCTTCTCGATGGTGAACTCGAAGTCCTGCATGTCCTTGAAGTGCTTCTCCAGTTTGGAGCGCACTTTTTCCAGTGCAGCGAAACTCTCGGGCATTTCCTTTTCCATGGCAGCGATGGCTTTCGGTGTGCGAACACCGGCCACCACGTCTTCGCCCTGGGCATTGATCAGGTATTCGCCGTAGAAGGATTTCTCGCCGTTGGCCGGGTCGCGGGTGAATGCTACGCCAGTGGCGCTGTCATCGCCGGCATTGCCGAACACCATCGCCTGAATGTTGACCGCTGTGCCCCACTCGGCAGGAATGCCGTACTGCTGACGATACAGAATGGCGCGGTCGTTTCTCCAGGAGCCGAACACGGCACCCGTGGCGCCCCACAGCTGTTCGTAGACATCCTGCGGGAACGCAGTGCCGGTGCGCTGGCGGATGAGTTCTTTGTACTGAGTGACCAGTTTTTGCAGATCACCGGCATTGAGGTCGTTGTCCTGAGTCTTGCCCAGTGACTTCTTCAGCGCGTCCAGCAGTTCGTGGAAGGGATCGTGAGATTCTTCGTCCGCTGCCTGCACACCCATGACGACATCGCCGTACATCTGGATGACACGACGGTAGCAGTCCCACGCAAAACGCGGATTGCCGGAAATTGCGGCCAGACCTTCGACGGTGACGTCGTTCAGGCCGAGGTTCAGAATGGTGTCCATCATGCCGGGCATGGAGTCGCGGGCGCCGGAGCGCACGGAGACCAGCAGGGGGTTATCCTTGCCGCCGAATTGCTTCTTCATCTGCGCTTCGATCAAGCCCACGGCCGTCTTGACATCGGCAGCCAGTGACTTGGGGTAGCTGCGGTCATGAGCATAGAAATAAGTACAGACTTCGGTGCTGATGGTGAATCCGGGAGGGACTGGGAGGCCGATTGCCGCCATCTCCGCCAGATTGGCGCCCTTACCACCGAGCAGCTCGCGCATACTGGCATTGCCATCGGTCTGGCGACCGAAGTTGTATACGTATTGAGATTTCTTGGTGGATTTCGCGGGGGCTGCCGCCTTGGATGTGGTTTTGCTGGTGCTGCTGGTCTTAGTACTTTGTTTCATAGTCCCAGGTCTGCTGAGGAGAAGTGGAGCGGCAGGATAAAACAAATGCCTCTTGAAATCCAGAGCCGCGCGCGTGGCAGGGAGGCTCAACAGGCGCGAAAATCCGCGACTGCGTCGGGTTTTCAACCACAATTTCCTTATGTCTGCCGCTGCGCTATTCTTGCTGCACTGCCTGCCCGCGAAGAGTCACCTGTGTCTCATCTTGTCCCAGCCGATACTACCCAGCCCTCGCTACCCGTTGCCGAGTCGTGGAGCATATTCTGCTCGGTCATCGACAATTTCGGCGACATGGGGGTGTGCTGGCGCCTCGCCCGACAACTGGTACATGAACATGGATTCGACGTGACACTCTGGATCGATGATGTGGATGCGTTTGCCAGGTTTGTGCGCAGAAACGTTTGGGTGGCGGATGTACGAGGAGTACAAGGGGAATTCGGCGTCCGTGTGCGCCACTGGTGCTCCCCGTGGCAGGAGTCAGGACACACCAACACGGCAATTGCCAATTCAGCCGTCGTCATAGAGGCGTTCGCCTGCGAGCTACCAGTGCCAGTGATTGCCGCCATGGCTCGTCAGGCTCGGCCCCCGGTGTGGATCAATCTGGAATATCTGAGTGCCGAACCGTGGGTGGCCGGATGTCACCGATTGCAATCCATGCACAGTGTCCCCGTCGAAGATGTTCATCAGGAGAGCGGTGCGTCGGCCATTGTCACGCTGAACAAGACCTTCTTCTTTCCGGGTTTCGAGCAAGGCACGGGCGGCTTGCTGCGCGAGAAAGACCTGCTGGGCAGACACGCCGCCTGGCAACGAGATGAGCGCGCTGCCCGCTTGCAGTTCATGGCCGCACTGGGTCTGCCTCGGATCTGTGGCGACATAGCCCTGTGGATATCCGTCTTCACCTACGAAAGCCCGGCATTTGCCAGCTGGCTGACGGCGTTGGGTGAGGAGGGGCAGCCAGCCCTGTGTCTGGTGCCAGAAGGGAGGGCGCTGAACAGTATCACTGCCTTTCTGAACCTCGATGAGCCTCCGGTGGTTGGAGAGCCAGTGCGGCTTGGAACACTGACGATTGCGGTGATCCCCTTCCTTTCTCAGGACGATTATGACTTCCTGTTGAGTCTTTGCGATCTCAATCTGGTGCGCGGGGAGGATTCTTTCGTCCGCGCTCAGTGGGCAGGCAAGCCATTGATCTGGCACATTTACCCGCAGCAGGATGATGTCCACATGGAGAAGCTCGACGCGTTTCTGGCGCTGTATTTTGCGGATGGCGCGGATGACTGCAGTGAAAATGACGGTGCTGACTTGGACACGTGGCGGCAGTTCTGCCGGTTCTGGAATCTGGGTGAAGATTGCCGAGAATTGTGGCATCATCTGCGCCCACAACTTCCCGGACTGCGTCAGCAGGCCAGGAAATGGCGACAGAAGCTGGTGCAACTGCCTGATCTGGCTGAAAATCTAGTGCAGTTTTACGATACCGCGCATTGCCTGGGCAAGCGGCGGTCAGCCCCGTCGTCGGAGTATCAAGCAACAGTTCGCAACATTAATATCGGGCCAAGCCCGTCAAATTCCGAGTAATTATTCATGAAAACAGCGCAAGAAGTCCGAGCCGGACAGGTCATCATGATCGGCGGTTCGCCCTGGAAAGTGCAGAGGAGCGAGTTCACCAAATCAGGTCGTAACTCTGCCATTTGCAAGATGAAGCTGAAGAACCTGCTGAACGGCGTTCAGACTGAGACTGTGTACAAGGCAGACGACAAGTTCGAGATGGTCATTCTCGATCAGAAGGAAGTGACTTACTCCTACTTCGCAGATCCGATGTACGTTTTCGTCGACACCGATTATGAGCAGATCGAGATTGAGAAAGACGATCTGGAAAGCGTGCTCGACTACCTCGAAGAAGGCATGGAAGATATCTGCAACGCAGTGTTCTACAACGGCAAAGTGATTTCCATTGATCTACCCAACACGATCACTCGCGAGATCGTCTACACAGAGCCTTCTGCGCGCGGTGATACCTCCGGCAAGGTCATGAAGACTGCCCGACTGAAGAGCGGCCACGAGATGCAAGTCTCCGCATTCTGCGAGATTGGCGACTACGTCGAAATCGATACCCGCACAGGCGAATACAAGTCACGCGTCAAGCGCTGATTGGTTGTTTCGTCGCATTACCGGGCTGGCCGCCATCGGGCTGGCCAGCCCGGGTTTCAATTCTTCCGCTGTTCCGGCACCTCCTGCCAGATTTTCCTCTGCGCCACTCCAATCTCGTATTGAAACTGTCTCTGACTAAGGGGTAGAGTACAGGCGCGGCAGTGCTATGCTGAGTCGCCAACGTTCAACAGTTCAAGGAATCATCATCATGACGAAAGAGCGCAATGCAAAAAAAGAAGTGAAAAAGAAACCTGCCTTGACGATGAAGGAAAAGAAAGTAGCCAAGAAGACCAAAAAAGAAACCCGAGGAGAATAAGTCGCTCCAGGCTTGATCCTTGAAAATGCTCCTGTGCCTGCCTTCTGGCGGGCGCAGCGACGCGCGATTTTTTCCGCTGAGGCAGTGCCCGCCGAGTGTGTTTGGAGAGATGACAAACTATCAGGTATTGGTAATCGGGCCGCGGCGGGGGCTCATCGAAGTATTGCGCGCGCGCGCGATTCCCTTCTCCGTATGGCAGGAAAAAAACTATTTCGTGGCGACTGCTCCGCAAAAGAGTGTCACCGCGCCCCTGTGGAATTCCCCTGGGAAAATTCGCGAACAGATTCGCACCTCGTTTCCCAGGGAGCAGTTCACCCACGTCATTGCAGGCACCGAAGCGGGAGTGCTGCCCGCTTCCATTGCGCGGCGACAACTGGGAGCAAGGCTCTCCAGTACCGTCACGGGCAATCGCTGCCATGACAAATTGCTGATGAAAGAATATCTAAGCGGCTTCGGCATTCCTATGACGCGCTATATGGCCGATCGCGCAGATCTTGTTCCTGCAGAGGTGTTTGCCGCGTTGGGCAATCCCGTGGTGCGCAAGTACCGCAAATCCTCCGGCGGCAAGGGCTTGCAGCTCATCCAGCGACCGGAGGACTTTGCGCCGGGAACACACGGCCTTTCAATTCTCGAGCGCTACGTCGATTCTCCTGAGGCCAGCATTGAGTCATTCATCGATGATGGGCGCATCCGCTTTACCAATATCACACGCTATGAGGTGAAGGGGCACACCAATTTCGTGCCGGCATGTTTCGGCAGCGAGAGCGAACTGACGCTGCGCTCACTCACTGACCGCGTGATACAGGCGCACAACAACGGCTGGGGTATGACGCCCCTGGCAGTCTATATGACAAGCAAGGGGCCGTTGTTTGGAGAAATAGCCCTGCGGCCTCCCGGTGGCTACATCATGAATGCCCTGCAACACGCCTGGGACTTCAATCCCTGGGAAGCATTTCTGGCGATGGAGCTGGGCGAAAAGTTTGAATTTCCGAAGGAGCCAATCAATTTCGCTGCCGCCGAAGTTCTTCATCCGGGCGCCGGCCGCGTGACTGCGGTGCACGGGAAGTCGACAGTTCTTGCCGAGCAGGGCGTGCGGGAGTTTCGTATCAAGGTGAAGCCGGGCGATGTTATCGATACCCGTAGCGGTTTTGGGCAGGATGCCGGTTATGTGTTGCATGTGAGCCCCAGTGCCGAGGAACGGCAGAAGCTGCATGACTTGATTAATAGTGAGTTACTGATCGAGGTCTGTGGGAGCTTGCCTGCAAGCGATCTCTTGTAAACGATCGCTTGCGGGCAAGTTCCCACAGATCAGTCTTTCACGAACAGGGTCACCAGCGGGTCGTCGCCCAACTGGCGGCTCCAGTGGCCATGAATGGCCGGATTGAACACAGCGCCGTGGGGCAGCAGGTCGGCAGAATAAAAATGCTCCCCCGCTTTGAAGATTCGAGAGGTCCCATCGGCCAGCCCGATCTCCATCTGCCCTTTCAGCACGAACAGCCAGTTAGGCGAGCCCGTGCAATGCATTGCGCTTCTGAAGCCCACCGGGCTTTCTCTGAGCACCAGTCCCTGTGCTGCAAACTCTCGTGACAATCTTGATTGAGGAGTGCCCTCGGTCAAGGGAATCTCTTCGGTACGAAACTGCGCGCGACCATCCGGGCCGGTGTACAACACCACTTTGGTAAACGTCTGCATGCTTTCTTCCTCAACTGCCCCTGTGACTACATGGCACGACGGGCTTCTTGGATGACGAATTCGACAGGCGTAGTCCCGACGTTGCGGACTTGATAGGTGCTGTGCGCGTTGCGCCAGGCCCAGCCGCCCATGGCTGTTAGTTCTGCGGTGATGCCGTCTTCGCGGGTGACATGGGTCATGCCATCGGTGACCTGCACGACGATGCTCGGGTTGTGATGCATCTGCATAGCAGTGCTCTCGCCCGGGGCCAGCGTGATGCGGTAGGAGCGGAACCAGAGGTTTTCGAGCTGGGGTTCACCCTCGATCCCCGTTGGGCGGTCGGAGGTCAGTTCTGCCATGGGCGGGCCGTAGTTGGTCAGGGCGATGATACGGAACAGACCTGGTCCTTCGTTGCTGACCTGGTGCGTGAAGTTCTCGGTCACATAGTCGGTGTTGCTCGTGACACGGCCGCCGGACGGGCCTTCACCCGAGCTGATGAACGCATACATGATGGCAGCGTTGTGTGTGTGTTGCAGAGTCATGTCGCCCGGGTTGATCTGGACGTCCAGGACTCTGATGTCGCCGTCCTGATGCATGAGGCGATGGCGCGGCTCCTGCAGGATGTTGACGATGCGGGTGGGGTCTCCAACTTCAGCGGCGCTGACGCTGTTGCTGATGCCCATTGGACCGGTCAAGGCCAGGAGGAGAAGCGATAACAAGGCTGAGCTGCCTTGCACTGACAGATTGAGAATGCGCATCGGGTTGTCCCTCGTGCTTTCATTTATTGTTGTTTTCGAGTGCCCCGCGTGGAGCGTCTTCTGCGGTTTCGGGCGCAGGGGTCCAAGAGTAAACAGCCTGTGTCTGCGAAGCAATCCTCTTGTTGCGCAATTCGGCAGACAAGCGCAGTCCGACGGTTAGTGCCGAATGAACCAGGTGCGGTGAATCTTCTGGTTGCGTTCGAAATCCTTGTCGATGCTGGCTTCTGAGCAGTCTTCGATCTGGTAGCGGGTGCCCAGTTCTTCGTCGAGTTTGAAGCGCCTGTTGTTGTTCGAAAAAATCAGTAGCCCGTCCGGCGCGAGCAGATTCATGCACAGTTCAATCAACAGCGGGTGATCGCGCTGGATATCCAGCACGTTCTCGGTGCTCTTGGAGTTGGAGAAAGTCGGTGGGTCCAGGAATATCAGGTCAAACTGTTCCCGGCACTGTTGCAGAAACTTCAGGCAGTCCATCTGCACCAGTGTATGGGCGCGCGGATCGATGCCATTCAGTTCGAAGTTGCGCGCCGCCCAGTTCATATAGGTGCGCGACATATCAACACTGGTGGACGAATGAGCTCCTCCCAGTGCCGCATGGACTGTCGCCGTGGCGGTGTAGCAGAACAGGTTCAGGAAGCGGCTGTGCTGTGCGTGTTCGCCGATCCACAGACGAATGGGGCGATGGTCCAGAAACAGCCCGGTGTCCAGATAGCGCTCCAGGTTGATGATGAATTTCGCATTGCCTTCCGTCACCACGAAATCCTCACCGCTCTTTTGCAGCGGCTGGTATTGCTCGTTGCCACGCTGCCGTTCGCGCACCTTCAGCGTGACATTGCGCGCCGGAATCTGCCGGGTTTGCTCCATGACCTGGCACAGTGCCTGATAGGCCTGCCGCCGACGCAGGGCTGCATCTTCCTCGCCAATGGAAAGGGGCGCCTTGTACTCCTGCATGTGGATATGCTCGCCGTAACAATCGATGGCGAAGGCATATTCGGGCATGTCGGCATCATAGAGCCGGTAGCACTCATAGCCGCGCTGCTGCGCCCAGCGGCCAAGGTTCTTGAGGTTCTTGCGCAGGCGGTTCGCAAACATCTGCGCGCCGTTGTCCAGAGGCATCGGTGCCGGAGCAGGCGGTCTTTCTGGTGTCGTGCTGGTAGTGGAATCCTGACCGACAGGTGGCTGCGTCGGTGCCGCATGCTTCTGGTAGATTGCCTCGGGTGTGACATTCATCAGCAACAACTTGGCCGGCAGTGCGCCATTGAACAGCGCATATTGCTTGTGACTGTGGATGCCCAGCAACTTGCCCCATTCGGGTTTGGCGGTGAAGACCGCAGCCTTGGCGCCCATGGCGTGACGGCGCAGCAGGGCACCGAGTTCGCCGTAAAGCAGTTCGACCTCGGTTTGTTCTCCCAGCCGTTCGGCGTAGGGAGGATTGCAGATCACGAGGGTCGGAGTAGCTGGTGGCACGGCCTCGGTGATGGGGCATTCCACAAATTCAATATAAGCGGCGACACCGGCACGCTCTGCGTTGCGGCGCGCGAAGCCGATGGAGCGTGAGTCGATATCGCTGCCAAAGGCGCGGCCTTGCCAATTGGCTCCAGCTTCTTTGCGCGCCTGTGCCTCAGCCACCACGGCGGCCATCGCCTGCTGGTCGTGATGCGGCCAGCGCGTGAGCGAGCTGCCTCGCACCAGCCCCGGCGCTATGTCCAGCGCCATCAATACGCCTTCGATCAAGAGTGTTCCCGAGCCACACATCGGGTCCCATAACAGAGGGTGAGGCGACAGAGGGTCAGCGAGATCCTTTTGCGGCCAGCCAGCGCGCATCAGCAGGGCGGCTGCCAGGGTTTCCTTGAGCGGCGCCTCGCCCTGTTCGGTGCGGTAATGGCGGCGATGCAGGCTGGCCCCGGCCAGGTCGATGCCCAGGCTTAGGCGATCCTTCTTGATGACCGCGTGAATCAGCAGGTCTGGCGCGTCGCGGGATACATCGGGTCGCGCCAGGCCTTTGCTGCGGAACTGGTCGACAATGGCGTCCTTGATTTTCTGCGCGATGAACTGGGTATGAATCAGGTGTTCGGTGCCGCCGGCGGCGCTGACCGCGAGTGTCTGTCCGGGCAGCAGGTGATCTCCCCAGTCCACGGTGGCGGCGCTGGCATACAGGTCTTCGGCCGTGAGCACGGGCCCTTCGGCTACCAGCAGAATGACGCGGTTGCACAGGCGCGAGAAGATGATGATGCGATAGGCCGTTGCCAGTGTCGCAAAACAATACACGCCCGCCACGCTCTGCCGGACCTTGTCGGCGCCGCAGCCCAGCAGCTCCTGCTCAAGCAAGGATTCGAGGCCTTTGGAACAGGTGATAAAGAGAGCGTGCTGGCGGGTGTCCGGCGCTGAGGGCTTGGTTGTAGTCATGTTGGTCTACCTGTGGTCTGCCCGAGGTGCATCCGGCGTCAGGGTTGGAGAAAGTTCATGAGTGCGGTCAGGCTGACTGAACCACCGAAAATATAGATGGCGCAAATCACGCCCTCGCCGATTGACACTCCCAGCAGCGTCTTCCAGATGCTGACGCGCAGCACGCTGCAGATGCAGACAATCATGTCCGTCGGGGTGAAAGGTGCGAACCCCCACAGGGTGATGACGGGCAGCTCGCGCTTGTTCAACAACAGGATCAGCTTCTCGACCTGTGCCGGGTATTTGTCGTAAAAGAAGTGATCAAACTTCATCACGCGCGTCATGTAGTAGAGGATGGCAGTGGACGAATACACGGCAGCCTGATTGACCAGAAACAGGGGCAGTGGAGGAAATACCAGAATGCCGGCCAGCACGAACGGCGTCAGTGGGATCAGCGTGAATCCGCGCAGAGTCGCAATCACGAAGAAAATCATCAGGCCGCTGATGAGATTGTCGGAAAAGAAGTGCTGAGCTCGCTCTGGCGCGAAAAGGTCCGGTCGCAGGACATAAAGAGAAAGGCAGCTGACAATCAGGGCGAGCCAAAGATAGAGACCAATCGATTTTCCGGTTCCAGAAGTTGCTTTTTTCACGGTCAAAGCTTCGCTATCACTTGGTCATGCTGTAAACGAATGCGGGCAGGATGTTCAGTGGCACGAAATCGATTTCGTCCATCTCTTTCCCGAACACGGCCTCGATATCGGCCTTGTTGCTCTTGAAGTACTGATATTGCAGATAAATGCCACCGTTGTTGAGAGCAAACTTGAAGCCCGCGATCAAGCGGTAGAGGAAAGCATTCTGGTCGTTCATTTTCGTGAAGTTTTTCAGTGGCAACGATGACACGATGACGTCGTAGAGTTCGGGCGCGGTCAGAAGGCCGGTAACACAGCCGTTATGGAGCCTGACTTGCTTGTGAGGATGCTCCTCCATCAGCCGTTCGATCCAGGGGTTGTACTCGCTCTTGATCTCGCAGACAACCAGAGTTGAATCAGTCGACATTCTGCGGATGATTTCCCGGGTGAACGGCCCCTTGCCACTGCCGATTTCAAGAATTTTCAAAGGTCGTGAGAAGTCGATCTTGCCGACCATCGTGTTGACGAGAAATCCGGAGCTGCTGACGATCAGGCCATCTTCACTGATATTGCGTCTGATTTTTCTGTAGAAATTGATGGCCACAAAATGCTCTGGAGATTGATTCGGGAGTGACCCGCGCGGTGTTCGTACACTAGCACAGAATGCCCCTCAGAGCACCGCAGCAGGGCATTAATGTTTGAATTGCTGTCAGGCGTCGCCAATTGTTTTGATTTCCCATTGCTATCAAGTAGTTGTGGCGTCGCTGACGATGCTGTCAGGGGTGGGAAAAAATACTTTTTTTTATGGGAAAAATTTCTATATTATGCGCCCCTGAGCCGTAAAGCGGGGAGGCTGGAACAGGTCTTGCGCGGGCTCGCGGACGTGTGTGTCGGATTCAACATCAATTACTTCAGGGATAAATTATGCTGCTGGCACTCGTTGTTGCATACCTTGTTATCTCCATTGCCATTGGTCTGGTCGCCTCTCGCCGCGTGCATTCGGCCAGCGATTACATCACTGCGGGCCGCAGTCTGCCCATGCCGATGGTGATGGCCATGGTGTTCGCCACCTGGTTCGGTGCCGAGACTGTGCTGGGAATATCCGCAACCTTCCTCGACGAAGGATTCAGGGGGCTGACCTCGGATCCATTGGGCGCGGCATTGTGTCTGGTCTTGTTCGGACTGATCTTCGCGTTGCCACTTTATCGACTCAGACTGATTACCCTCGGTGACTTCTTTCATATCCGCTACAACAAGAAAACCGAGCTGATCCTCTCCTCTTGTATCGTGCTCTCCTATCTCGGCTGGGTTTCAGCTCAGGTGACGGCGCTGGGTCTGGTCTTCAACGTGCTATCCGAGGGGACCGTCACGATGACGCAAGGCATGATCATTGGTGCTGCCGTGGTGATGGTCTATACCCTGTTCGGAGGCATGTGGTCGGTGGCGGTTACTACTTTCCTGCAGATGATCATCATCGTGATCGGTCTGATGCTGGTGACCAACAACGCAGCCGACATGGCTGGCGGAATATCGGTAGTAATCGAGAAGGCCGCCGCCGAGGGCAAGTTTGAATGGCTGCCCACCATGGATCTGGTAGACATCCTGGGCTGGATGGCGGCGCTGTTCACGATGGCGTTGGGCTCGATTCCTCAGCAGGACGTCTTCCAGCGCGTCAACACCTCCAAGAATGAGATGGTTGCCGTGTGGGCAACCACTTGCGGCGGCATTGCTTACTTTTTCTTCGCGGCGGTCCCTTTATTCCTGGCCTACAGTGCGAGCATGGTTGCCCCGGAGATGACTTCGCGCCTGATGGCAGAGGATGCCCAGCTGGTTCTGCCAACGTTTGTGATTACCCATATGCCGTTCTGGCTGCAGGCGGTGTTCTTTGGCGCGCTACTCTCCGTCATCATGAGTACCGCCTCTGGAACACTGTTGGCACCGTCGGTGACCTTCACCGAGAACGTGCTGAAAAACTTCCGCCCCAACATGACTGACAAGCAGCTGCTGACCTCCACGCGCTGGACGGTGTTTGTCTTCACGCTGCTGGTCGTGGCCAACGCCATCTTGTCCAGTTCAGACATCCATGCCATGGTGGAGAATGCCTACCGTATCACCCTGGCCGGGGTGTTCGTGCCCCTGACGGCGGGTCTGTTCTGGCGTCGGGCGAGCAATCTGGGCGCTACGTTGTCGATCGTTATGGGGCTGGGAAGCTGGTTATTCCTGGAGATATTTATCCCCGGGATCGCCTTCGAGCCGCAATTGATAGGCTTGCTCGCCAGCCTTGTCGGTATGATTGTCGGTTCACTGGTATCGCCCAATCCCCATTTTGCGAACAAGCACGGGATTGCCGAGCCTCGACCCATCTGACAGGAGAGCTTGATGCTCAGTTATCGTCACGGGTATCACGCCGGCAATCACGCCGACGTGCTCAAACATCTGGTATTGCTGGGGCTGTTGCAGAGACTTCTCAGCAAAGATAAGCCCTTCACTTACATTGATTCCCACAGCGGTGCCGGGGTCTACGACCTGAATAGCGCCGAGGCCCGCCTGAATACCGAGCACGCCTCGGGCATCTCGCGCGTCTGGCATAGCCGCTCGGATGACCCCCTTCTGAGTTTGTATGTGGGACGCGTTCGCGCACTTAACGAGGATGGCAGGCTGCGCTGGTATCCGGGCTCACCGCTGCTGGCCGCCGACTGTTTGCGGGCAGAGGATCACATGCATCTGCTGGAGCTGCACCCGGCCGAAGTGGAAGAGCTGCGCTTCAATCACCTGCACGGTCTGGGAACCGATGATCGCGTCAGCATTCATCAGCGCGATGCCTTCGAGGGGCTGCTGGCGATCACTCCGCCCGAGCCGCGCCGGGGATTGGCGCTGATTGATCCCGCCTACGAAGACAAACAAGACTACCAAAAAGTGGTCAATACCGTGCTCAAGCTGCAGCGGCGCTGGCCCGTCGGCATCGTTGCGGTGTGGTATCCCCTGCTGGCGCGTCAGCGTGATCGCAGCGCCTGGCTGAAGTCGGCGTTTGCCCGCGAAAACCTGCCCGATCTGTTGAGTATCGAGCTCAGTGTGGAGGAGCAGGCAGAGGACTTCGGGATGCATGGTTCAGGCATGCTGATCATTAACGCCCCCTGGCAGTTTCGGGAGCAGATGCAGGCAACACTGGGGGCGTTGATGAAGGAATTGAGCGCGGGTTGCTCGTTCACAATCGACTCGCCGGGCAGCGTTGTCACCCGAGGCTAGGCCGTCTTCAGTGCCTGATTGTTTGTTGGACTTGCCCTGAACCCTGCGCTAATCTTCGCCGCAGGGGAAGACCAAGGTTGCAACAGAAGCTGGATCGCTGTTTGTCTGCAGTTTAATTTTGCTCAGTGAGGAAAAAATAATGATAAGAGAGCATGTCAGGTCGGGAGATTCCCGGCAACCGGTGAGCAATCGCTGGCGTTCATTGACCCGGTCACTGATGAAGGCCCTGCCATTGGGGCTTCTGATGGCCGCGACTATCCCGGCTCAGGCCCAGGACACTGTGGAATGGACTCATCTGGGCGGAAACGCTCACCACACTCGTTACACTCCTGCCAATAACGTTACTCCTCAGAATTTCAGCGAACTGAAAGAAGCCTGGGTCTGGGATGGCGCCAGCTTTGCGGCGGCTTCCGGTCGTTCAACGCCAAGCTATGTCGACGGCAAACTGTTTACCGTCGCCGGTCCGCGCCGCCATGTGATCGCGATGGACCCGGAATCTGGTGAGACGCTGTGGTCTTACCGTGAACCGAACACCTTCCGCTGGGAATACTCCATGCGTCAGGATTACGGCAAGGGCGTCGCCTATGCCGAAGTCGATGGCAAGGGCGTGGTCTACATCATCAGCCCGGCCTTCTTCCTGACAGCGCTCGA
>JAUSMU010000265.1 GCA_030645995.1 Gammaproteobacteria bacterium | reverse complement strand
GTCGGCAGTGCCAACCCCGAGGCCACCGACGATCAGGTTACCCTGCGCGATAGCATAGACCTCGCCATCAACGCCTTGCAGGAAGGTACGCTCCAGGCTGCCGCCGCGCAGACTCTCGGCGTTGGCCAGAGAAGACACCGTAATATCGATGGTCTGCCCTGGTTTGGTAAACGCTGGCAGTTCCGCCTGCACCGACACCACCGCGACGTTGGAAAGCTGGAAGTTCTCGCCAGGTGGCAAGGGAATGCCGAACTGATTCAGGTACGCGCGGAAGGATTCTGCCGTGAACGGCGCCTGCGTGGTCTGGTCACCCGTGCCATCCAGCCCCGTCACCAGACCGACGCCGACCAGCTGGTTAGCCTGCACACCCTGCAGGTTGGTGATGTCCTTGAGACGATCGGCGCTGGCCGGAGCCACCCACACGCTGGCGTTCAGCGCCACCGTCAGCAACAGAGCGAGCAGCGGATTGGTCGTGGTCTTTCTGATGGTCGTCAACATGTCGTGTTCCTGCCTGTTTGGTCCTGCGATGATCCAAATAATTGTCTTGAGCTGAAAAACCAACCTAGAAAGGCCACAGGTTGCCGACAAAGAACTGCGTCAGCCAGCCAGCCTCGTTGGTGTCGGCCAGCGTGCCGGTACCGCTGTAGGCGATGCGCACATCGGCAACTCGGGTGGACAGAATCGTGTTGTCCGGCGAAATGTCTTCCTTGCGCACCAGCCCACTGATGCGAATGAATTCGTTGCCCCGGTTCAACTGCAGCCACTTCTCGCCGCGCACCTCCAGCAATCCATTCGGCAGCACATTGGCGACCGTGACGGTGATGCTGCCAGTCAGCTGGTTGCTCTGGTCGCTCTCGCCAGTGCCCGCGAAATCCAGTGCGTTGGAGGCATTGCTGGCCAGATTCAGGCCAGTGCCGAGAAAGCCATTCCCCAGCACAGCGGCGTCGTTGACCGTCAACTGATTCTCGCGACTAAGAGAGGTGCCGGAGGATTTCCTGGCCGAAGTCGCCTCGTTCAAGGCGATGGTCAGCACGTCCCCTACCCTGTGCGCACGACGCTGGTAGAGGTCGACGGCGCTACGGGCCGAATAGATCGAGCCGGTTGCCTGTGGCAGCTGCGCCACACTCTGCGTGAGCACCGGAGCAAAGCGCGGGTCGTTGGGCTCTGGCAGCGCCACCGGCTGCGCGGCACAGCCGACAATCAACAGACAGAGGCCCAGCAGACTAACGGTGGTGGAGATGTTGTTGGTTTTCATATTGACCTCTCAGTGCGCTGCTAAGGGCGCGGAAAACACATCAAAGATTCTGGCTGATGAACTGCAGCATCTGATCTGCGGTGGAGATCACGCGTGAGTTCAATTCGTAGGCACGCTGCGTCGTGATCATGTTGACCAGCTCCTCCACCACCTCGACATTGGAGTTTTCCAGCGAGCCCTGCACAAGCACCCCCACGCCATTCTGGCCGGGTGTCGTCTCCTGTGGACTGCCACTGGATGCCGTCTCGCGGAACAAGTTGCCGCCCATCGCCTGCAGGCCGGCCGGATTCACGAAATCGACCAAGGGCAGCGTGCCCACCTGGGTGGGTGCGGTCTCGCCGGAGACCATCGCGCTGACAGTGCCATCGGTACCGATGGTGATGGTGCTGGCATTGGTCGGAATGCTGATACCGGGGTTGAGGGTCAGGCCCGAGGCATTCACCAGCTGGCCGTCGGAGCTCAGGTGAAACTGCCCGTCACGGGTATAGGCGGCGCTGCCGTCGGGCATCTGGATCTGAAAGAAACCACGGCCGTTGATCGCCACGTCCAGCTGCTCTTCGGTATTTTTCAGAGCGCCCTGGGAGAAAATCTTCTGGGTGCCGACAGTGCGCACACCGGTACCGATCTGCAGCCCGGAGGGCAGCTCGGTGTCCTGGGTCGAGGCGGCGCCCGGCTGACGATAGATCTGATACAGCAGATCCTCGAACACCACGCGGTCACGCTTGAAGCCATTGGTGCCCACGTTGGCGAGGTTGTTGGAGAGGCTGGTCAGTTGTTTGTCCTGAGCCGCGAGTCCGGTTTTCGATACATAGAGTGCTGGATGCATGATGTTTTTCCTGGGTTTGAAGCCAACGTGTTACAACTCGTTATTGGACTCTTTGTTACTGCACCTGCAACAGCTGTGCCGAGATTTCGGAATTCTGCTGCGCCGTCTGCATCATCTTGATACTCATCTCATAACTGCGAGTGAGACTGATCATCTCCACCATGGCGTCGACGACGTTGACGTTGCTGCCCTCCACGAAGCCGGAACTCACGCGCACGTTGCCGTCTGCCTCTTCCGGTGCGCCATCACGGCGGCGGAACAGACCATCGGCACCCTTGACGAGGTCCTGATTGGGGGGATTGACGAGCTTGATGCGGTCGAGCGCGGAGATGACCTCCGGCCCCTGACCGAGTTCACGAATGGAGAGTGTGCCATCGGCACCGATCTCGAGTTTCTCGAAGGGCGGCAAGGCGATGGGACCGTTATTGCCCAATACCGGCAAGCCACTTCCGGTCTGCAGCTCGCCGAAAGGCGTCAGCTTCAACTCGCCGGCACGGGTGTAGGCTTCGCTGCCATCGGCAGCCTGCACGGCGATCCAGCCCTCACCATTGACGGCGAGATCCAGATCGTTGCCGGTCTGGCGCAGCGGACCACTGGTGAAGTCGGTGGCGGGATTCTCCACACGGGTGTAGGCGCGCGATGCGAACCCGTCCCCCGTCACCGGCAGCGCACTGGCCTGGGCGAGATCGGCGCGAAAGCCGGCCGTGCTCGCATTGGCCAGGTTATTGGCATGCACCGCCTGCGCGACCATGGTCTGCGTGGCGGCGCTCATGCCGACATAGAGTGCTTTATCCATCTTCTGCTCCTGTTGCCTGTTTAGTGATCCCAGGCATCAGAAGCTGAAGACTGGGGTTACAGGTTGATAATGGTCTGCGTCGCGGAGTCGGTAGACTCGATGATCTGCGCGGCGGCCTGGAAGTTTCTCTGCGATACGATCAGCTGCACCAGCTGTTCCGAGAGGTCCACATTCGAGTCTTCCAAGGCGCCCGACTGGATCGCACCCAGACCGGCGGTGCCGGCACCACTGGGGGTTCCTTCACCTGACTCTGCTGTTTTTGCAAAGCGCGTGCCACCTATGTTGGCCAGCTTCGATGGATCGGCGAAATCCGCCAGCGCCACCTCGCCGAGGATCTTCGACTGCCCGTTGGAGAAACGCGCAGACATCAGTCCGCGAGTGTCGATTTCCAGGCCAGTTAGCTGCCCCTTGGCAAAACCGTTCTGGGTGTTGGACTGCACGGCGAAATCACCGCCGAACTGCGTCAGCTTGGTCAGATCGATCTTGAAGTTGGAGTTGGTGGTCAGCTCGGCCACCGTGTTATCACCCGGCACCGGGCCCGCTCCGGCCGGCTGCCCGGAAGAGTCCAGCGGTGTCCAGTTGGTGATGTAGATTGGTTCCTGAGTGATGTCATACATGCCATTGGCGGCGAAGCGCAGGTTGGCCTTGGCCATTGAGGCCCCCTCATCTGTCGAGCCGGGATCGTAGCCGATGTCCTTGCCGTCGATCTGGAAGTACACGCTCCACAGGCTGCCATCCGGATTCAAATCGGTGGGCCTCTCCTTCACGAAAAACTGGGTGAGTGTGTGCTGGTTACCGAGGCTGTCGAACACCGCGATCGCCGTGGATCGATAGTAGGTGTTGGCATCCTCGGGATCGAAGGTATTGAGCTCAAACTTGGTGCCCTGCAGGGCGTCGGCTTCGTCGATATTGCCGAAGATGCTGCTCTGGGTCACCTGGATGTCTGCCCCGTTCGGAAGCTTGCGCGCATCCTGCATGGTGACATTTTCATCCAGGGTGAAGTCCACTACCCCTCCGATGACGATGGCGTCATTGTTGAGGTTCGCAAGATTGTCGATCTGTGAGCTCACGGAATTGACGGCAATCTCATGGACGCCGGTGGTCAGGTCGCGTGTGGAGCCGGTCACAGTGATGGAGCCGCGCCCAGCCGTGCCGCCACTGAAGACCAGGTCGAGGCCATTGTTCTCGGTGACTTCCAGAACGGGGTCGCCGTCGGCATTGGCGACGATTTTCGCCGTCAGATTGCCGGAAGAGGCATTGATCTGATTGGCCAGATCCGTGTAGCGATCGGAGGGCTGCACCTGGGTCGACTCAAAGTTGATGCCATTGATGGCGAAGCGCAACGGCAGGTTGGGGTCGACATACGGATCGACGGACCCCTTGTTTTCCGGGTCACCGCTGTTGGTGCCGGTGATGTAGGCGACCGTGGTGGCCCTGGCCGCAATGCCGGCGACATTGGAGAACAGCGCAGCGACGGCGTTGGCGGAGGCCCCGGCTGGCACAGTTATCTGCTGCCGATTCCCCAGATTGTCAACGACGTCGATGATCTCCTTGGTGTAACCGTTGGAGACCGCGACCAGTCCCGTGTTGTCATACTCGTTGCCGGAGAAGGTTGCCACAGCACCGAAGTCCAGGCCAGGGCCAGACCCCGCAGCGCGCTGATCGACAAGGGCGCTAGTATCACCGATCACGGAAGGCGAAGGCACTACGGCCGGGTCACTGATCAGCACCGACAGGAACGAATCCGGCCCGGTATCTTCAGTCTCGATAGTCAGTTCACCGGTCAGCGGATCCATGCCCGCCACCACCTTGATGTTGCCAGGGGTGAAGCCCATCTCGGTATTGATCAGGTTCTGCAGGGCATCCACCAGCGCAGTGCCGGTCTCGTAATCCGTGTCCAGAGTGATGGGGCCAGAGACCACCGCCGGTTCCCCACCGATTTCGTATGAAACCGTAAAGGTGTAAGGCGTGGTGGCGAAGTCGTAGCCATTGCTGACATCCAGGCCGCCCTGCGAGCTCGCCGGCAGACTGTCGGACTCCACCTTCAACACATACTCGGATGAATCGGTAATCTCGAAGACGAACTGACCGTTGGCCGCGATCGATACCTTCACGGCGCCCGGGAGTGAAGATTGGTTGATCTGACTCTGAATCTCGTCTTCCAGGGCCTCAAGACCAGAGTCTGAGTATTCACCCAGGTTGGCCGCTGCTCCACCTGCGGCACGATAATCTTCTATCAGTTCGATCTGCAGCGTCTCGTCCCCCACGGAGAGGGTGAAGCTGGTGAAATTGGGGTCAAGGAAATTGAGGTTGTCCAGATCCAGTGAGCCGGTGCGTCGTGAGGTGGAGAACTCGACGATCTGATTGAAATTGACACTGCCCGCCGTCGTCACGATTGGATCGATGG
>JAUSMU010000011.1 GCA_030645995.1 Gammaproteobacteria bacterium | reverse complement strand
GAGTTCACCTCCATCATGGGCCCATCCGGTTGTGGCAAATCCACACTGTTGAACATCCTGGGCCTGATCGACAATCCTGATAGCGGCAAATACTGGTTTCTCGGTGAAGAAGTCTCTTCCTACTCCGAGCGCCAGCGCGCGATGCTGCGCAAGCAGAACATTGGCTTCGTGTTTCAGAGTTTCAACCTGATCGATGAGTTGACGGTGTACGAGAACGTGGAGTTGCCGCTAATCTATACGAAGACACCCGCCGCCGAGCGCAAGAAGAAAGTCGAGGCCATGCTGGACAAGATGAATATGGTGCACCGTATGAAGCATTTTCCGCAGCAGCTGTCAGGCGGTCAGCAGCAGCGAGTGGCAGTAGCGCGGGCGATCGTGAATTCACCTAACATAATTCTTGCCGACGAACCTACCGGTAACTTGGACAGCGAACATGGGGCGGAAGTGATGAAAATCCTCAGCACGTTAAACGAGGAAGGCACAACGATTGTGATGGTGACGCACTCGTCTGAAGATGCGGCGGTGGGTAAGCGAATTGTCCGTGTGCTGGATGGGCGAATAGTGAGTGAAGCAGGTTCTTGAGCACATTTTCGGCCTCTGATAGTCGACACTTTCGGATTGGAGAAAGTTTAAGTAAGTCAAGTATCTGCGCTCAGGGTTAGGGAAGTTCTGCAATTATGGACAAGGTTATAGAAAAGAAGAGGCGACCACTCTGGCAGTGGGGCGTGATGGCTGTTGGCGTGGTAGGAGCACTCTGGTTTCTGCAGGGCATGCTGGCAGACGCTACGATCAGCACGTATCGAGTGGATGCCGAGCAACTTGTGGTATCGGAAGTGACATTGGGCGCCTTCGAGGATGTCACGCCGATTCGCGGCACCATCCAGCCCTTCACAAGTGTCTTCCTTGATGCCGTCAATGGCGGCGTGGTGGAGGAAGTGTTGGCAGAGGAAGGCAGCTTCGTGGAGGCTGGACAACCATTGCTGCAACTGAGCAATGGCGATCTGCAGCTACAGGTGGCAAGCAATGACACGCAGACCACTGAGCAGCTGAATAACCTCGCCAACATCAGCAACGGTCTGGAAACCACGCGCCTGATGACCGAACGTGCGTTGATCGATACCGAGTATCGCATCAAGGTGCTCGAACGTCAGAAGCAACGACTGGAGCAGTTGCTGGGCAACAATCTGGTGTCGAAGGAAGACTACGACGCGATCTCCGACGAGCTGGCCTATCAGAAGAAGATTCACGCGAACACAATGGAACGGCAAGTGCTGGAAGAGCGCATCCGCAAGGAGCGAACACTGCAGATCGCCGGGCAGATGAGCAAATTGCAGGACAACCTGACACTTTCCTTGAACAGTTTCGAGAACCTGTTGGTGCGCGCACCGGTTGCCGGACAGCTGACCTCGCTGCCGGTGGAGATCGGCGAGAACAAGATCCGAGGACAGCGCCTCGGCCAGATCGACGTGATCGACCAGTACAAGATCGTCGCGCAGGTTGATGAATACTATGTAACACGGGTCGCGCCGGGTCAGTCTGCACGCTTCACGTTGGCTGGCCAGCAGTTTCAGGCCAGCGTACTGAAGGTGTATCCGGAGATCACGGAAGGTACCTTCACTGTGGATCTCATCTTCGAAGGTGGGACGCCCGACAACATCCGTCGCGGACAGACGCTGCAGCTGGATCTCACTTTGGGCAATCCTGTGGAATCCTTGCTGCTGCCACTCGGTGGCTTCATTCAGGACACCGGCGGTAACTGGGTGTTCGTCGTGGATGCGCAAAGAAACTACGCCGCTCGCCGTAACATCGTCACCGGCCGACGCAACAACCGTTTTGTAGAAGTACGTGAAGGACTCTCGGTCGGCGAGAGTGTCATCACGTCCGCGTATTCACAGATCGGTGATGTAGAGAGGATTGAGCTGGTGCAATAAAGGTGGCGAACGGGCCCTTGGGATTTTACGCATGATCATCAGAAAATTAAAACCGGAAGACAAGAAGCTGACTTGTATCCTTTCCGACCAAATCAACCAAGAGCATTTTGAAAATATGCCCAATGACTTCAAAGAACCGGATGGGAATGGAGGTGACTGGGAGCATTGGTGTGCATTTGACAAGGATGAACGCGGGATTTTATTGGTAGCGGAAGACGGGGATGTCGCTGTCGGATTCATC
>JAUSMU010000246.1 GCA_030645995.1 Gammaproteobacteria bacterium | reverse complement strand
TCGCCAGCACGGCCAGGCCGACAGCCGTGAGTGACATCCCCGCTGTGGCGAGAATGCGCGGTTCCACGCGCTCCGACAAGCGTCCGGCGAGCGGGGAGAGGACGGCCATGCTGATCGGCTGCAGCATCAGCATCAGACCCGTTTCGGTGGCCGTCAACGCCTTCAGATACTGCAGGTAGAGGCTGAGCATGACGACATTCGCATAAGTGGCGGTATACATGATCAGTGACGCCGCACTGGAGAGTGTGAACACCCGGTTGCTGAAGAATAGCCGGACATCCCACAGTGGCGCGGGGCAATGCAGCGCATGGCGCACGAAGCCCACGAGGCAGAGGCTGCCTGCGGCGAGGAGGGCCACCCCAGCGCTGCCCGGCAGGCGCGAGACTGCCAGACACAGCAGCATGATCGCCGTGCTGTAGAGGAGGGCGCCGCGCCAATCGAAGGGTGTCTGTTCGTCTGCGCGCCATTCTCCGGGTACACGCAGCATCCCGATCAGCAACACCGCCAGTGCCAGTGGCAGTTGCAGCAGAAAGGACCAGCGCCAGCCCAGCGTGTCGATCACAAAGCCGCCGAGCAGTGGGCCTGCCGCCAACCCGACGTAGATGACCGACACCACCAGCCCCACCACCCGCCCGCGTCGCTGTGCCGGGAACACCGAGGCGACCATGGCCATCTGCGTGGCATATAGCATGGCCGCGCTGATGCCCTGTAGGAAGCGCGCGGCGATCAGCATGGGGCCATTCAGGGAGAGTGCCGCGATGGTAGAGGTGACGATGACGGCCGCCGTTCCGAGCAGGAAGACGCGCTTGCGGCCGATGCGGTCGGCGAGGCTGCCGAACAACAGGACAAACATGGCGCTGGCCATCAGAAACGCCAGCGGCACCCAACTCAGCGCCACGGCGCTCATCCTTAGGTCCGCGCTGATGCCCGGCAGTGCGACATTGGTGGCCGACAGCATCAACGGCGTCGTGAAGGCATTCAGCAATACCATCAGCAGCACCGCGTTTTGCAGTGTGGTGTTGCTGTCGGTGGCATTGGCAGGCGTCATGGTATTGGTCATGAAAATCAGAACAGTATCACCGAACGGATACTCTTGCCCTCATGCATCAGGTCGAAGG
>JAUSMU010000238.1 GCA_030645995.1 Gammaproteobacteria bacterium | reverse complement strand
TGAGAATATTCTGGTAGCTTACCGGGCTTTCTTTGGACCCAGTGCTGGCATCACGCTGTTAATGATTGCGAGTGATTATTTTGGACGAGCCCCGTGTGGGCAATGAGGCGTAGCGAACCATGTCTGACAAGCAAGCCACTGCTCCTGTTCTCAAGAACTTCACCCCCTACAAGGAAAAGAAAGGGGAAGAGTACATGAACGAGAATCAGAAGGAACACTTCAAATCCATCCTGCGCAACTGGCGCAATCAGTTGATGGAAGAGGTGGATAGAACCGTTCACCACATGCAGGACGAAGCTGCCAACTACCCTGATCCAGCCGACCGCGCCACACAGGAAGAGGAGTTCAGCCTCGAACTTCGTACCCGTGATCGCGAGCGCAAGCTGATCAAGAAAATCGACAGCACGATCGAGAAGATTGCTCAGGATGATTACGGCTTTTGTGAATCCTGTGGCATCGAGATCGGCATTCGTCGCCTTGAGGCCAGACCAACGGCCAGCAAGTGCATCGACTGCAAGACCCTCGACGAAATCAAGGAAAAGCAATGGGGCGCCTGACAGGGCGCTCCGTGTTCCTCCCGGGCAGACTCGCTCTGCCCTCTCCCACTTGCTACTGACTTTCCGCCCACTTCCGCACCCATGAGCAACAAGGCAGACTACATCGGTCGCTTTGCCCCCTCTCCCAGCGGCCCCCTGCATTTCGGTTCGCTCGTAGCCGCACTGGCCAGCTATCTTGATGCTCGCTCTGCGCAGGGCCTATGGCTATTGCGCATGGAGGACCTCGATCCAGCTCGAGAACCGCCGGAAGCGTCGGTACAGATTCTCTCGACACTCGAAGCGTTCGGCCTGCACTGGGATGGCCCAGTGCTCTACCAGAGTCAGCGCCTGGGCGCTTATGCCGACGCGCTTGCGAATTTGCAGGAGCGCGGTCTCATCTACAGCTGTGATTGCTCCCGTGTGCAGATTCAGGCCATGGGCGGGGTCTACGACAATCGCTGCCGCCTGCGCCAATTGCAGCAGACAGCAGGGGCGTTGCGCATCGTGGTGCCTGATGAAATTTTCGAATTCGTGGACACGATACAGGGGCCACAACAGCAGAATCTACTGCGCGAGTGCGGGGATTTTGTTCTGCGCCGCAAGGATGGCCTGTTTGCATATCAATTGGCGGTAGTCGTCGATGACGCTTTTCAGAACATCACGCATATCGTGCGCGGTTCCGATCTCCTCGATTCCACCCCACGTCAGCTCTACTTGCAGAAACTCCTGGGTTTCCCGAGCCTGCACTACGCGCACATACCGGTAGCGGTGAACAACGAAGGTCAGAAACTCAGCAAACAGCACTTCGCTGCCCCACTGGATCTGCAGCAACCGACAACTCAATTGCTGGCGGCACTGCAATTTTTGGGGCAGTTTTCCGGACGGCATCCCGACCCGCATCTGGCAACTGCGTCACCTACGGAATTGCTCGTCTGGGGAGCAGCGCACTGGGATATACAGGCGGTGCCGAAGTTAGCTACCATTCCGCTCCAGTCAGGCAGTTGAAGGAGCTTGGCTGGCTCACGGCTACGGCATCCAATCAGGTCCGCTTGCCCCGGACGGACACACATCTGCGAGAGAACTTTTGTACATTACACGAGCCACATTGCTGCTGATGCTGTTCAGTTACCTGCTCTTCCTGACGAGTGTTGACTGGCTGGCAGAGCCAGACGGCGCCTGGTATCGCCCCTTCATCATTGGACTACTCGTGATTGCACTGGCCGCCTTCAGCCATCGGGAACAAAACTCCGATGATCTTTGACCTGAGCACGCTATTTATTCTGGGCATCTGCTACCTGATGTTGCTGTTCGGCATCGCCTTGGCGACCGACAAGGGCTGGATTCCGCAGCGGATTACCCGCCATCCCATCGTCTATGTGCTGTCACTGGGGGTATTCGCCAGCGTCTGGTCCTACTATGCCGTGACGGGCAGTGCCTTCCGCGACGGCTTCGGCTATCTGGCGCCCTTCATAGGTATCTCGCTGGCATTCCTTTTCTCGCCCGTCATGCTGCGCCCCATTCTGGACATCACCAAGAGCTATCAACTCAGCTCTCTCGCGGATCTGCTGGCATTCCGCTATCGCAGCCCGCTTGCTGGCACACTGACCACAATCGTCATGCTGATGGGGGTCACACCACTGTTATCGATGCAGATTCAGGCGGTTGCCAGCAGCGTGGCAATTCTCGCTCCCGAAGCGTCACAGACTACCCTTGCCGCCACATTCTGTTTGCTGATCACCTTGTTCGCCATCTTCTTCGGCACCGGCCGTGGTGCCGGTCGCGAGAAACACGAGGGCCTGGTAATGGCAATTGCCTTCGAATCCGTCGTGAAACTGCTCGCCATGCTCACCGTGGGATGCTTCGCTATTTATCAGGGTTTCGGCGGCTTCGCAGAGCTCGATCAGTGGCTGCAGGCGCAGCCCGAACTGTTGAGCAGCATCAAGGATACTTCCACCGCTGGCAGCTTCCACGTGACGGTAATCCTGTTTTTTACCGCTGCGGTCGCCTCCCCTCACATGTTTTACATGATCTTCAACGAGAACAACGACCCCAAGGCGCTGACCATGGCCAGCTGGGCGCTGCCGCTCTACTTCCTGTTGCTTAGTCTCCCGGTGATGCCCATTCTCTGGGCCGGGCTCAAGGCAGGTTCCACCGCCCCGCTGGATTTCTATCCTGTGACGATTGGCGCGGATTACGGTTCACCGCTGATTACGATGATAGGTTTCCTGGGTGGGTTGTCTGCCGCCAGCGGGCTGATCATTGTCATCACTCTCGCACTCTCCAACATGTGCCTGAACCATTTGATTCTGCCGGTCTACCAGCCCACGGCACGCAACGACATCTACCGTTGGCTGCTGTGGAAACGCCGGATACTGATTGCGGCACTGATCTGGATCGGCTTCCTGTTCTATTACATCCCCGACGACAAGCTCAGCGTCCGCGCCATCGGCAACGTGTCCTATATCGCCAGCCTGCAGTTCCTGCCCAGTATCGTCGCCCTGCTGTACTGGCCACGCGGCAACAAGAACGGCTACATGGCCGGGCTCTTTACGGGAGTGGCGATCTGGCTGTTGTTCCTGATGTTGCCCGTCGTGACAGGAGTCGATCTACTTGAATTCACCAATCTCAGCTCACGGGAAATCATCGCCATTTCCCTCGTCTGCAACATCCTGATATTCGTGATGACCTCTATTTGGACACATACCTCGGCAGAGGAACGGGCGTCGGCGGATATCTGCGCGCTGGACACCATTCGTCGTCGCAACCGCACTGGACTGGTCGCCCGCAGCCCCGACGAATTCATCGCCAAGCTCACCAAACCACTGGGCGAACGCACGGCTACTCGCGAGGTGTTGCAAGCCTTGCGCGACCTCAAGATTGATCAACAGGAAAAGAGCCCGCATGCAATGCGCCTGTTGCGCGGCAGGCTCGAAGCAAACCTCTCGGGACTGTTGGGCCCCTCTATTGCCCACGATCTAATCGATCGCTTCCTGCCTTACACCATCGAATCTGCGGCCGGCTCAACGGATGTAGACGTTATCGAAAGCCGCATCGAAGCCTATCGCAGCAATCTATCGGGGATGGCGGAAGATCTCGACAATCTGCGCCGCTATCACCGCCAGGTATTGCTGGAGTTGCCATTGGGTGTCTGTTCGCTCGGCGAACAGAATCAGATCGTGATGTGGAACCACACCATGGAGAAATTGACAGGCACACCCGGGCAGTCGGTGCTCGGCGCCCAGCTAAGCGACATTGGCGAACCGTGGGCATCCTTGATCCACGACTTCACAGTGGGAGACGCGGCACATGCTCACAAACGCGTCGTGCAGGTGAAAAACAGCCGTCGCTTCATCAGCCTGCACAAGGCCATTATCGAGAAGTCGGCGACCCACAAGATCAAACA
>JAUSMU010000114.1 GCA_030645995.1 Gammaproteobacteria bacterium | reverse complement strand
GATCCTGGCTCTGACGCTGCATAGCCAATAGCGAGCAGCCGTATATTGCCGTAGTCAGCATCGCCCATATACTTTGGATTATAATATTGATAGGCAATTTTATTGGCGCTATTTGTGGCGAAACTGTGAGCGTCATATTTTTCGCTCCTGGCCCAAATAATCGGTTTTGAAACCGCGCTCTTTGCATAGACGCGTGAATTTTCTGTATTTCCGTACACCGATACGCTGCCATCTTCGTCCCAAACTCTGAAGAATTCCGGTCCATCGGTCAAGGTTCCCCCATAGCTGACAACTTTCCTGTTGCTGTCTATCTCAGTCCTATATTCAACCAAATTCCCACCGTAAGATTGGGAAGGGTCGGCGAGTACCAGTCTCTGGCCGTCAATGCAGAACCGGTCAGCCTGATCCAGGGTCACATTACTGTTGACGCCATCTTGTGCTTTGGTCCGTGGGCACCGGTTAATGATGGAAGTCCCGGAAATAGACCAGCCTACCCCGACTAATCCATTACCATCGCCACTATTGTAAGAAAGAGTCAGGTTTGGTTGCAGGCCTGCTGTACCCGTAAAAGAGAATAGTGGGATCGAGTATGTAAGATTGCCCACGGCGTTGACGCCCATGCTTGCCGCAATGGCGCCAACTTGGTCAGAATAGGTATCTACCGGCGGGATTGAGATTTGATTGCGTTGAGGGGCGGGCTCGAAGGCGCAAGTGGCACCAGAGCAGCTTAAGAAGTCGAATGGATCGCTTGACGCCAAGAACTCATCAAGATTACTTGCACCGTCGTGATCTGAATCCATTGCAGCATCACTGCTGTCAAATGGATCGAGACCTACTGAAGTCTCATAGACATCCGTTAAGCCGTCGTTGTCGTCGTCTGGGTCGGCACCATTTGAGAAGCCGTCAGCGTCACTGTCAACAGGTGTTGCCACAGTGGCATCCAACAAACCAACAAGAGTTGCTTTATAAGCAGTGGGCGCACCATTCGCCATGCTTGCAAAGAATAGCGCTGTTAGGCCAGCGGCTATCAACAGTCTTCCGACCTTCCATCTGTATGTTGTTTTCATCCCAATTCCATTTCTTCAAATGCAAGAGTGCTTACACCGTCCCTAAGTGGGCGACGAAAATTTTGAAGTTGCTTGAGCTTAGGCTCTATTGAAAGTAAATGAGTAATGGCTGCGGGTTGTATCCGGCAGAAGAAGGTGGAATTTCACAAGTCCCATTGCTTGCGGGGTTGGCAACGTTTATTTCAATTGTCAGATTGTTTTGAGCGGCCGTGAGCAATGTCGAGTAGTTTTCGAAAAACGGATCAATTGTAGGGTAGGCGCCCATATACAATTGCCCGAGAGTAATCTTCAGTCTGTCTGAACTGTTACCGCCGCACGTAATTGGACTGCTTGTTACAATGAATGCGTATTTTACAAAATTGTTACTGCCGGAACCGAGAAACTCAACACCTGCAACTGCCTTAATCGTCGTAAGCTGTCCTGCCTGTGACGGCGCAGAAATTAAGCCGGTCATTAATGTTGCTGCAAGAACCGCGTTTTTAAAGTTGAAGAAGTTCATCAAGAAATTTCCTTAGCATGAGTAGGTTAATTTTGTAGATAACTCTACATTTTAAAACGCCACTTTTATGTAGGAAAATTCTCACAAAAGTATTCGGAATAGACAGGGCGATATTATTTATAGGTGAGTTGAAGCGGTTCTATTAGCATAGGACGCGTGTTGTGACAGGACGTCAGTGGGTAACACCGAGAAGAATAGATTTTTTCAATTTACCAGGGTTGAGAACATTCGCGTTCGTAGAACCCTAAAACCTCTCCCCACTCCCCCTCTGCCAATCCTCCGCATATGTCTCCGGAACATTGCCGTTCAGCAACTGCCCCTCGCTGATGGGTGTGTAAAGCTGATCGAAGTGCTTCAGCTCCATGTCGATGCGCTGGAACAGGTCGCTTGGCTTGAGGTCGGCCGGGTCGTCGTAGCCCATTGCGCCGCATAGTTCGAGGAAGGCGTGGACGGTGCCGTGCTGGTAATTGGCGACGCGCTTCGACTTGTCCTCGATGTCGACGGCCTTGCCGCGCACCGGGTCCTGAGTGGCGATGCCCGTAGGACACTTGTTGGTGTTGCAGGACTTGGACTGCACGCAGCCGAGCGCCAGCATCATGGAGCGCGCGGCATTGACCGTGTCGGCGCCGGCCGCGATCTTGCTAAGCATGTCGAAGCCGCTCGCAGTTTTACCTGCGCTGATGATGCGGATGTGGTCGCGCAGGCCTGCGCCGGTGAGCACCTGATGCACGAAGTAGGTCGCCTCCAGACACGGCAGCCCCAGCCGGTTGGAGAACTCCATGGGAGCGGCGCCGGTGCCGCCCTCGGCACCGTCGACAGTGATGAAGTCGGGGAGGATGCCGGTGCTGAGCATTGCCTTGACGATGCTCATGAATTCGCTCTTCTTGCCAATGCACAGTTTGAAGCCGGTCGGTTTGCCGCCGCTGAGATCGCGCAGGCGCTGCACAAACTGCAGTAATCCGATGGGGCTGTCGAACTCGGGATGGTTGGCGGGGGAGGTGACGGTCTTGCCGACTTCGACCAGGCGGATGAGCGCAATCTCCTTCGTCACCTTGGCGCCGGGCAGCACGCCGCCGTGAGAGGGCTTGGCGCCCTGCGAGAGTTTTATCTCGATCATCTTCACCTGGTCGTCGCTGGCATTGCTGGCGAAGGCCGTGTCGTTGAATGTCCCATCCAGATTGCGGCAGCCGAAGTAGCCGGTGCCGATCTGCCAGATCAGGTCGCCACCATGTTCACGGTGATAGGTGCTGATGCTGCCTTCGCCAGTGTTGTGCGCGAACTTGCCTATGGCTGCGCCCTTGTTGAGAGCGCTGATGGCGTGGCCGCTGAGGGCGCCGAAGCTCATGCCGGAGATGTTCAGCAGCGAGGCGTTGTAGGGCTTGCTGCATTGCGGCCCGCCGAACTGCACGCGGAACTTGTGGTCTGGAACGATGGCGGCCTTGATGGAGTGATACACGGAGAGGTAGCCCTGCTCCATCAGGTTCTGTTCTGTGCCGAACGGCAGCGTGTCGTTGACGTTCTTGGCGCGGCGATAGATGAGGTCGCGCGCTTCACGGTTGAATGGTGCCTCTTCCAGATTGCTGGCGATGAAGTACTGGCGGATC
>JAUSMU010000228.1 GCA_030645995.1 Gammaproteobacteria bacterium | reverse complement strand
CTTCGTGGTTGGGAGGCCGCGCATTATACGCACTTGCTCAATCTTGGCAAGAGAAGATTTTGAAATCTTTCAACTGCCTAGGAAGCTCGCTTTCCGCTTCCCTCTAACCCTTGCACATATCGTCACAAGGGCGCGCATTATAGGTCTAATTCATTCTCTTGCAAGCTGATTTTTAGATAATTTTTTAATACTTTCCTAATAAATCGCTAAAAAGTTAGTCCTTGCCGCACCTGAACAAAATTTGCTGTTTTGAGCGTCGTTTTACATAAGCTATATAAACACGGCACAACAAAAGCGGGAGCAGGATAGTACCATAAAATACAGCTTCCGAAAGATCGGATCGCAAAATCCAAACTAAATGCAGCAACCCTAATATGTTTGCAACATACACAAGGCTATGCACCTGCTTCCAGCGACGCCCCAACCTTCGAATACTTACCTTGTTCGACGTAAATCCGAGCACCAAGAGAATTACATAGGCCGCAAACCCCACCGTGATGTAAGGCCTCTCAAGTATGTCGCTCAAAATCTCAGACCACCGAAATTGCAAAATGAAAGCGAGATAGATAACAAAGTGCAGGGAGCCATAAAAAAAGGCAAACAATCCGAATGTACGCCTGAATGGGAATAACTTAGTCCAACCGGTGACATTCTTTATCGGTGTAATCGCGAGCGAGAGCAACAGGAATCTTAGAGTCCACAAACCTGTCCCAATAGCCAATTCATCCGCAGGGTCGGGCCCAAGGGTATTACGAAAGACGCCTGCCGCCATCGCGACGAACGGGAGAAGGCATACGGAGAAAACGAGCCATCTCAGCAGACTATACATGCATACACCGCTTTAACGCCTGCCTCAATAGAGCTTGGCCAAATCCATTCCCGTATACATGGATGCCACTTGGTCTGCATATCCATTGAACAAAATCGTCGGGCTCCGAGAACTGCTCAGCAGTGTTTGAGGCAATCTTGTCTCCATATCTTGACGCCAACGAGGGTGGTGCACAGAAGGGTTCACATTGGCATAGAAACCATACTCGTCAGGAGCAAGCATATTCCAGCTTGTTGCGGGCTCGTTCTCAGTGAAGCGAATTTTAACAATAGACTTAATACTCTTGAACCCATACTTCCACGGCACCACCAGCCTGATAGGCGCGCCATTTTGGGGAGGGAGGTAATTACCGTACACGCCAACCGCAAGCAAAGTGAGCGGATTCATCGCCTCATCCATTCTGAGCCCTTCTCTATAGGGCCATTCGATGGTCGTAAAACGAGAGCGCTGACCGGGCATGCTTTGCGGATCATGCAATGTCAGAAACTCTACATATTTTGCCTTGGAGGTCGGCTGAAAGCGCTTGAT
>JAUSMU010000220.1 GCA_030645995.1 Gammaproteobacteria bacterium | reverse complement strand
TCCGGCGGGTTGGAGTTGGAGACATACATCACCTGCTCCGGTCCCGGGGTGATGCACATCGCCATGGGTGAGCCGAAGCCCTTCATCTCGCGCAGCACGTTGCCTTCCGTGTCGAACACCTGAATGCGCTGGTTGTTGTAGTCGGCCACGTAGATATTGTCGGCGGCGTCGATGGCGATGCCATGCACCACGTTGAATTGCCCCGCAGCGGCGCCATAGCTGCCCCAGTTCTTGATCCAGCGCCCGGAGGGTTCATATTTGGCGATGCGCGCGTTGCGCATGCCGTCGGCGACATAGAAGTTGCCTTGCGAATCCCACGCCACGTCGGTCGGCCCCTGGAAGGATTCTCCTTCGACCCCCACCCCTTCACGGGCTGGTTGCTCGAACAATGGCGCTGGCAGACGCATCGCCTCGGGCTTGCGGCTCATCACCATGACGATACGACCATCCTGGTCAAACTTGACCACCTGACCGGACATCTGATCCACCGACCAGATGTAATCATCGCCATCCACGCGCACCTGCTGAGCATAGAGGGCGCCGTAGCTCCCCTGCCCCATCTCGCGCTGATACTCCCCGTCGGCGTTGAACTTGAACAACCGTGCGCCGCCGTGGGAAACATAGCGGGAAGCGCCCAGGGTGATGGTGGGGTTGCCGGTGCGGGTGTAGACGAAGATTTCGCCATCGGAATTGCGCGCCACCCCGGCGGCCTCGCCCATGTGGATATCGTCAGGGAAGCCGCTGAGTGCATCCTCCGCCGTAAACGCTATCTCAGTAACCGGTGTTTGAGCATGTGTCTGCATCCCCAGCGTGACTGCGGCTGCCAGCACCATTAATTGCATCGAACTTTTCATGTTTCACTCCTCACCCGCTTCTGAGCGGGCGGTGTTGAATGGTTATGGTCTGGGATCTTCGCCGAGAAGAATCTTCTGTACCCGCCAGGCAGAAATCTCTGCCACCAGCAGCTCGCTGGGATCGCGACAGTCCATGCCATGAATGGTCTGGAACTGACCGGCCGCCTTGCCAGCCTCGCCAAACCTGCCGATGATCGTGCCGTCCAGCTCCATCTTGTAGACCTCGCCGCTGGTCGCCCAGGACGCCGCCGGATTGCTGTCGGAGTTGGAATTGGACACGAACAGATACTGGTGCTCGCCCTCAGAGATACAGATCTCCCACGGGTCACCGGTCTCTTCATACATATCCAGTAATTCCAGATCGCTGCTGTAGACCTTGACGCGGGCATTGCCACGGTCGCCTACATAGATATTGCCCAGATTGTCCGAGGCGATGGTGTGTGGCGTATCGAACTGGTCGATGGCCTCGCCACGCTGACCGGTGCCCACCTGGCCGACATAGTGGCCATCCGGGGTGAATTTCACGACGCGGTGATTGATGTAGCCGTCCGAGACGAAGATATTGCCTTCGGTATCCCAGGTGACGTCTGTCGGTCGTCCGAACAGGTAGCGCTCATCCGGCCCCGCCCCCCCGGGCAGCTCGATCGCACCCTTGACGGCTTCGGGGCGGTACCCCAGCACCATCACGACCCGGCCTTCCGGGTTGAACTTCATGACCTGATTGGAGCCTTCGTCGACTGCCCAGATGTTGTCGTCGCGGTCCACTCGCACCTTGTGAGCGAATTCCAGACCGTACAGTCCGGCGCCGATCTCGCGAACGTAATTGCCATTCTGGTCAAATTCGAACAGGCGCGTGTCGCCGCTGCGAGTGTAGATGAAGATGTGCCCTTGAGAGTTGGTTGCCACTCCCAGCACTTCGCCGAAATACAATCCTTCGGGCAGTTTGATGAATCCTTCCACAGGTTCGTGAGGGATGGTGGGAACGTTTTTGGCCAGCGCCTGAGCGGCGAGCGGACCAGTCCACGTCAGCATGACAGCAGCCACAAGCGGCAGCAGGGGCCAGCGATTGTTCAGTTTCACGGGGGAGCCTCCAGTTATTATTATTGAGTGCGCGGAAACTGTCCTCGTACTGCGCCGCGCTGTCAAGGACGGCGTGGCCCGGTCTTGAAAAAAAGCGACGGAAAGAGGGGGCTTGCGCTGAATGGCCAGCCATCGCGCTTACCTCTGGAATTGTGTTAGCGTGAGGCCGATCAAGAACAACAGCACAAGGGAGACACCATGAACAACAACGGATGGCACAGGAAGCGCAGCCTGGTGCTCGCCACAGCCGTGCTGGGCGCCTGCCTCAGCGCCGGTCTCAGAGTCCAGGCCGCGAGCGCGGCAGACGGTCCCGCTGTCGACTGGCCACAATACCGTGGCGATCTGGCAGGCACCGGCTACTCGCCACTGACGCAGATCGACGCGAGCAATGTCAGCTCGCTGACCCCAGGCTGGCGCTACTCACTGCGCAGCGCTGGCGACACCAGTGAGAACGGACCCAACTCGCAGGCCACCCCGATCGTCGTCGATGGCGTCATGTACGTGCCCGGCGCCGACGCTATCGTGGCGCTCGATCCGACCACCGGCACCGAAATATGGAAGCACACCGTCAGCGGCGACACGCCCTCACGCCGTGGCGTCGCCTACTGGGCTGGCAGCAGCGACAGAGCCGCCCGCATCCTCTTCACCGCCGGCACGCAGTTGATGGCACTCGACGCGGCCACCGGAGTTCCGGCCGTCGCCTTCGGTGCGCAGGGCAACATCGATCTGGTGACTCCTTACAACTCCGTTCCTCTGGTCTACGACAACATCGTCGTGGTGGGCGCCAACACCCCGCGTGGCGCCGCTGGCGGCATCGGCAATGCCCGCGCCTATGATCTGCGTACGGGCGAAAAGCTCTGGGAGTTCAGCTCGGTGCCGCAGCCGGGCCAGCTCGGTCACGACACCTGGGAAGGCGACAGCTGGCAGGGCCGCCTCGGCGCCAACGCCTGGCCGTTCTATTTCACCGTGGATGCCGAGCGCGAGTTGCTGTACTTGCCACTGGCCTCGCCCATCCCCTTCGCCTACGGGGGCGACCGCGAGGGTGCCAACCTGTTCGCCAACTCGATAGTGGCGGTGAACATCCGCAGCGGCGAATACGCCTGGCACTTTCAAACCATTCATCACGACCTCTGGGATCACGATCCACCCGCTGCCCCCGCACTGTTCGACATCGAGCGCGACGGCGCCAGCATTCCTGCCTTGGGCGTGACCACCAAATCCGGGTATCTGTACATTCTCGATCGCACTACGGGCGAGGCCATCTACGGGATCGAGGAGCGCGCGGTGCCACCTAGCGAAGTGCCCGGTGAGCACGCCTTCCCGACCCAGCCGATCCCGGTGAACCCACCGGCACTGGCCCGCGTCAGTTACGCCCCGCGCGATCTGGTGCGTGCCGAGCAGACCTCGGCCGAGCACGCGCAGGCGTGTGCGGAGCTAGCGGCCAGTGTCGGCGCTATCCACAACGAGGGTGCTTTCACGCCCTGGGCCTATCGTCCGGATGAGACCAGCACCCGCACGACGCTGCTCTTCCCAGGCCTGACAGGCGGCCCGAACTGGGGAGGCGCATCATTCGATCCGGCCTCGGGTTACCTCTTCGTATTCTCGCAGGATGTCGGCAGCTTCGGCTGGATGCAGGCGGCCGAGCCGGGTGCGGCGTTCCCCTTCGAGAGACGCAGCCCGCGACCAGCCAACTTCGACGTGCAGATCGGAGATTCGCGCTGGCCCTGTCAGTCACCGCCCTGGGGGCGCCTGACTGCAGTGGACAGCAGAAGCGGAGACATCGTCTGGCAGCAGCCCGTCGGCATCACCGAGGGCCTGCCCGCTGAGCGTCAGCAGACCGGCAGACCCGGCCGCGCCGCCGCGATTGCCACCGCCAGCGGCCTGCTGTTCATGGCCTCTACCGACGACAATCGTTTCCGCGCTCTGGATGCCCGCTCCGGCACACAGTTGTGGGAGACGACGCTGCCCAGACGTGGCAATGCCAATCCGATGACCTATGCGGACGCCGGAGGCAGGCAGTATGTGGTGATTGTGGCGACGGATGAGGTTGTGGCGTACCGGTTGCCCTGAGCTTGCGGCAACCTGTTTGCAACGCCATGCGCCGAGACTTCAGCGACTGATGCGAGTGTCGCTGCGGTGATCGGCGCAGAATTCTCTGCGGGTCTTTTCTGTGCCGTCCGGCTTGAAGAGGCTCCAGAACTCCGCTCCTGCGAGGAACACGTTGGTCATGCCACAGCGGATCCGGAAGTTGCCATCCTCAATAATCGCGTAGCCAGGAGGCAGGACCATTGGCTGCTGCGACTGTCCACCATCGCTCGCGCATGAGACAAGCACGGACATACATACTGACATTACTGCAAAGGCACGTCGTGACGACATGACAACTCCTTTTCTGGCGGTGATCTGTAACGGTAGAGGGTTTGACTTGATACGGCAGCGTAGCGATCCGGATCATAACACCGCTTCCCCGGTGCAGGCGTGCCTCACCTTCTGAAGAGCGTCCCGCTGCGGTACTCCCCGCAGAATTCCCGAAGAGTCTTCTCTGCTCCGTCCTCCTTGAAGAAATGATCGATGGATTGGCGTGGCAGGGACACCCACTTGGTGCCACAACGCACCAGAAAGTTGTTGTCCTCGAAGACACTGGCGTAACCCGGTGGCTGCAGCAACGGACGTCCAGATGTGCCAGCGCTGGCACAGCCCGCAAGAGGAGAGACGAGAGCAGTCGCAAGGACCAACGCAATGACGGTTTTATAGACAGGCATAACTGCAATAACACGTTGCTGTGACATGGCCACTCCTTCCCTGTGATTGATTGACTGAGGCAGATTTTCGAAGACTTGCACGCGCGGAGGATATTATCCCGGATTGCCAGCCCCCGCCATGAGAGAGGGGCAGGCGACCGGCTTATGAGATGAGCGCCTTACACAGTCGTATCGGCACGGGTGATCGACAGATACAGCGAGGCAAACGAAGCCTTGATCCACATGATCGCCGGGAAGATGCCGACCAGCAGTAATGCCATCCCCAATACAAACAGGAAGAACGAGGTCAGCCCCAGCAGGAAGATTGTCCAGGTGTGACCCCGGGTGATCCGCCAGCTCGCCTCGACAGCCGCGATTGGCTCCATGCCCTCATCCATCACCAGATAAGACGCGAACACCAGACGACAGGCCACATAGATGCCCGGAATCACCAGCGCAATGAAGCCGATGCAGACCAGCCCGAATACCAGCAACGCCGTGAGCACCACATTGATGTAGTTCTTAAAACCGTCGAACATGCTTTTCATTTCCACCGGGTCACCCCGCACGCCACGCAGGAACACCAGGTCGATGCCGTAGTTGACCACCGGCATGAACAGCAACCGGTAGGCGAACCCCAGCAGGCCGAAGAAGGGCGACACGCTGTCACCGTCGGAGCCCCCCATATTCGCTCCCTGAAACGGGACCTCCATCACCACCAGGACGAGCACGGGCAGGAAGAACACCAGAAAATTGTCCTGCATCTTGCGCCAGCCACAGCCGAGGGCACTGCCGACGCCCGGCTTCGGGTAAGCGCTCGCAGAATGACTGGTCGGCCCTGGGGCTCCGTCTGCATCCGGCAGCAGATTGGTTTCTTCTTTCTCCATGACGATCTCCTTGCAATGAGTTGAGGTTGTTGGCTGGTGGCAAAATTAAGCGCATTCCGCAACGCTGCCAAACTACCAAAGTAGTGATTTGCAAATTCCTACTTTGGTAGTGATGCAGTCGTGTTGCCCGGTGCTATATTCGCGGCATGATTGACTACAACACTCTTCTTCTCTGGCTTAGCTTCACACTCTGCCTCTCTATGACGGCGGGCGGCATCCTCGTTCTGTTCCGCCATCGCCAGGGCGCCAGGAAGGCTGCATTCAATTTCCTGCAGTATTTTCTGATACTGCTTTATGTCTTCGGCTTCTATGGGTTGTGGAGCGGGATTCTCGTGGCGGAGTTGACGAATCTGGAGAACGTGGAAGCCGTGGCGACGCTCGTGTCGCGGCTGGGCGCTCCGTTTTATCTCTGCGCTCTGGTGATGTTGCTGATCTGGGTCGCCCGGGTCCAAGAACGTCCGGCGGGGTGGATCGTGGCACTGACGTCGACGCTGACTATCGCACTCGTCATGATTATCAGCTTGGTGGGGGTGTTGCTCGCGCAGCCATGGGGTGGGGACGATCCGGTGCGCACGGTCTGCTCGGTGGCCGGATTGGTGACATCACTGGCGGTGGTGGCCACTCTCGTCTCAGGTAGCAAAGCAGTCGTCAGGCCCGAAGCCAGAAATGCGCTCACCGCTCTGGTGGCCGGCACGGGCCTGATTCATCTGGGGGCGTTCACGCCGCTGGCGAAGGCCGCGCACTACGAAACAATTTTCGTGGTGCTGTTCTACCTCTTCAACACCGCGCTGGTGGTGTTCTACACCTATCAGGCGGTGGATGATGAAGTGCAGCCGCAGCCCAGACTGACGCTCGATGACTTCCATGCACGCTACGGCATCAGCAAGCGGGAGGCGGACATCGTGCACGGCATCTACGCGGGCAAGACCAATCAAGAGATTGCCAACCAATTGTTCATCACCCTGCAGACCGTGAAGGACCACTCGTCACGAATCTATCAGAAAACCTTCGTCAAGAATCGCGCGCAGCTGACGACGTTGATCAGAGAGACTCAAAACGTCAGCTGACTCTGTAGATAGAAGTAATGGGTCTGCGACGCCATCTTCGCGCCGCCCACCCGCTCCGCGAAATCTGACCAGTCGACCCACGCAAAACCACTCTCCAGCGTCAGGTTGCCCGGCAGCAAATCATACTGCGCGCGTGCCTCCAGCTGCTGACCAAGTCGCTTGCCGGAATTGCCTCCGCGATCACGCAGCCCGGAACCAACCCAGACATCCTTGGCCTCTGCCAGCCTGAAGTCGCGATGCGCCAGCATCAGGCGCACCCCGGCGCGGGGCGTCGCCGTGAAGCGATAGCCGACGCTCATGAGGTTGGAGCGTGCGAAGGTGCCAAAGGTGCTCGTCGGCCCGAAGTCGAAGCGACGGTCACCGTAAAGCGTATCGAAGCGCTCATTGCGGCCATCGAAGGGATCCTCGTCACCCGAGGCTTGATCGAACTGCAGCTGCAGCCGGGGGGACCACGATGCCGCGAAACTGTAGCCCAGTTCGGCGTGCAGGAACGCGGCGCGGTGATCCAGATCGCGAACGTCCGAGACAACTGTACTACCTCGTGAAGTGCCGTGCTGCAGCATGGCCTCGACATCGAAGTCGAGTTGCTGCGCTGCGGCGGGCCGGTACACTCGCGTGCCCAGCGTGGTCAGGCGACGGTCCGTGCCTTGCAGTCCGCGCTTGTCTTTTTCGATGAAGCGCACCACGGAGAATTCACTGCGCACTCCGGCAATCAGGTCCGGCACTTCCACCAGCGTGCCAAACAGGCGGATGGCATGGTTGTCATGATCGCGCTCGGTGCGATTGTCCAGCAGACTGTCCAGGTCGCCGGGCAGGCTTTGTACTGGTCGCAACGCGAAGGCCTGCCAGCGCTGGCCACCTGTCGTACTCAGCGCCGAGTGCACGCCGTTGAAACTCACCGGTGCCGTGTTGTAGGCACTGCGAGCGATCAGCCGACGACTGGCCAGATCGAAGGTCTGCCGCCCGATCTTCACATCCAGAGTGCTGCCCTGCTGTACGAGATCGCTGAAGCGCAGATTCGCATAGAGCTGCTGCACATTGCCGGTATTGACGATGCCACTACTGAGCGGCGTGCCTTCGTCGGCCAGTGTCTGCCGTGCATCGAGCAGCTCGAAAACCAGCGCCGCCCGTCCGTGCCGGACCTCGCCAGCCGCGATGCTGCGCACCACCAGCAGCTGATCGCTGCTGCCCAGGCGCCCGGCGCGGAATTGGCCATGGAGGGTCTCCAGACGCGCCAGCTGGGAGAACTGCAGACGGAACTGATCGGTCGACTCGACGAGGCGCCAGGGCTCTGCATTCTGCGCGTGGGAGACAGTGGTCAGGAGAGTCGCCATTAGCATCAGCAACAGCAGGAGCACAGACGTGAGGCGCATCGGGGGTTTTCCTGAATAAAGGGTCTGATAGATTTTTCTGAACGAGTTTGGGATGCGAGCATATTCGCAATCATATCTAGCGGCAATTGGCTCCAGTTCCGTCAGTTGTGACGTGCTGATAGTATGACTGACAGGCAGGATTGGAGCGGAATAGCGCTCTGGGTGAAGTAAGTACATAGTGAGACACCGTTATTCTAAATTGGGATAGCGATATGGTAGTGGCATCTGCTGAGCCAGTGCAAGCAGTTCAATTGACGAGAATCTATGAGCACAAACGATATCCAACTGAGCGACGCGCTCGGGTACGAAACCTCAGACAGGCGCATCGACATCCTCAGACGTATTGGTGAGGTCGGCTCGATCTCCGAGGCCGCACGCGGCGCGGGGATGAGCTACAAGGGCGCCTGGCAGGCCATCGAGGCGCTGAGCAACCTTGCCGGGGCGCCCCTGGTGGAGAAAGTCGTCGGCGGTGTTGGTGGCGGCGGGGCGCAACTCACCAACACCGGTCAACGCCTGCTGCGTGCCGCGCAGCTGATGCATGCCGCCAGAAAATCCGTGTTGTCTGGACTGGATGCTGAGGGCAATCCCGTGCCCGGGATCGCAGGACTTGGTTTCGTGACCAGCATGCGCAACCAGTTTCCCTGCACTGTCGACTCTGTCAGTGAGCATGGCGCCTCCGTGAGAGTCGGGCTGGAGCTGGCGAGTGGTGCGGTGATTTACTCCAGGATTACGCGAGAGAGTGCCGAG
>JAUSMU010000187.1 GCA_030645995.1 Gammaproteobacteria bacterium | reverse complement strand
CTTGGTTTCGTGACCAGCATGCGCAACCAGTTTCCCTGCACTGTCGACTCTGTCAGTGAGCATGGCGCCTCCGTGAGAGTCGGGCTGGAGCTGGCGAGTGGTGCGGTGATTTACTCCAGGATTACGCGAGAGAGTGCCGAGCTGCTGGGCCTTAAATCGCGAACGGCCGTGCTCGCCCTTTTCAAAGCCACCGGCGTGAAAGTGGCTGCAGAAATTCCCGCGCGAGATGGCTACAACCTGTTGCCCGGCCAGGTGTCGCAAGTCGCCGCCTTCGATGATGAGCGCGAAATCGGACTGGCATTATCCCCGGAATTGCGGCTCACCGGCTTTGCAGAGCACGGCGCGCAATTGGCTGAGGGAGATTCCGCGATGGCGTCTATCGAGGAGTCCAGTGTGGTGATTGCGATTTCGGGTTGATTTGATTGCCAGTCTGTAATCGATCTACTACACTCAAAACATGTACACAATCAAACGCACGGATGCTTTTGATGACTGGCTGCATAGCCTCAAGGACGGCACGACACATCGCCGCCTGCTCGTTCGTCTGCGTAAAGTGACTCTCGGAAACTTCGGCGACGTAAGCCCTGTCGGCGAGGGTGTGTTCGAAATGCGCGAGCATTTTGGCCCGGGCTGGCGAATGTACTACGCAAAACGCGGCTCGATGTGCATCGTGATGTTGGGCGGAGGTGACAAATCTACGCAAACTGCTGACATTGCCAAGGCTATCTCCATTGCAACCCGCATCAAGGACTAGAGCATGACGCACGTAATCTCTATCAGCGATATTCCCGAATTTGATTTTGCGGAACATTTGGAAAGTGAAGAGGCAATCGCTGAATACCTCACTGCCGTTCTTGAAGAAAACGATCCGGCATTACTGGCGAGCGCATTGGGTGATATTGCGCGAGCCCGAGGCATGAGCGAGATCGCTCGCGCTTCAGGCATGACCCGTGAGGCACTCTATAAGGCGCTGCGTCCGGACGCGCACCCACGCTTTGAAACGATCAATCGAGTCTGCACCGCACTCGGCGTTAAACTCGTGGTGCAAACCATCAATCACCAGAACATTAACTGACGCTGCAGACAAGCAGAGTACGTCTACGCCGCCATCTCCGCCCGCTCTCCTGGCAGGCAAACTCAACGGGATTGAAATTCCTGTTGACCTCACCGCGCATGGCATTGTTCCATTCAATGTGATGGCGCCACGTTCCCACAAACCGGGTTTTTCAACAGCCTGCCAATAGCACTGGATTTATAGCAATTTATTTATATTTATAGGGCTTTTTATATATACATGCCTATAAATAAATATCATTAGCTATAGATCTGCCGAATTTCAAAGGGTCACAGCTCCATGGACAAGATAAAAACCCTTTTTCCCCGGGTGCTGGCTCTCCTCCTCCTGAACTCGCGGGGCGAGAAAATGTCCTTGAGCAGGCTCGTGTATTGCTGGGGCGCACTAAAGCCGGGCGGCCGGAAAAGAGTCTGCTACTGACAGGATTACGCGGGGTAGGAAAGACAGTGCTCCTGAACGAGATCGAACGGATTGCCCAGGACAGTGGCTTTCGTACCATCTTGGTTGAAGCGCACGAGGGTAAGTCTCTTGCCGTGCTGCTCGCGCCACATCTTCGTCGATTGTTGTATGGTCTAGACAGGATTGCCGGTGTTGGCGACAAAGCTCGCCGTGGTTTGGCGGTGCTGAAGAGTTTTATCGGTGCGATCAAAATGAAAGTCGGGGATTTCGACATTGGCATTGACATCGACCCAGAGGCTGGGACAGCGGATAGCGGTGATCTGGAAGTGGATTTACCCAGCCTTTTCACCGTTGTGGCGGAGGCCGCTCAGGAACGTGGCGTTGCCGTAGCTATTCTGATCGATGAAGTTCAATACTTCGGGACAACTGAGCTGAGCGCTCTCATCATGGCAATGCACAAGATGCAACAGCGGCAATTGCCGTTCGTACTGATTGGAGCCGGCCTCCCAATACTACCAGGACTTGCTGGTGAGTCTAAATCCTATGCGGAACGCCTGTTCAGTTTTCCAGACATCGGCCCACTGTCTGAACCTGATGCCATCAAGGCTGTACGTGAACCGATTGAAAACTGTGGTGAATCGATTCAACCGGAGGCGCTGGATGAGATTTTTCGCCTGACCAAGGGTTATCCGTACTTTCTGCAGGAGTGGGGCTATCAGGCATGGAATCATGCTAGCGAGTCACCGATTTCCGTGCAGGTGGTGGAGAAAACCACTGCCTTAGTTACGCAGCGGCTCGATGAAAATTTTTTCCGCGTGCGTTTTGATCGCCTGACTCCCAGAGAAAAGCAATACTTGCGTGCGATGGCAGAGCTTGGTCCTGGTCCATTTCGTACGGCCGATATTGCAGATCAATTAGGGGCCAAAATTACAACGCTTGGCCCGATTAGAGCGGGCCTGATCAAGAAAGGAATGGTTTACAGTCCTTCGCATGGAGATATGGCTTTCACTGTTCCTTTATTTGATGAATTCATGCGGCGGGTGATCCCGCAATTTGAAGCTTATTAGCGGCTTCGATTCACTCTGCGCCGGTGTGCTCGCGGAGCCAGACATCCAGTGCATTCTTTTCGAAAGTGCCTGTCTCCAGCGCGCCAATTACGAATTCCAGGGTAGATTCGACGGAGGCTTGAATGATCATGCCGTTGATGCGCAGGAACACATAGGTTGCCGCGAAGCCAACTCGCTTGTTGCCGTCAATGAAGCCGTGATTCATGGTGAGACTTTCCCAGAGTGCCGCCGCCTCTTCGATCAGATCTCCGTAATAGCCGGACTGTGGTCTGGCCAGTGCGGCTTCGATCAGCCCGGCATCGCGAACACCTGGCGCTCCCCCGAAGCGTTCAAGCTGAGTCCGGTGCAGCGTTAGCACGTCTTCCATGTCGAGATAGTAGTGGGCGTCCATCGGCAGCCCTACTTGGCCAGCGCTTCGTAAAGCGGGCCGAAGCGTTCGATACTTTCCTCATGGTAGCGCTGGATCAACTCCTTCTTGGAGGCAGTCAGAAAGAGCCTGTCGTACTCCGCG
>JAUSMU010000184.1 GCA_030645995.1 Gammaproteobacteria bacterium | reverse complement strand
CCACTGCATGCGGGGCACTGCGAGCTGCTGCTCAAGGCCTGTCAGCTGGGCGCGATCATTGCACCGCCGATGCCTGCGTTCTACAACAATCCGCAGACCATTGATGACCTGATCAATCACAGTGTCGGGCGTGTGCTGGATCTGTTTGATATCGATGCCGGTATCGTCAAGCGCTGGGAAGGGATTCGCAAATCCTGACACCTGGCCTGCCGAGGCTCTGAGCATTGAGTTCTCTGCTGATCGCCTGATGCAGGAGGTTGTCGTCAGGGTCTTGGTCCAGTGCGTTGAGGATGAGAGTGGTCAGGAAATCATGCAGCGGCAATGGTCGTGGCAGCTGTTCTGAATTGAAGGTGCTCAGCAGGACGCAGTGCAGATTATAGACCGCCGCCGCGATCTGCATTTCGACGCTCAGCAAGAGTTCTCGTCCACTGACCATGGATTCGAGCGTGTGTTCCTGGAATTTCTCGCACTGCAATTCCAACGCTTTGATCTGCTCACGCAGTCTGTGAAAATCCTCAACCAGAACTTCCTCAGCCAGAACTTCCTCAGCCAGAACTTCTTCGTGCGGTGCCTTGCTATTCTCCATCTGAGCCTTCATCCAGCGGCGGGCACCGCGCAGTGGTTTGACGACGTGGTCTGCCCAAGCGCTCGAAAAAGTCAGTGCTTTTTCCACCAATGCAATGTCGAACAACCCGCGCGAACGTGCGTGCCAACAAGCGAACAGCAGCAGATTGACATCCAGTCCATAGAGGTTCTGTAATGACAGGCAGCACTGGCTGACATCGCGTTTGCGGTAGATGCGGTTGGAAAAATCCCAGAAACCTTCCGACATTGTGGTGCGCAAGTTCATCGGTTGCCCCTTGTCGTAGTGTGCGTGCCGTCGCAATTGTGTATTGAAAGGACATTGTTGCTGATGACGAATTGACGGGATGTTACTGGATGCACAATTTTGCGACAATACAGGCAAGATTCGGCTCCAGACAGGTTCTTGCCTGGCGCCTGACGAAACTCAGGTTTCGGTGTCACTCATTTAGCGCTATCCATTTTGGGCCTCTGAAGAGTTTGATTTATGCATATTCATGTTCTGGGTATTTGCGGTACCTTCATGGGCAGCTTGGCCGTGCTGGCCAAGCAGCAGGGACACATCGTCAGCGGTTCTGATGCCAATGTCTATCCTCCCATGAGCACACAGCTGGAGGATCAGGGTATCGTCTTGCAGCAGGGTTTCAGCCCCGCACACTTGCAGCCTCATCCGG
>JAUSMU010000108.1 GCA_030645995.1 Gammaproteobacteria bacterium | reverse complement strand
CGTCAATTGCCGCTGCTAGTGTTTCGTAGGACGGGCGGCCTTCTCCGGGAGTTATGCCAACCTCAAACGTCCCAATGCATTGAGAGATGGCTGCGGAAAATATGAGTGCTGAGATGCTCAATGTAGTCGCCTAACGCCCATATTCAAGAGCCAAAGTATGCTGGCGTGACCTTTGCGCCTTTTGCAAAAGGCTTGACAGCATATTTGGTCACCTTGGAACATGTTAGTGTCTTTTACCATTCCATTGCCATTCTGAAAATTTGAAAAACTGCCTTTCTTAAAGCCTCAGTTCCTTTCGCAATTGCGTCCGCTTCCAAAGATGCTTTGATCTTGGAAATTAATGGCTCGCCTTTTGACCCAAGAGATTCAGGACTACCCAAAATCGTAAGGCCTTTTAACGTTAGTCTGGCGCTCCAATAGTAGCCGTGTTGATTATTGGGACCAGACTGGTATCGGATGAAGCCTTCTTCGGAGAGGAAAGTAAATACATCGTCAATCATGGTGCCGATTTCCCAGCTTTCATCATCTGATGTCCCTACCGGAACAGCACTGAACCCAATTTTACCTGTATTCGATGGGTTGAGATTGATCGGACGCGGGAATGACTCGTAAAGAATCACGAGAAGGTTGGCAACCACAAGGTCGAAGTTGCTAATGTTCTTTGGTAAACCCGACATTAAGACCTCTGCTCCGGCATTACGGGACACTAACGCTCATGGTAATCGTCGCGGCCGTAGGCCGTGTCCGGCGCCAGCGGCGCGTAGTTGACCTGATTGTTGGGTGCCTCGTAAGTACATTCGTGACGCAGCTTGAACTATTACGGCAGAGGCCAGTGACGCAACAAACGCGAGAGCAACGCTGAACTTTGCCAACGCCAATGACAAGATGAAGCAGAACACGCCAAACGCGTAATAGCCAAAGACCATGCCGCGTAGCAATTTCACAGCGAAAACAGCTCCAGAATGGCGATGAGAGAACACCACTAGTACGGACGACATAACGGGAAACATGGCAAATACGCCACTAAGCTGTGGGCCAAGGCGCGATGAGAATTGCGTGACAAGGAGTACCAGGACCGCGCCGGCAGCCATGCGTAAATAAATGTCGTTGACTGGCGCCGATTGAGCGACCGGCGTGGCAGCATCTAAAGTAGGAAAAAGTAGCGGTGCTATGAGAAGAGCCGCGAATACAGCAACTGCAGCGACAATTAAAGTTGGCGCCCAAAAGTTGAGGCAAGTAACCGCTACAAAATATGCAGCAAAAGCAACAACAATGCTGATGCTCCACGAAGAGCGCGTTGCCACCCAAGCATAACCGATTCCGAAGACTAGAATGGCAAGCACTGCAGAGAGAGTAGCCGCTGCGGCGCTTGCAGCGAATTGCGGTCCCTGCTCAAGCGATATGAAGAACAGAATGGGCGCTGAAACAACAGGAAAGGCTGATAGCCAGCCAGCGACTGAAGGTCCCCAACGTCGACCGGCGAGAGTAACTCCGCCAATCAAAGAGGGAACTAATAGCAGTTTCAAAATGAGCACTAGATTCATAATCTTCTTCTGCGCAACACCCAACGCCCGCAACAGCGGCGTTGCGAAGCGACGTCCGGGCCCGGAGGGTGACTTATCCTTATTTGTTAGGCGATGATTTCACGGCAGGTTTATGCCTATAAGTCCGGATGCAACCTTCAAGGCTTCATACGCCGGCTTCAAACTAGCCGTCGTTTGAACCGTGCCTGCGATGGCCGCTAATGCGCCCTTCAACTTTGTAAAATTTGGCTTATCCTTTTTGAGCTCTTGCTCACTCTCTGCAACAAGCTCAATTACTTCATCCTTTTGGGCTGGAATTGTGCACTCCGGCTTCTGCACTTCCGCAGCAAGATTCGTTAAAGCTGAAACGAGCATATTCCTAGTCTGGACATCGATCGTCTGAGAAACATGAGCAACAGAGTTGTTCCCAGTTTGAATCGATCCAACCGGAGAATAGACATTTACAATAGTAGATTTGCTCTCCACAGCATTAGCTGGCTTCGCTTTGAGAGAATGAGCAAATAATCCAATTTCGGTCTCGATCGTGGACAAGGCAGTATTTCTAGCTGCGCCTATATTTGCTAATCCCTGCTCGATCACACCTGCCCCACCGGCATGCCGTGCCGTCTGGTTGTAGAAGCCACTAATGTCGCCCAAGCGCTCTGGCAAATGTGATGCTACTAGCGCCGACAGCTCTGGCTGAAGTTCCTCCGAATAGGAAACTCCACTTGTAGTTATGAACCGATAATAGATTTGCCAAACTAGCTGCGCTCGTGCCTTTACGGCATTACAGCAAATTTCTGAGCTGCGAATTATTGTGCTTCCCGATCGGAGCATACCCCTGGCGTTGTGCTCGCTTACCATTCTCGTCAATTCCTTTTGAATTTGAGTGTTTTGCTCCTCAATTTCGATCGCAATTCTATCCCGAGCCAGTTTAACAATTTCCTTATCAAGCATATTTGCTCCGGCGGTGATGGGTTTCGCCTAACGCTCGAAACAGTGGCGCATTTATGCGTCCATCTGATTTCGCTGGTTAGTTGCCGCCAGCGCTGAAATTCCGAGCCGACACACTGTCCAAACTTGAATTAAACCACCCAACACCGCAGTCAGCATTGAGATCTTTAGCACTAAAAGAACAAGAAAGAATAAAATTGACACTTGGGGATTGGCCAGTTGGGTTTCTGTTGGACTTGCAAAATAAAAGCAGCTCCCCGCCGAAATAGTTCCGACCACTAGTAGAATGAATGTCAGCACAAAAAGCCGAACACTTCGATAACCCTTTTGGGTATAACTTAACCAGAAACCAATTATTCCTAGAGCACCGCCAATCCAAAGTGGCGTGAACCAATCAAACATAGCTGCAATTGGAGTCAAAACAAACCACCACAGCAATGCAGGAAGCAGCAATATTGGAGCTAGGTGAGATCTATGCATAGGCAACTAACAGCTGTATAGCGTGCATGCATGCTATCTAGTGGAAATCGTACGTGCGCGCAATTTTAAGATGGTGATGGAGTATCCCGCCTAATTATCGGGATTGCAATAGTGCTCAATTCCTTGAGCGCTATTGGAGGTTCTTGAGTTCGTTTATCAGTAGAGCGTCCTATTTTGGTACCAATCAGTAACAGGTAGTCGGCTTCAAGGTTAAGATCTCCATTCTAATTGTCGCGCTACTTTGGGCGTTATAGGCCGAAGTCGTGTACTTTGTACGCAGTGAACCATCCAGAAATCACTTAAAAGTAAGTAAACGAAGGTTTGAAAGACGGGAAGATTAGAATCGCTAATCTGATGCGGTGCGGGCCTTGCTCAACGCATTGAAATATAACGATAAAAGCCATTATTTTAGAATTCTATTGTCCTACATTTTTCCGGAATTTATTCAACGAGCTTAATTAGGTTAGAACTTTAATGTCCTTCTGGCTTTTTTGAAGGACAATTACATGGGACGCAGGCAGTTTTATTTCAGAATTCTATTGTCCTCCGACAGAAGTGGCGCTGACCGCTTACATGGAGTTCGCTCAACTCCCGATCTGGGAGGATGGGGCATCTCCGGCTATTGAGGAAATGGAGACCATCGAAATTGGTTGTGTCCTCTGCGATTTAGCTGGCAACGTCATCGATGAATTCGCAACATTTGTTCGGCCTATTCAAAACCCAATATTGAGCCCATTTTGCAGACAATTGACCCACATCTCACAAAATGATGTCGACCTGGCACCGCTGTTTGAAGACCCGATGCAATTACTGGATGCATGGTGCGCAGGACGACATGCTTTTTGGACCAGCTGGGGGAATTACGACCGAAGATCGCTATTGAATCAGGAGCAACGAACTCGGAGCAGCTCGCTCTTTACTAAACTGGCCCACGCAAACCTGAAAAAGGCTTGGCGGCGAACCGTAAAGAATCGGTCTCATAGTGGTTTGCAGTCTCGACGTCTCCCCCTCATTGAGTAGCGCCTCGATTTCAAGTCAATATCTCTGATGAGGAGATCAATAGCCATATGCTGCTAACGACTTTATCAATTTCTCTCCGCAACCTGGCAAATATTCAATCTTGTACTACGCTTTTGATAGGGCTCCTCCCCAAATCTTCCTTGGCCATGAATGGCCTTTCGGGGGTAGCGAGCCCTACCTTATCAATCCAAGGTGATCCCGTAACCTTGAGGCTCCCCGGTTCAAGAGGCTCAAACCCTCTTGAACCGCTCTTCGGATATTTGCCTATCCATATAGAACAAACTTGCGGATCAAACCATTCACCTGTAAATTACTCTAACGCATTGAAATATATAACATTAAATTTAGAATATAATAATTCTACTTGCGCCCAACTCACTCGTTAAAAATACTTGAAACCCTAAATCCTCGATTCGGCAAATACAGACAATATGGACAAAGCAAATGGAGAAAACCGACTATGCAGGATGATTTTCAGGTAATAAGCGAAAGGACAGCAGTCAAAACCTTGGAGGAACTAGTCAGTGTTGCTCTAGGGGACACAGGACAATCGCGTTATGTACGATTGTTTTTGCTAGGGCTTTACAACGGCGATGCTTGGCCCTTCAGTCTGTATCAACTGAGAGGTATTGACGGGAGGCTTAAGCTAGCATGTTTGAAACTGCTTAAACTGGATGCCGTATATCCAGCAAAAGAAATTCATCAGTACATTGCAGACGGAAGCACGATATTTAGAAATCTAGCTGATATCCAGCGAGAAGAAGTAGCAGCAAAAGCAGAAGCAAATCGTATCTTATGGCGGGATAGGAGAAAATAATATTATCTGGCGATTTCAGAATATGCGCATGATATTCAGGGATTTATTACAATACCTACATCACGGATGTTGCTGTTCCTTCGACGTCAGCCCCCTGATTGAGTATTTTACTGTAACTAGAAATTTGCAATAGAACGTTTTTTGTAGTGTCTGTAAACCATAATGCGCCAATTACAGTGAGAACGGAGAGTTCTACCGGTTAGGTATATCTCAAGAGTCTTGAATTCAATTACTACAATCATTTTTTGGGAAAGGGACAGCGTAGACTATGGATACATTCTATGGTGTCTTGGCCCAATTTTTCGAAACCGGCTGTGAAGGTGCGCACTGGGTTCTAGAAAGATTCGACAAGACTGGATACGACCAAATTGTGTTTCTCAAAAAAGGCGATCAGTTAACTATTTATGATGAGGATGGCAATGAAGTTTACACCGGCGTCATCACAGAAGATCGAACGACAAATCTGCAGCAAAGGCCTTTGACTACAATTTTTCAACCAGTATGCAAGGGCCGCTGGGTTCATTGGCTACCGTCTGGGGTGGATCCCGAGTTGTGGGGTGAATGGTTTTTTAGAGGGCGTTACATGGGTGTGCTGGACAAGCGATCTATATATGAGTGATTGCAGTTCAAATCGCGAATCGAAACGTTCGTGGCAAGGGGAGAACCCAATCGGTTGATCGAAGAATAGAAAAGGTCCCGGCCGAAGCCGGGCAATAGACCATCAGTGCTTCCTGCTGGCTATTCAAAGTGCACTGCTTCTACTGGTTATAGCAGCTCGTGACAGCTTCTGCCGAAGAATTGTATGAAGTGAGATGAGGAGGTGTAGGTTTAGGCGTTATTGAGATCTTCACAATTGAAGTTTTATGCTTTTTTCTACCATCGGTGTTGAGGTAAAACCCAACCAAAATTCAAATTAAACAGCCCTCAGTCCTTTGGTATTCTTCACGCCTATCGGACTCCTTTCTGACGTCAATCCCCCTATCAATGACTCAATTTCATCGGGCGGGATACCTAGTTCAGCAGCTACATGTTCCCTAGTAAGCCTGTCTCTCCACAACTGCTCAAAAACCTTTTTCCAAAGAACAGACTTTTCCCTATCCATAGGTTGAGGCTCCCGAGTTCGGTATCCTCTATAGCTAATCTGCTTACACAATTCACGATAGTGCCAGTCGGAAAGCACTCCGATATCAAATGCAGTCCTTGCCAATGCACTAACCGACACACCCCAACGGCTCTTGTAGGCTACCAATTGTTCTAGCGAATGGATCATGGGCACATTTGCTATAAAATCCTCTCTGGGCACTAAAAATGCCGAAGCAAACCTATCTGCCTCCCTCTCAACCTCTCTGCCGCTCGCTCCGCCATGCAGATGAAGCACCAAATGCCCTATCTCATGCGCAGTATCAAACCGGCTACGTTCAGCGGATTTAAACGTATTAAGAAAGACATATGGGACGCCATTTCTCCAACAGGAAAAAGCATCTATATTTTTGTTACATTCGGCCAACGCAAAAACCCTAATGCCTTTCGCTTCAAGCAATTTGATGAGGTGGGGAATTGGTTTCGATCCGATTCCCCAATGTCGACGCAAAGCTATGGCTGCACTTTCGGGATCTTCATCCCGCAGATCTAACAAATCAGGTTGTGGCAAATTAAATCGCGCCGTTACCCAATCGTCTAAAAGATGAGCTATAGCGCCGGCAGACAACGCTGAGTCTCTTTGTTTAGCAGTCATGGAGGACAAGCTCCTAAAACTAACTGCTTCTGGTGGCAATTCTTCACAATCATCACGATAGAAAAAGCTTACTGGAAAAAAAAGAGCTTTTGCTAAGGCCTCTACAGTGTCACTGCCAGGGTCCTGTGTTTGCCCAGTTTCAATACGCGTCAGAGTTAACTGCGAAACTCCTGCCTTTTCAGCTAAAGCTTTTTTAGTTAACAGACGTCTCTTTCTAGCTATCGATAATCGTGTTGAGTTAAAAATCATGGCTATTTCTTAGAAACTGCAACATCAAATTCTTCTTCAATCTCCAGATCGTGCTTTTGGGTAATGGGGGTGAGTTCTTGATCCACCACAAATATTCTCTGATGAAAATTCTCAAACTGTGCCCCTTCAAATGATTCCGGGCAAGATACTTCAGCACGTATGTGAGCATCGTCTACTGCAACGCAGATGACCCATACAGTGGGGTTGCTGCCAATTACAGGTTTTCCAACTAACCCCTCTTCATTAACGAATAGCTCCCCTTGTCCTGCTGCCACAAGGTTACGTGAGGCATTGCCTTTTCCTGAAATAGCATGAGGATTTTTAAACGGGTTGCAGGCGGCATCAACATTCTGAAAACACAACCGGACGCCTAATTTGTCATTCACAGTAGATTCAACATTTCCTGCTCGACACACCCGCCAACCCTCCTTTAAGAGACTTAATCGAACGGCTCGGACCCCATAAATATACGACAATTGACCGGGAGCGTTTGAAGGATCTACAGGCAACGTGTCAGCACGAGCTGCCGCCGCAGAAAAGGCGATTTTTTCGACAACCTCTCGCGTCAGCCCAATTTTTTGAAGCGCGCCTTGGACATCCTCTTCGTTGCGAATAATGACAGGGGAAGAAACGGACATATGGAGTACCGCAATGTTGATTAATTGGAACTACATTGTAGGCGATAAAAATCAACAAATCAATACCAGACAGCTGGCTTCATTATATGGTGTCCCTGATGGGAATTTTCGGACTCGTCTTGGGATCTGAGTCACAGCCGTCTAAGAGCTACACTTCAAAGCTATGGCTGATCGTCTTCCCTCCAAACATTCCCAGCGGTAAACTCTTACCCAGCTTTCTACGATTACTGAGTGGAATATGTGTGGACGTTTCAACGTAACGGATAATCTAGCTGTCCGTAAAATGATGACAGACTTAGGGATTCCGTTGTACGAGCAGGACAAGCTCGTATTCTCAATTGACATATCACCTGGAGCGAGGATCAGTATTGTTCGACAGGGTCCCGAGGGAATTACGCTGTCCGATGCCACTTGGTGGTTGATGTTGGATCCTGCCACGTTAAAACCCAACAATAAGTATGCGAGCTTTAATACCCGGTCAGACAAACTCAATGTCCCGAGATCTTTGGGTTACCACCCGTACCGCAAATCTCGTTGCATCATCCCGGCCACCGCCTTTATAGAAGGCGCAGGGGACAAGAAGACCTACCACAAGATCCACTTTGAGGATCGCGCGATTGCTTTTGGCGGCTTGTACCGTGAATGGATCAGCAAAGAAACCGGTGAGATTGTCAGGTCGGCCAGCATCATCACGCTGCCGCCGGTGCCGGAATGGGAAATGATTCACCCAAAGTCGATACCCTTGATGCTGCCTGAAGATGCGCAGCTTCGCCAGCACTGGCTCAACCCTGAGATTCAGGAGGTTGAGCAATTTGAATACTTGTTGATTCCCAAGCTCGATGGTCCTCACATTGCAACGCCCATTGGTAAGGTGAGCCAGTGGAATGAGATTGGCCCCTCCTTTACCATTTCGCCGGAAGTCTAATTATCGGGCCACAGGAAGTTCATTCCAGGCAGTCTTGAGCTCATTGATCAGATCAGGGTAGTCTGGTAATCCTCCCATAAAGTAAGCGTCACAAAAGATGACCAAACAGGTAGTACCGTGGACTGGAAAAGCTGTCCCAAACATCGCGACCTCAAGCACTATCAAATGTAGCGCCAGTACAGCGAAGCTTATCCGGGATTGGGGAAAGGCCTAAAATGAATCCGAATAGATGGTGGCAATACCAGATTTGTTGTAAAAATAATGCTTGCCAAAAATGAGAAGCCCAGAGATGTCAGGCAGGATCTAGCACTTGGTTCAATCGTATAACGTTACACATTATGGGATATCTAAAATGCAAAATAATAGTGACGAAAGCGTCATATTTTTTTCCCACGTAAACGATTCGAGCAATCGACAATTTCGGGTATTTAGGAACGGAGAGCCATGGAAGACCGTCGCTTATCAGGCGAGGAATCAATTCGAATCCTTCGGTGCAGTTAGGGGCGATCGTCTTTATTCATATGTAAATGACGGAGCAAATCGTCGATTCTTGATTTATAAGGAGGGAACCCACTGGAAAACCGTGGCCTACAGCCCCGCAAATCAGTTCGAAGCCTTCGGCATGGTGATGCCCAATCAAGATTTTAGTGCCCACGAATTCTATTCGTACGTCAACGATGCAGGAAGACGAGAGTTCAGAATTTATGAAAACGGAATACTGTGGAAAACTATCCCTTTCCATAGTTCAAATGCGGTCGAATCTTTTGGTCAAATCGGAGGTATCGCCTCACACAATACGATTCATGGATATTTTTACTCCTACGTTAACAATGTATCTGGGCGACAAATTCGGATCTATCGAGACAGTGCTTTATGGAAAACAGTCCAATACCACCCACAGAACGCTGTTGAATCATTCGGTTTTATAACCAGTTTAAATAACGTTTTTTCGTATGTAAATAATCAAAGCCAGAGGAAATTTTCACTTTATCGAAATGGAGTTCACTGGAAAGACCAACCATATCATCAATCTAACATAAGTGAAGAGGTCTCCTTTATTTTGGACTATTAGCTTAAAAAACGAAGAATTGCCGGTGACGCCATTTCGCCGAATGTCTGATTATCGGGTCACAGGAAGTTCATTCCAGGCAGTCGTATACCGTGGAGATAATTTCTCCCGACTCATCTGCCAGGTGTGATCAACACCTTGCCCGGCCAACCAAACCTTACCTACCTTCGCGTTGATTGAGTCCATCAATTTCATGACGGCCGCTCCGGCGTCCGCAGTTGCCGACTCGGAGAATAGGTCTGCCTGCATAACTGAGTCGGCGGTGAAATCCTGCAGGATCACACCGCCTTTGCATAACGGTACCCCTCCCGCCAGATAGAATCCAGAAGCCGTATCGCGTGCCTTGAAATGACTCGTGTGTCGGTGGTTGGTGGGTTCAGTCGGGTTACGGCAGAATTGCTGTAGTTGGGTTCATTCTGATTAAAACCACCTGTCCGGATGAATACGCTCAAATGGCCGGCTGACTGGCCTTCGCCGCGCAGCTTTTCAGTCGCTCTGCCGGCATACATCCGAACCGCCTCTCGCAGACCTTCAACATCAGTGATGCGGGAACCGAAACTCCTGGAGCAAATGATCTGTTTTTTGGGTGGCGCTGCGTCCTCCAGAGCCAGGCAGCTGATGCCGCGTAACTCGCTGACAGTTCTCTCAAGGACCACTGAATACTTTTGCCGCGCGGCCTTAAGATTAATCTGGTGGAGATCCCAGACAGTCTTGATGCCGTCAGAGTTAAGTGATTTGGTATGCTGCCTTCCTATGCCCCAGACCTCTTCAACGGGCGTGATTTTCATGAGTCGTTCCCGCCGGATAGAGTCCCGTAGGTCCACTACACCCTTTGTACCAGGGTATTTTTTCGTGGCGTAATTCGCCAATTTTGCCAATGTCTTGCTTGGCCCGATACCTACGCACGTCCTAATGCCAGTCCATTTTTCAACCTTGTTGCGCATTTCAGACGCGTAGGACTGCAGATCAAAATGTGCTGCCAGGCTACCGAGACCAAGAAAAGCCTCATCGATGGAATATACTTCTACATCCGGTACCATTTGTTCGAGGACCTGCATCACCCGGGCAGACATGTCTGCATAGAGAGAGTAGTTAGAAGAGCAAACTTCGATTCTATGCCGCCGCACTTGGTCTTTGATCATGAAAGCGGGCACACCCATTTTGATACCAAGGGCCTTGGCTTCTGCGGATCTGGCGACTACACGCATCCGTCATTGTTTGAAAGAACGACAAGGGGGCGGGATTGCCAGTCAGGGCGAAATATCTTCTCGCAGGAGGCATAGAAACTGTTGCCGTCTACGAGCGCGTACATGTTCTGTTAATCACGTGCATCACCACTCCCAGCACCTGTACACCGGCTTCTTCATTAATCAAAATGGGTGGGAAACGCCCATTTCCGGACACCAGACACTTGCCGCGAATGTCCAGATACTTGCAGGTCAATTCACCGTTGACAGCAGCAATAACGATGTTGTCCTGGCGGGCCTCTACTGATCGATCAACGATCAGAAGGGCCCCATCAAGTATTCCGGCCTTGCGCATGGAAGTACCTCTTGCTTTGGCCAGGAATGTCGCTGATGGGCGCCGTATCAAGTGCTCGTTGAGGTCCAGCGAGCCTTCGATGTAGTCGTCAGCAGGGCTGGGAAAGCCAGCTGCGACTGTTGAACCGAAGAGAGTGAGAGCGACCGGCACTTTGCGGATCAAGGGTCGGAGTAATTGGAACATCGTGATACCTACACTATTGGGAGGGGCTGTATATATTCACGGGGTATCCCTTTAGCTCCACAAGTGGCAAAATCGCGAAATGGACGCACCAGCAACAGCCCCGATAGGGGGGAAAGATTATCCAACTACCTGGGTTCAATTCCTTGATTGGTTCCACTCTGAACAAGCGTGCCGGGATTATTTGGAAAAGCTTCGCTGGTCGGACGGATTGATTTGTCCGAAGTGCGGGGTTATCTCGCAAGTTGGGCGACGCAGTCGCGGCCGACTAATCTGTCCAGAGTGCAGACATCAAGCCACGGTTACAGCAGGCACCATTTTCGATAAAACGCGCACCGAGCTTCGCGTCTGGTTCGCCGCCATTTGGTACATCACCAACCAAAAGCATGGTGTCAGTGCGTTGGGGCTGCAACGAGTTCTTGGTCTGGGCAGCTATGAGACCGCGTGGACCATGCTGCACAGACTGCGCCGTGCGATGGTTCGCCCGGACAGAGAATTGCTGCATGGGGAGGTGGAGGTCGATGAAACATATTTGGCGCTTACCGACAGAATAGACTCGATCAGTGCGGCTGGGTGCAAGAGCAACACCACCAAGGTCTTGGTGGCCATAGCAGTGGAGATGCTGCAACCCAAAGGCTTTGGAAGAATACGGATTCAACGAATTGAGCGTGGTGACCAAGATCATCTGATGCCGTTTATCAAAACGTCCATCCGTCCAGGATCGTTAATTCACAGCGACGGCTCTCCTGCCTATCTGCAACTCAAGGAAAACGGATACGAGCACCGGCAAACGGTTCATCTTGGATCAACCACTCCAACCCATGAATCAATGCCAGGAGTTCACCGCGTGGCATCACTCCTGCAACGCTGGATGATGGGAACACACCATGGTGCAGTGCAACCAGGACAGTTGGACAATTACTTGGACGAATATGTATTTCGGTTTAATCGTCGAACATCCAAATCGAGGGGCTTACTGTTTTATCGCTTGCTTCAGCAAGCTGTTGTGACAAAACCGGTCACCTACCAGAAGGTGGTGGAAAAGCGGGGAAATCCAGGAAATTGATGTCTGTGGAGCTAAAGGGATACCCCGTATGGATATACAGTATATTGATGGCACCAAAGCGGTGACAAGTTGTTTTCAGCGATGTAAGAAAGGACGTGGTTAAGAGAGATGGCCCGCTCCTGCCATCTCATACCTTCCCCCTAATTGATATAAGAGAAAAGTCGGCGCTTGTGTGTGGGCTGCCAACAGCCATTATGGGTAAAGCGGAGCGCCGGGGCTAGTATACCTCACGACTGCGCTTCGCCTCCAATTCCATTTCTAGATCGAACTTATCGCCCCAAGTGGTAAACCAGTGGTCATTTGACGACTGAATAGCCGCGAGTCCTGCTGCATCTAGACAAAAAACCTGTCCGATGGCGTTTTTTGTGGCGGTGCTGATGTAAGGACAAATCACGAGGTCGAGCAGCATGATAAGTGTTTCGGCGTCATTCGGGTGAAGTGCCTTCATATATTCAAGTTTGGCGATGATGTGCGCCTCAATAAAGGCCTTCAGCTTCACATAACGAACCTTGTCTTTGATATAGGACAGTATAATTGTGATCGAAAAGTGGTTCATGAAGCCCGATGGTCGAACATATTGCCCTGTGCCTTCTTCTTCCTTGATAAGGCAATGCCGGAGAAGGACGGAAACAGGTAGCCAATATTCTCGGCCGATCTGTGGCAAAGAAATAAGTAGGTAAAGGCTCTCGATCTCACGATGCACATTCATCGTGTTTTTTTCGAGTTGCTGCAACACGTTGTCGTGGACGTATTTAAATAGCAGGTGCTTCTGCTCGTAGGGCAAACCTTGCGCCTGCAGGAAGGCTACTGAGGTCGAGATCATCCTGCAAAGGCGAATTGTGTGATTGACCTTCGGGCTAGCCGAGTAGATGAAAAAAGCGAACTCGAATATTGCGAACAAGGCACTGGAGAGGCGCTTACGATTGCGATCTGACTTGTCGCACGCTACATAGGTTTTAAATAGCTTCTCAATTTTATTCTCTGTTATGGCAAAGGTGTAATTCAGTAGCTCACCATAGGTAACGCTAGCCTCCTTGATGGCGGCTTTATAGCGGATGATCAGACGATTTGAGTTTATGGGGCAGGCCAAATTTTGCGGAGGTGGGTTGGCAGGATCGACTTGTGGTTCCTTCTCACACACTGGATCGATTTCTTCATTCAAAAGGTTTGAGACTCGTTCTTTCGCAATCGTAATCTCTGTGATGATCGGCTTTTTATAATGCTTAATTTTTGCAGTGTTGATGCTCAGCTTTTTAGACTTAAGTACCTGCTGAAGCGTCTCAAAAATCTTATTCTGGGTAGACTCCTGGTTGTAAAAAACAAAGAAGTCATCTACATACCGGAAAATTTCATAATCGACCTTGTGGGTCAGATTAGCCTCTTCGATCAATTGTGTGATCAATTCAGCGTCAACTGACTGCAGAATAATCTCCGCAAAAATCCGGGAAAACTCCGGACCAATGACTATCCCGTTGGTCTCATTATGGTTGAGCTTTTGCATGAGGGTATCGAAACTGCCTCCGAAGGTCCCCTTCGATTCGTCCAAGCTAAATTTCGTCTGATCCTTACCCAAAACGGCCCAAGGAAGTGAATGCGTGTAGATGCTGTCGAAGCACTTGCTAACATCAATCTGTACCATCGCATCATATTTTTTTTCACTACTATGATATTCGTACGATTCAAAGAATCGGTGGATATTTCGGTGTTTTCGATACACGAAATAGGAGCCTAGCTGCTCGTACTCTCTGTCATTTTCTTCGACACCTGCAGATGTGTCTATACGTTCCTCATGTAGCTTGTCCTTGAAATAAGAGTAGCGCGACACCGATACCGGATGGCGGATCGAGAACTCGCTAATTGAGGCATAGTATAAGATCATGGCGCTGTGCGTTGCATAGAAGCTTGCCACGGCGAGCTGATTGCGTGGATGAACGACGCTAAGCGTGCGTCCATCAAGATTATGAGCGACACAAAAGTTAAAAGGGGTGGTCACCATCTCGCAATCTTTGATAGGTACTGATCTGCGTGTTTTCTGCTTACCCCATTCGGTCACAACATCGGCCGTGATCGGAACATTGGGCTTGATTCCGAAAAGTAACTGCATTGTCTGGTTGAGCGCGCTCGTTTCACAAATCCAGCGCAACCGGCCCTTTTCGATCTCTATGCTGTTATTAACCAAAAAGCGATAATAACCTCGATTAGAGAAAGTCGGGGGCACTTCGAACGGTAGCATATCGGTTAGCACCGACCTTTGCTTCCTGTGAGTAAGCGCGACACGACGCTTAGTCATGTTTCCATACCTTCACGATCATCTGCAGCTCCCTTGTACTGAAATTATGATACCGACGCTGTTCAAAGCCAGTGGTGAATTTAAGATTTTTTAACTGCTTTTTTAAACTGGGTCGCTTGAGCTCGGCTATGCGTCTCTTCAGCCGCCGATCGAGTAGTTCAAAGCTCGACAAATCGGTCACGATTGAGTTGTTAAAGTATATACCAGTGGCAGCGCGCGACTTACTGTTGGAAAGACGGGTATTGCCCGTCAGGAATTTAACGCGCCCGACCAACTTCCTGAAAGCACCTTTGGGATTGACTGGCCTCTCACGCCAATAGTCCTCGAACGCAGCATTGATCCGTACCCGATATTTGACTATCTTTGCCGCGCTAGGACTGATCTCAAACTTTCCCTGTTTGAGGTGGAAGCGATATCCCAGATACTCGAACTTCTTCGGCTTGGTATCTGCCAGCTTAAACTCAGAGGTTTTGACTTCATTGTGCTCAAGTCCGTTGTCACGGAAAATCGCACTAATTATTTCTTTGAACGAACCGAGGCTTTTTCCAGTGGGTGGCCTGGCAATCACGGCCACGATATCATCGACAAACCGACAATATAAGACCAGACCAGGAATCGCCCGAATCGCCCTATCCACCGGCCTTAGATACAGTTCAGCCAGATATGCGCTGATGCCTACCCCTCGTGGAACGCCGGTCGAGGTGCCAGAAATAACTCCATATGAGGCCAGCACTTGCTTGATGTATTTCCTTGACCCAAGGCTCAATAGTTGGTCGCTATCCAGCTTCTCTAGCAACTGCTTACGGTCAATACTTTCATAAAATGAAGAGATATCAGTGCGAACCAGTTCGAACGGAAAGTTGCTTTCGAGCATGTCGCGAAGCTGGCAGACTAGGTCATGACGGTTTGCCTGTTTCACGCCGTAGATATGATGAATGTTGCGCTGGATCTGCTTAATGACGAAGAAGGTCTCAGGCTCCGCGTCGATGCAGTAGACGGACTTTCCCTTGGGTCCGATTTTTTTGGAAAGGTCGATCTTGAAGTTAGGTTTGAGGACCTTCTGGCTTATGCTGTCCATTGAGGCATCGACGACAGTCGATTTTTCTGCCTTTAAGGCAGCTAGTTCAGACTTCAACGCAAATAATCGCACCTTGAAATCGCTGGCTTTCAGTGTAGTTTCAATTTTCCTAAGATCACGAATCTCCTGTACCTTTTCTAGCACTGCGAGCGTGAATGGCTCGAGATTAGGGAAAAAGCGAGTTGCTAAGTCAGCCCCCTTTCGGTTCTCGGCGTCATAAATGCGACGGAAGTTCTCCGCAGTGAACATTTGGTCGAACATCGTGAGTAGTTATCCCTTATTGGTGTAAATGAATTAGGCAAATAATTTCACTCTGCGTGCCCAAAATAAAATGTGGCACCTACGAAATCTTGAGCTGACATTGTCAGATATTGCAAAGCCCTCGGATTATTCTTCTTGGCGTCATGCCGATGGCCTTTGGCATCTCTGTATCTCAGCGTCCACAAGATTGACATGCCACCCCTACCAACTTGTTATTGTTGAACCTGCACCTATTTGTAGCGGGCTTTGGGTTTGATACAAGAGTATTCATAGTCCATCAGACGGACAATCCTCGGTAAATAACTATGGCTCAGCCTGCCGTAAAAGCGGGTTTGATCAATTATATTGTTTCCAACAATTAACCATGCCTAAGAAGATCAACCTCCGCCCCCTCAAATTCCCTAGCCAGATCAACAAGGCGATCACGCATTGCTTCTGCAGTTGCCTTGCGCTCCGTGATCTTGGGCCTCACTTTCAACAGAACCAGAAGACTGGCGATATCCGGCAACCGTCCCCGGTAAATAAAATCCTCGTACAGCGCTTGGAAACCATCACGATCAATGTTCATCTGCTCACAAAACTGATCAATTGCTTCCATGCGCCGCGCTATGACAAAGGCATTAAAGCGCCCGATGATGTTGCCATCCACCGCATCACCAGCCTCGCGCATGAGCGGTAATTGAATGTCGATAAAGTCCTTGAATAGCGCACGCTTGTGGCGAAGATCCGGATCGCTTTCCAGCACATTCAAAATCATCTCGCGCAGTTGATCGAATTGCTTAGGGCCTTTTTGCTGTGGCAGTTTTTCGATCAGGCCTAGGATATAGCTGACGGTCACCTCGTCGCGCTTGATCAGATCCACCGCAAAATCAAAGTCAAAGAGTAAGGGCTGAACCTCATCTTCCTCATCCTGCCCGCCAGTATCCTTATCACCGTCCTGCTGGCGTTTCTTTCGGCGCTCCTCGCGCGCCGCTGCTTCAATATCTTCTTTCTTATCTAGGTACTTGCTCTGGTAATCCATGAGCTCCTGCTCATCGATCCCCAGCGACCCTGCTTCGATCTCCAGCCGGAACTCATTGAAGGTCTTGAGGGTATTCTGGATGCGCAGCACATCACGAAACTTAGCCAGAAAGTCGTATTGGTCCTCTTCTTTGATCAGTTCATCCACAGCATCAGGGGACTTGGCGATCTCGCGCAGCTTTTCCACTTCCCGCTTGAAGGTTTCTTTCAGGTCCGGGTAGGGCTGCATGATGACCGTGCCGATGACCTCATCCACACTAGCGCTCGCATCGCGATTGGCAAAGATTGCCAGAGCCTCATCGGTGGCGTTTTTCAGGCGACGGTAGCAGACAATGTTGCCGTGTGATTTTTTGGCATCAAGCAGCCGGTTGGTGCGCGAATAGGCTTGAATCAACCCGTGGTGACGCAGGTTTTTATCCACGTACAGTGTATTGAGCGGCGGACTGTCAAAGCCGGTGAGGAACATGTTCACGACCAGCAGTATATCCACCTCGCGGCGTTTCACGCGCCGCGCCAAATCCTGGTAATACTCATAGAACGATTTGTTGTCGCTTGGATCGTAGGAAGTCGCAAACATCGCGTTGTAATCAGCCACGCACCTTTTAAGGAACGCCATGCGCCCCTGATCGATATTGCGTGAATCCATATCCGGCAGGTCTTGCTCAGTGAGCCCTGAAAACTCCTCAGGCTCTCCAGGGGCGCAGCTGAAGATTGTACCTACACGAAGCGTGTGCTGACCTTTATCTTTTGCCTGGGCAAACGCAAGATAGTAGCTTTGCAGAAGATCCACACTACTCACGCAGAACATTGCGGTGTATTCGCACTCGTAGGTTTTCACTGGGTGCAGCATCAAGATGTCAGACACTATCCCGTTCACCCGAGAAGGGGACTCCAGGAAGGCCTTTTGCAGCATCTGCTCATCGGTTAGCGCCTTGGCAGGCGCCTTGGTACCATCATCCAAAGTCACCATTTCGTTAGGCAGCACCAGATCTCGGTACTCGACCGAGAAACGCAGCACGTTTCGATCACGGATCGCATCGGTGATCACATACTTGTGCAGTGGCTCCCCAAACAAATCTTCGGTTGTTTTGTTGCCGAACTTGGTCTTGACCACATTGGCATCAAAGATCGGTGTGCCGGTAAAGCCAAACATCTGCCTGTTACTGAAAAAGTCACAAATGCGCTGGTGCGTCTCGCCGAACTGGCTGCGATGACATTCATCAAAGATAAAGACGACTTTTTTTCCGGCAACTTCCTCACACTGGCTTTTGAACTGCTCCCTCGAGATCGCTGCGTTGAGCTTCTGGATGGTGGTGACCATCAGTTTGCAGCCAGGATCGTTGAGCTGTTCAACAAGCTTTTTGGTGTTCTCGGTCGCATCGACACTGCCGGCACTAAACGCATTGAACTCCAGTGAAGTCTGGTAATCCAAATCTCGCCGGTCCACCACGAAGATAACCTTATCCACTTTGGGATCGTTACTCAGGATCTGGCTGGCCTTAAATGAGGTCAGCGTCTTACCCGAACCGGTGGTATGCCAAACATACCCGTCGCCGCGGCCATAGCTCACCCGCTCCAGAATTTTTTCCACCGCATAATACTGGTAGGGACGAAGCACCATCAGCGCTTGGAACGTGTCATGAATTACGATGTAGCGGGCAATCATCTTGGACAGATGACACTTCTCCAAAAACGCCTCAGAAAAGGCCGCCAAACGGTTAATACGTCGGTTATCTTTATCCGCCCATTCAAAGGTGAATTGATAGTTGAGTTTCGTATTGTTAGAGAAATAGCGGGTATCCACGCCGTTACTGATCACAAAGAGCTGAATGAAACCAAACAGCCCGCTGTTGGAATGATAAGAAGTGCTGCGGTAGCGAACAATTTGATCAAAGGCACTGCGAAGATCTGAGCCCCTTGTTTTGAGCTCAATTTGGACTAACGGCAGGCCGTTAATCAGCAGCGTCACATCATAACGGCTGTGATTATCCGCCGAGCGGTTGGTGATCTGCCGACAGACCTGAAAGCGGTTCTGACACCAGTGCTTGACGGAGAAAAGCTCCAGGTACTTAGGCAGCCCGTCGGCGCCGATGACATCGACCTTACCTCGCAAAATGCGGGCGCGGTCGATGATGTCGCCCTTGTTGAGTTTTTCGAGCAACTGGGCAAACTCGTCATTGGACAGAACAATCTGGTTATGGGCCTCCACTTGCTTGCGGAAATTTTCAACCATCTGCCTCTCGGTGGTGGCTCCCAACGAGTTGTAACCCAGCTCCTGCAGCTGAGCCACCAGGGCTTTTTCCATCTCGATTTCGCTTTGCGTGGCCACCGCCATCCTCCCGTTTTTATTTTGATTTCCAGTTAGACTGCATGCCCTAGTGGTCCATGCGGTTAATTTTGTAATGCATCCTTGGCTCGCCCTACAGCAGCCAATATGTGACTGGCCGGTTTCGTCCATTTGAACGGCTTCGCACTCTCCGCATTGTGACTTGTGATAAAGCGCTCTATTTCCGCCTTCAACTCTGGAACACTGGTGAACACCCCTCGGTACAAAGC
>JAUSMU010000174.1 GCA_030645995.1 Gammaproteobacteria bacterium | reverse complement strand
GCCGCGTGACCACGGAAAGTTCGAGTGAGCGCGAACTCACCCAACTTGTGACCAACCATATCTTCGGAAACAAATACAGGCACATGCTGGTGACCATTGTGGACTGCTATTGTCAAACCAATCATGTCTGGAGAAATCATCGAACGACGCGACCAGGTCTTGATAGGCCGCTTGTCGTTGTTCTCCATCGCTGTCTGCACTTTCTTCATCAAATGAAGGTCTATGAAGGGACCTTTTTTCAGTGAACGTGGCACTTTTATTTCCTCTAGTAGGAGCCGTTATCGGCTCGCATTTCTGCGGCGTACGATCAGCTTGCTGGTACGCTTGTTTGTTCTGGTTTTGTAACCCTTGGTTGGAACGCCCCATGGAGACACTGGATGGCGTCCGCCAGAGGTACGACCTTCACCACCGCCGTGAGGGTGGTCAACAGGGTTCATTGCAACACCACGTACAGTCGGACGAACACCGCGCCAACGCACCGCACCGGCTTTACCCAGAGAGCGCAAAGCGTGTTCTGCATTTGATACTTCGCCCATTGTCGCGCGGCAGTCAGCCAAAATTTTTCTCATCTCACCCGAGCGTAGACGCAGCGTTGCATAACCACCCTCTCTCGCGACGAGCTGCGCAGATGCACCAGCGCTGCGAGCGATCTGAGCTCCCTTGCCAGGCTTCATCTCTACACAGTGAACCGTACTGCCCAGCGGGATATTCCGCAGAGGCAAACAATTACCCGGCTTGATCGGCGCATTCTCGCCAGACACTAAGAGATCACCAGCAGAAACTTTTGCCGGCGCAATGATGTAACGACGCTCACCATCAGCATACAGCATCAAAGCGATATGAGCCGTTCTATTGGGATCGTATTCCAGCCGCTCTACTTTGCCGACGATACCGTCTTTGTCACGGCGAAAATCGACAATACGATATTTCTGCTTATGCCCGCCGCCTACGTGACGGGTAGTAATGCGCCCCAGGTTATTACGGCCACCAGACTTTGCTTTCGTCGCCAGCAGGGGACCATAGGGCTCGCCTTTATGCAGATCTTTGTTTACGACTTTAACTACAAATCTGCGCCCTGGAGAGGTTGGTTTACACTTTACAACTGCCATGACCGTTAACCCCTTTTCTTAGCCCAGCTCGGCAAAATCAATTTCATGACCCTGCTCAAGCAAAACGTAAGCCTTTTTCCAGTTTGATTTTTTACGGATACTGCCACGCGCAGTGCGCTTGGTCTTACCCTTGACGTTAAGAACCTGCAAGCCAGCTACAGAGACCTTAAAAATCGTCTCAACGGCTTCCTTGATTTCGCTCTTAGTAGCATCATTTGCCACTTTGAAGGCCACCTGATTCCTTACCTCAGCCATAATTGTGGCCTTTTCAGAAATATGCGGACCAAGAATTATCGAATACAGTCTGGCTTGATTCACGACAGCATCTCCTCAACTTTCTTCAGTGCAGGCACTGTCATAAGCACCTTGTCGAAACCAATCAGACTTACAGGATCCAGACCGGCAGCATCAAGCACATCCACCTTATGGAGGTTGCGCGCAGCCAGGAACAAATTCTCTGCAATATCTTCCGCAACGATGAGCACGTTATCGAGCGCGAACTCATTCAACTTGGCGATCAGATCCTTCGTTTTATGGGAGCTGACCACAAAGTCGTCAACTACAAGCAAGCGCCCCTGCCTGATCAGTTCGGACATAATGCACGCCATGGCACCGCGATACATTTTCTTGTTCAGCTTCTTGCTGTGATCCTGCGGCCGGGCCGCGAATGTCACCCCACCTGTACGCCACAGAGGGCTACGAATGGTGCCAGCGCGCGCGCGACCAGTACCTTTCTGACGCCAAGGCTTGCGACCGCCGCCTCTGACATCGGAACGAGTCTTTTGCTGCACAGTGCCTTGTCTCGCACCAGCGAGATAAGTTGTGACAGTCTGATGAACCAGAGTCTCGTTGAACTCACGCGCAAACGCATCATCAGATATAGAGATTTTTTCTTTGCCCATCAAATTGCCGGGCTTTGCAATATTTAATTCCATTGCTTACCCCTTGGACGCTGGAGATTTAACAGAAGGACGAATAATCACATTTGAGCCAGTAGCACCAGGCAGAGCACCCTTAACGAGCAACAGGTTGTTCTCAATATCGACCTGAACAATCTCAAGGCTCTGCGTAGTCACACGAGCGTCACCCATGTGGCCAGCCATCTTTTTACCCTTCCAGACACGGCCAGGAGTCTGACACTGACCAATAGACCCAGGTACGCGATGTGAGCGTGAGTTGCCGTGAGTGGCATCCTGCATATGGAAATTGTGGCGCTTAATAACGCCTTGGAAACCCTTACCTTTGGAGGTACCGGTAACGTCGACCTTCTGACCTGCGGAGAACTGCTCTACGGTCAGCTCGTTACCCGCAGCCAGACCACTTAGTTGCCCCACATCCGCACGGAACTCCCAAAGACCAGTACCAGCCTCGGTACCCGCTTTGGCAAAATGCCCAGCCAGAGATTTGGAAACTCGCGACGCTTTACGCTCACCAGTAGTAACCTGGACAGCACTGTAACCGTCAACTGCGGCGGTTTTGATCTGAGTCACCCTGTTCGGATGAACCTCTACGACCGTAACCGGTATAGACAAACCTTCTTCAGTGAAAACGCGGGTCATACCGCTCTTTCGACCGACTAATCCAATCGACATTTTATAAACCTCATCGTGTACGGGGCTGAAACCCGCTATGGCTGCTTTCGCATTACACCATGTTCGCTACAGGACAATATCAACGTGCCCGTAAGCATGTTTTATCAGCATCACTGATATATTTACTGCGCTGCTGCAAACCCGGTAATCAATCTGGGCGACGCCTACGGCATCAACCCAGGCTGATCTGAACTTCTACACCAGCCGCCAGATCCAACTTCATTAAAGCATCAACAGTTTTTTCGGTAGGCTCTACGATATCCAGCAAACGCTTGTGCGTACGAATTTCGTATTGATCACGCGCATCCTTGTTCACATGAGGTGAAATCAGAATGGTATAGCGCTCTGTATTCGTCGGCAGAGGAATCGGGCCACGCACTTGCGCGCCAGTCCGCTTCGCAGTATCGACGATTTCCTGAGTAGACTGATCGATCAGCCGATGATCAAAGGCCTTAAGCCGAATTCTGATACGCTGACTTTGCATCTACTCAATTCTCCAAAAAACTTTTTAAATGAAACAGTTACTAAACGCTCTTATTTTTTCTACTTCAATACAGAAAAAATGGAAGCGAGATTTTAAGGTTGGGACAGGCCAGTGTCAAGCGAAAGAACTGCAATTACTTCGCCCTCATTCGCTTGACAACAGCACACACCAGGTCAAACAAGCACTTCAGACCACACGCCTGAAATCCCTTTTATTCAAAAATCTTAGCGACGACACCAGCACCCACAGTACGACCACCCTCACGGATAGCGAAACGCAGACCATCATCCATCGCGATCGGGTTGATCAACGTCACCACCATCTTGATGTTGTCACCAGGCATCACCATCTC
>JAUSMU010000105.1 GCA_030645995.1 Gammaproteobacteria bacterium | reverse complement strand
TTTTTTGACACCGCAATTGATTAAGGTTGAAGAGTATGACAAGTATCACTCCAAAGTGGTGCTTGAGCCTCTGGAGCGCGGCTTCGGACATACTTTGGGAAATGCTCTGAGAAGGATTCTGCTCTCCTCAATGCCCGGTTGTGCGATTGAAGAAGTCGAGATCGACGGGGTTGTACATGAGTACAGCACCATTGAGGGCGTTCAGGAAGATGTAATCGAGATATTGTTGAACCTCAAAGGCGTCGCCGTAATTCTTAACGGTCAGGACGAAGCAGTTATCACGCTGAGCGCCAAGGGTGCAGGAGTCGTGACAGCTGGCAGCATTACAGTTGGTCACGACGTCGAGATTGTGAATCCTGATCACGTTATCGCCAACCTCAATGACAGCGGCGAGCTGAACATGAGAATGACAGTACGCAAGGGCCGTGGTTATGCTCCTGCTGATACCCGCGTTTCCAACGACGATGAGACTCGCGCTGTTGGCCGTCTGTTTCTGGATGCTTCTTACACGCCGGTCACCACAGTGGCTTACTCTGTAGAGAGTACTCGTGTTGAGCAGCGTACGGACCTCGACAAGCTGATCATCGATCTGCGCACCAACGGCACTATCGATCCAGAAGAAGCAATCCGTCGCGCCGCCACAATTCTGCAGCATCAGCTGGCAGTGTTTGTGGATCTGCAGAGTCAGGTTGCCAGTGTTCCTGATGAGCCAGAAGATGAGATCGATCCTATTCTGCTGCGTCCGGTAGATGATCTGGAGCTGACTGTACGTTCAGCGAACTGCCTGAAGGCAGAGGACATCTACTACATCGGTGACCTGATCCAGCGCACCGAAGTAGAACTGCTCAAGACTCCGAATCTTGGCAAAAAATCACTGACAGAGATCAAAGATGTGCTCGCGACTCGAGGCCTTTCATTGGGTCTGCGTCTCGAAAACTGGCCTCCGTCGAGCCTCCGTTCTGACGATCGAGGCTGAGCACCAATCGGCTGACAAGATACTCGTGAGAGTAATTCAATCAGGTTTTTAACGAAGAGTGACCGAGTG
>JAUSMU010000167.1 GCA_030645995.1 Gammaproteobacteria bacterium | reverse complement strand
CAAGGGAAACGACAACGAAATAGCGTGTTTTCAAGGAACACCTCAACAGCATGGCCAATATGCTTCTGCAGTGTCCCAGCTTGGAGAATTGGTCGGCCGATATCTGTGTGCTACCGCGCACAGAGGAGCGGAGTCACTTGTGGGAGCGGGCCCGCCCGCTCCCACAGGGTAAGGAAATCACACGTGCCGAATGGCAGGACTTCCTGCCAGAGTCTCAAGCGTTGCACCTGACACTAATTCATAGCTGCGGTCGGTAATTGTCGACACAAATTGCCAGCTAGCACGGACCTTGTCGCGCTGCACATCCAGCTCCACCCAACCGCGACCATTGGCTTTCATGTACTTCAATTCCGGGCTCGCCTGCATGGTGGCCTCCTCCAGGCGTCCTTCCGGCAGCGCGAGGAAATTCTCGAAGCCGGGAGAAGTGACGCTGGGTGTCCCGAACTCCACCGCTACAATCTGGTTGTCGTCCGCGTGCAGGTCGAAGGCCCAGGAGCTGTGTGTGTCTCCCGCCAGCACCACGACATTATTGGCGTACTCGCGAAATGCTTGCAGCGCGCGCGAGCGGTTTTCAGGATAACCGTCCCAGGCATCCAGATTCAGAGGCAGCCCCTGACGGCCACGGTTGCGCAGCATGCCATAGCGTCCTGCCAGGATGGCGTCGCGCTGCAGCGGATCAAGCTCCTCGTCACTGACCTGCGGCGGGAACAACTTGCCCATCAACAACTGCTGGCCAACAATCTGCCAGGGTTTGCCAGCCTGTGCCGAACGTTGCAGCTCGCTGGCCAGCCAGTTTTCCTGAGTCGCGCCCATGATGCTGCGCTGCTCGTCCGCGAGGCGGCTGCGCAAGGTGTCGATGTTCATTTCGTGGGAAAGCTGCTGGTCGCGCCCGACCAGACGGGTATCCAGCATGATCAGCGTGGCCAGATCGCCGAATTCGAAGGAGCGGTAGATGATGCCTTCTTCGGTGGTGCCCTGACCGCGAATTGGCAGCCATTCATGGTAGGCCTGTATCGCAGCCAGACGACGTGCGTCGAAGGAGCCTTCCCCTTCATTGTGATTCTCGGCGCCGGTCTGCCAGGTGTTGTTGGTGATCTCATGGTCGTCCCAGACGCAGATGAACGGATGGTTCTGATGGGCTGCCTGCAAGTCCTCATCCGTGCGGTACAGACCGTAGCGCATCCGGTAGTCCTCGATGCTGACGATCTCATTCTCCGGCTGTACGTTGCGGCCCAGCTCCAGCATCATCGGGTTGGCGTAGCCGCCCTGTGCATATTCATAGATGTAGTCGCCCAGGTGCAGCACGGCGTCGCAGGGGCGGTTCGCCACTTCCTTGTAGACATTGAAATAGCCCTGCGGATAGTTGGAGCAGGACAGCACGGCGAGGCGCAGCGACTGGACTCCGGCTTCAGGCAATGTGCGTGTTCTTCCCGTGATGCTGTAGACGCCCTGAGCCGAGAACCGATAGAAGTACTGGCTGGCAGGGGACAGCCCGGCAGCGTCGACCTTGACAGTGTAGTCAATATTGCTGTCCGTCGTGGTCGCGCCACTGGAGATGATCTGCTGAAACGCTTCGTCTGCGGCAATCTCCCATGCCACATCCAGGCGTTCGGCAGTGCCGCTGCCCGGCAGCACGCGAGTCCACAGGATCACCCTGTCTGCAAGCGGATCGCCGCTGGCAACGCCATGGGTAAAGTGTGCGGCGGCAGCGGCCAGCACGGGGTAACCTCGCAAAGCCAGCACCCCCAGTGTTGCAGAGGCTCCGGCAAGGAAGCGACGACGATTGACGCGAAGTTGGTCGAAGGACATGGCAAGGCTCCTGTGGTGATTAATGTTGCCGAATCAGAAGTTGAACCGCAGACCACCAACATAGCGCGGCCCGAACTTTTCAAACTCGATCGGGTATGCGCTCTGGTCGCCGTAACGACGTGCGCCCCGGTCGGTCAGGTTGACGGCATCCGCGAATATCTCGAATGTCTCGTTGACCTGGTAGCGAACGGACAGATCAAGCTCGTCGTCGGTGTCCCAGAAGATGTCGCCGTTGGAAGTGGGAACCATGGCGCCATTGACCATACGGTATTCACCGATGGACTGGCCCCATGGTGTTCGGTACTGATAGGCGAGCCGCACGGTGAGACCGTATTTCTCGTAGGTTGCCTGTACGTTGTAGACTTCGTCAGAGGTTCCCAGCACGCTGATGGTGCGCTTCGGCACGCCGTTGGCCGCCGCCAGAGTGACTTCAGAATCCGTGAATGTTGCGGAGACGTTCATACCAAAACCTTCCATCCACTCCGGCAGGCTCATGCTGCGCACCAGGCGCTCGGCAGACGCCACATAGGCCAGCTCGACGCCGCTCAAGTTGCCGTCGCCGGCATTGCCGATAGCGGATTGTGTATAGCCGGAACGATCGATGCCGGCAACATCCAGCGTGTCTAGCCCGAAGACATTGGACTGACTGATCAGCACGTCCGAGAGGTTCTTGTAGAAGAAACCGGCAGAGAAGAAATCACCGGAAGGCATGTACCATTCCAGGTAGGCATCCAGGCCGGTCTGTTTTTCAGGTTTCGCTTCCGGATTACCGCCGGAAATGGTCTGTGCGCCATCGTTGATGCTGAAGTTGGGGCGCAGGTCGTCGTAGTCAGGACGTGATGCAGAAGTCGTCACACCGAAGCGCAATTTGACGTCCTCATGAATGTTCCAGTTCAAATGGGCACTCGGGTAAATCAGCGTCTCATCGTTGGAAACCTGGACCAGTCGCATCTGCGCTGGCGTAGTGCCAACTGCGGGAAAGTTCACATAGGCTTCGCCGGTGTTGTCGATCTGCTCGACACGCGCACCGTAAATCACATCGCCCCAGTCGAACTCGCTGGTCGCCATGCCGTACAACGCGGTGATGCTTTCCGTGACTTCCCAGTAGTTGCCACGGCTGTCCTGCAACGTGGCTGCACCGCTGGCGATCTGCTGATTCATGAAGTTGGTGGTGAAGGAATCGTCGGTGTAGCGGAACTGGTAATTCAGATCCTGGCCGCCAAGATAGCTGGTGTTAGTTGCAAAGGTCGCCCAGGTCGGAATGTTGCTGCCACTAAAACTGCGCAAGTAGCTTTTCTCGCTGGAGCGTTTGGTACGATCGGTGTACAGGCCGCCGAACTCCACTTTTGTCGGCAAACCAAACAGCGCAGTGTTGTAATCGAGATCGAGCTTGAAGGTATCGGCTGCGGTTTTATCGGCGCCGACTACGTTGTTGATGCTCTGTATCGGAAATTGGAAGTCTTCGATATTCGTAATTTGCGGGCCCTTGGTGCGTGCGGCCGTAACACCAGTTGTGCTGAAGAAACGCAGCGTATTTTCATCGCCGTCACGGAAGTCATAATCGACTGTCGGCCGCAGCGCAAAACTGGACGGGCTTTGGAAAGAAGCTGACACCGGCGTGTTGCGGCCATCATTCGTATTGGTGCGGTTCACGCGCCAGGACACATCCCAATCGGACAGCAAGTGCTCGCCACCAATAGTGTGACTCATGGCATATTCTTCGCCGTCGCGATAATCGATGCGCGCGTTGATACGGGCGCCGTAGACAGTTCCTTGAACCGGGTCGCTGGCATTGATGTTGGCGGCGCTGGTGTAGCCTGCGCCCGCAGCGTTGGTGCCCTGATCCAGACGCACGATGAAGTTGTCGCGCAGTTCGTCGTCATGGAACATGGTGTTGATGGTGCTGGCAAACACGGTGTTGTTGTCGTCCAGCTTGTAATCCAGGCGCAGTGAAGCGGAGTAATTTTCACGCGTCAGGCGGTAGTGTTTGTTTTCGTGTTCACGGGCGAAGCGTTTGGCAGGATTCACGGTGTTGCCCAGATACGGGTCAGTCTCCCAGTTATCGGTTGCCATTTCGCGCATGTAGTAAGAGCCCTGGGCAAGCACGCCCAGACTGCCGTCGAGCAGCACATTCGAATAGGTCAACGCGCTGTCGAACTCATCGCCGCCGCCCAGATCAACGCGGCCAGCGCCGATCTTGCCGGTGATCTTTTGTCCCGGATTATCGAAGCCAGTGCGGGTGCGGATGTCCACATTACCAGCCACGGTGTTGCCTGCCATCGAAGGCACAATCGCTTTCTCGACGATAATCTGTTTGGCAATGGCCGAGGGGATGTTGTCGAAGCGTGAAGCGCGGCCTTCGGGGCTGACGATGCTCATGCCATCGAACGACAGAGTGGTCCAGTAGTTGGGCGCACCGCGCAAATTGACATAGCGGGCCTGGCCCTGATCGCGCTCGATACCAACGCCAGGCAGACGACCGACGGCGAAGGCTATGTTCTGGTCTGGCAGGTTGCCGATGGCATCGGCCGACAGCACGCTGACCAGCGAAGAAGAGTTGCGCTGTATCTCCAGAGCGGCGGCGACACTTTCCGCCATCGGACGGCGCACGCTGACGGTGATTTCCTGAACTTCTGCGTTGTTTGGCTGCGCTTGCGCGCCAGAGCTCAACCCAAGGACGGTTGCTCCCAGTAACAAGGTTCTGAATGTGCTCATAAGTTTTCCCGATAGTAGTGTGATGTAATTTTTTTATTTAGTGGCTGTAACTGATTTCATAGAGGATGCCGTCGTCAGGTCGGTTGGAGGGGCCGGTCTGCGAGGAGAAATACAAATACTGGAACGCGGGATCGAACGCTGGCCCGCAGATTTCGGATGC
>JAUSMU010000165.1 GCA_030645995.1 Gammaproteobacteria bacterium | reverse complement strand
AGCACGAAAGTCCGGTTCCAATACGCTCAAAGCCGCCCTCTTGCTGGCTGGCGCAGGTTTGTGCAGTCTCGCCAGCGCCCAGACCGACTACAGCACAGTACAGATTGTGCCGCATGCAGTCCGAGGCACCGTTCACTACCTGGAGGGAGCGGGCGGCAATATCGGCCTCTCCGTCGGGGATGATGGTGTGGTGATGATCGATGACCAGTTCGCCCCGCTCACCGACAAGATTCTCGCCGTCATCCGCGCGCTGAACGACGGCGAGATTCGCTTCCTGATCAATACCCACATGCACGGTGACCACACGGGCGGCAACGAGAATCTGGGCCGGCAGGGCATTGTGATCCTGGCCAGGGACGAGGTGCGTGTCCGCATGAGTGCCACGCAGCCCGCGCTGGCGCTGCCGGTGCTGACCTTCTCCGACGACATCACCATCCACCTCAACGGCGAAGAGGTGATGGCCATTCCGGTGCCACCCGCGCACACCGACGGCGACAGCCTGATATATTTCACAACGTCTGATGTCATCCATACCGGCGACTTCTTTCGCACCGTCGGCTATCCCTACATCGATCTCGCCAATGGCGGTTCGCTGCCGGGCACCATCGAGGCGCTGGCGATGGTCATCGGCATGTCCGGGCCGGACACCATCATCATTCCGGGGCACGGCGTCGCGTCCACCCGAGAGGATGTGATGGCCTTCCGCGACATGATCCTGCAAGTCGTTGACACGGTCAGACCGATGGTGGAAGGTGGGAAGACCTACGAGCAGATCGCCGCAGCCGACCCGACGGCCGCCTGGGACGACAAGCTGGGCGACCCCGAGCGCTTCCTGCGCGCGACGTATGCGGAGCTGGGTGGAGAATGAAACCTGCAACCGACATCATCCTGCACCACTACCCGGTGTCTCCTTTCGCCGAGAAAATCCGCACCATTCTCGGCGCCAAGCAGCTCACCTGGAAATCAGTGATCATCCCGCGCGTCATGCCGAAACCCGATGTCGTGGCGCTGACCGGCGGTTACCGCAAGACGCCGATCCTGCAGCTGGGGGCCAATATCATCTGTGATACGGCGCTCATCGCCCGCAAGCTCAATGCACTGGCGCCGATGCCGGACCTATACCCGGCACATGCCGCCATGAGCGCTCCGGCAGTCGCCGCCTGGGCCGATTCAGCGTTGTTCAACTCGGCGGTTCCGCTGGCGTTTCTCCCCGAGGTGCTGGCACAAACCTTTGCCGGCCGCGAGGCGGAGATGCAGGCACTCGTCACCGACCGCGCTGCCATGCGCAAGGATTCGTCGTTGCCGCGTCTGCCTGTACACGAGGCCCGCAACAATTTCATGCTGAGCCTGGGCAAGCTGGAGAAAGAGCTGGCGATAGGCACCACTTATCTGTTTGGCAACTCGCCCACCATCGCCGATTTCGCCGTGTATCACCCGTTATGGTTTGTCGCGACCAAGCCGGTGGTGGGTGACTTGTTCAAGAATTATCCGAACGTGCGCCGCTGGATGGACAGCATCCAGGCACTGGGTCACGGCAACAGCACGGAGATCAATAGCTCCGAGGCGATTGCCATCGCCCGCAATGCGGAAATCGTGCTGGAGGGGGAGGGTTCGGTATTGCCGAATCTGCAACCCGGCGACACCATCGTCGTGGCACCGACCGATTACGGCATGGACCCGGTGCAGGGCCAACTGGCTTACAGCAATGAAGTGGAAGTGGTGCTCACCCGCGAGGATGAGCGCGCGGGGAAAGTGGCGGTGCACTTTCCTCGCGTCAATTACTCGATCAAGAAGGCGGAGTAGTTTTGGTGTTGGAGTGACGCCAAGCGGGGGGGCTCACCCCCGCTGCCGCGTCAGCGTGCCATTGCGATAGTCCTGCAGCGCCTGATCGATCTGTTCCCGCGTGTTCATCACGAAGGGGCCATACTGCACAATTGGCTCGCCAATCGGCTTGCCTGCGATCAGCAGCAATCTTGCTGGACCGGTAGCCATAATCTCTACAGTGCCCTGCTTGCTCAGACGCACCAGCCGCGACTTGCCGACCACGGTGCCACCAACCTCTGCACGACCTTCATAGACATAGACCAGCGCTGTGTAGCCGTCGGGCACCGCGAAGCTCTCCGAGTACACGCCCTTCTCAACCACGATGTCGAGATAGATCGGTTCGGTGACCGGCCTGCTGATGTGCCCCTGCAAACCCGTCAACGAACCCGCAATTGCTTTGATGCTGCCGCCCTCGCGCGGGTACACGGGAATCGCCGAGGCGGGAACGTCGCTGTAGGATGCAGGCTGCATCTTGTCTTTCGCGGCGAGGTTCAACCACAGCTGGAATCCGCGCATGCGGCCATGCTTCTGCTGCGGCATCTCGGAGTGGATGATGCCCGATCCAGCCGTCATCCACTGCACATCGCCATTCTTCAGCTCGCCGACATTGCCCATATGATCCTTGTGCTGCATGTGGCCATCCAGCATATAGGTCACCGTCTCGAAGCCGCGATGTGGATGCGAGGGGAAGCCGCCGATGTAGTCATTGGCTTCCTCGGAGCCGAACTCGTCAAGCATCAGGAAGGGATCGAAGCGCGACAGATCGCCGCCGCCAAACACCCGCATCAGGCGCACGCCATCGCCGTCCGAGGTCGGCGTTGCCACCAGCATCTCTTCCACTCGTCTCACGCCCACGCTCGTACTCATGCTGCCTCTCCCGTTTGAATGATGGTCTCGCCGATAATCTCACCGTTAAGCTCGCCTCGGCGCTCCGCACTGGCGAGCGCCTGTCTGATCTGTTCTCTTGCCTGCTGCAGGCCCTCGGCACGGGGCACCTCGCCCATGTTGAGGCCGTCGGCCACTATGATATCGATGTCGGTCAGGCCAATGAAGCCCAGAAGGGTCCGCAGATATGGCCTGATGAAGTCCGTTACGCCCTCCACATGTCGGCCTCCTGTCGACGCCACAAGATACACCTTCTTGTTGCCCAGCAGCCCCACCGCGCCCTTGTCCGTGTATTTGAAAGTGACACCGGCCCGGGCGACGTGGTCGGTCCAGGACTTCAGCATCGCCGGAATCGCGAAGTTGTACATCGGCACGCCGATCACCACCGCGTCGGCAGCTTGCAGTTCGGCGATCAGGCTGTCGGAGTATGCCACCTTCTCACTCTGCTCCTGTGTGCGGTCGGCGGCGGGCGTGAAGAGTGCCTGCAGCCACGCCGCGTCGAGGTAAGGAACCGGCGCGGTGGAGAAATCCCGGGTTGTCACCTGGACTTCCGCGTCTACCGCTCGCAGGCCATCTGCAAGCCCCTCGATCAGCTCGCCACTGAGCTGGCTGGAGACCCCCTGCGCGGTGGCGCTGTCGAAGATGCTGGATTTCAACTGTAATATTTTAGTGGTTGGTTTGACGATGTTCATGTTTATGCTCCTATGGGATTGTTAGACAGATGGCGCATCTTAAACCTTGATATCCGATTGATTTATGGGATTATCAGCTCCATAAAATCTAATAATTAGATGTATTGAGCATTTCAAGGGGAACGGGATGAAGACACCGAGGGTATCGCTTGAGCAATGGGCCACCTTCAAGGCCGTGGTGGACGCGGGCTCGTTCGCCATGGCAGCGGAGCAGCTGAACAAGAGTCAGTCCAGCGTCAGCTACGCCATCGCCCGGCTGAACGAGCAGTTGCCGCAGCCGGTGCTGCAACTGGAAGGACGGCGGGCAGTGCTGACGGAGGAGGGCAAGGCGCTGTACCGGCGCGCCTCACAGCTGTTGCAGCATGCGGAGGAGACGGAAGAATTCGCGCAGATGCTGAGCGCGGGCGTGGAGAGCGAAGTCACGCTGGCGTTGGATAATCTGCTGGACCTGCACGCTATCATCCCGGCGCTGGACCAGTTCTCCGCGCAGTATCCCTTCACCCGCATCCGCATTCTGGAGACCTCGCTCTCCGGCACCGAAGAGGCGTTGCTGGAGAAGAAGGCCGACATAGTGATCGGTGGCAAGGTGCCCGTGGGTTTTGCGGGAACGCCGGTCAGGCAGGCGCGCATGATCGCTGTGGCGCATCCCGACCATCCACTTTTTCAACGGGCTGGCCAGGGTTCTGATCAGGGTGTTGGTCAAGAGTGCATCACCGACTGGGAGCTGAAGTCCTGGCGGCAGATCGTTCTGCGCGACACCGGGCAGCGCCGCGAACAGGACGCCGGCTGGCTCGGCTCGGAACAGCGCTGGACCGTGAGTCATTTCGCCAGCAGCCTCAAGATCCTGCGCTCGGGGCTGGCGTTTGCGTTTCTGCCGGAGGACTGGGTGGCGGAGGATCTGCGCGAAGGCAGATTGCGAAAATTGCCGCTGGCAGAAGGCACGGAGCGCATCATCCAGCTCTATCTGATGCTGTCTTCCAAGGAAGGTGCCGGGCCCGCCACACGCACACTGGCGAGTATGTTGACGTCCTGCCTGAGCGCATCCAGATGACGCGCACCCGCTGCCTCAATGACGTTGCGGTGCTGCTTGTGCAGGCGCTTGCGCAGACGCAGATTCCTGCAGCGCCCGCTTGCGAAACTCGGTGGGCGTCACGCCCTTCATCTGGCGAAAGGCGTTGTTGAAGGGCGTGATCGACTGATAGCCCACGGTCAGGGCGATGGTGAGCACGGGCAGGTGGCGCTGGCTGCGATCGGCCAGCATCTGGCTGGCATCCTCGATACGGTATTCGTGCAGCAGGGCGTTGAAGTTGCGATAGCCCAGATGCTTGTTGATCAGCGCGCGCAGCCGGTACTCGGGCAGATCCACCTTGAGCGCCAGATTGGCGATGGTCAGGCCGTGCTCGCGATAGACACAGTCTTCCGTGAAGACCTTGTTGAAGCGTTTGACCTCAGAGTGCATGGCGTCTTCGGCGTGCTCGTTCGGTGCAAAGGGCGTGACCTTGCGAATCACCTTGCCGACGGCGACATAGTCGAACTTCATCAGCATCAGGAGGGTCAACACCGACGAGGCAGAGATCACATACACGATCGCCTTCTGCACCTGGCCGTAACTCGCCGACGCGCTGCTCAGCAGATAGTTCTCCAGGAACACCACCAGCAGGATCAGTCCGCCCTGCACCGTCACCACCAGCCATCGCAGCAGACGCCTGCTCTCCACCAGATCACTGCTCCAGCCGCGCACGCTCCAGTACAGAGCCAGCACGGCAAAAGACAGCTGAATGAAGTCCGGAATCGGGCCGAGCAGGAACTGCATCAGCGAACTGTCTGCCTGCACGGACAGGAAGGGCGACGGCCTGTAAGAGCGGAAATTCAGGTGATCCAGCAGCAGCTGCAATGCCAGCAGCGCGAACAGGGGCCAAGGTGCGCGGCGTCCATCCTGAAAGACGCGGTGACAGTAGAGCATGAAGAGACCGGGAATGGCGTTGATGCCCAGGTTCAGCACCGCACCCCAGCCACTCACATCGATGCGCAGCGCGGGCTCGACATGGGCCATCGACATGCCATTGATGAGATAGCAGACGATGCCGAGCGCAATCACGAAAAACAAGCGAGCGCTGACATCATGGGGTTCGTTGCGCAGATACCCGAAGGCCAGCAGCAGCACTGACAAGATGGCGATGATTTGGGCGCTGAAGAGTAGCAAGGGAGCCCCCTGTGGTGAACATAAGCGCGGCTTCGGGCGATGCGCGTGGCTATATAAACACAGTCCCGCAAGCTCCTCAATCAGCCCTCGGCAAAACCACCCGATCGTGGGCACCGACGGGTGCCTGTGGGAGCGTACCCGAGGGCATAAAGGCCCGCCCGCGATTTGCTCGACGAAACCACCTACACGTAGGCACCGCTGGCTACGGCGTTTTCCCCGGCAGCCAGCCATGCAGTAGAATGGCGCCGCCCGGACTGAGCTGGGCTTATGTATCCGGACCGAACGCCATGACGACATTTCTGCACGGGCCTCAACAGCACCCCATTCCCGCTCCGCACTGGCGGACGCGACGCATGAGCGCAATCGCCACCTGCATAGGTTTGATCACAATACTGCCGCCTGCCGTGCTGGCACAGCCAGCTCCGCTGCCCCCGGCGCTCCAGGCCCAATCCCTGGAGAACTGCCTGCGCACGGAGGTTATCAAGCCCGAAAACTCCGCCAGGACGGTGACCGAATTGCGCGCCTTCTGCACGCCTCAGCCACTCGCCGCAGTGGTGACATCGGTGCCCGCCAGGGTCGTTGCCCAAGACGGCGAAGTGCTCATAGAGGATTCGCGATCCATCACGCCGGATTTGGCGATGATGCGTGCGCAAATGCAATACGGCGACATGAACGATTACTTCTTTCAGCCCTACAAGAAAAACTACATCACCTTCGGGTCGCTCAAGAATGAAGACGGCAGTGCGCCCTTCAGCGGTGAGTCGCTGGATATCAAGTTCGAGCTCGGCATGCAGTTCACCCTCTTTCCCGAGATCGACAGCTTTACGGCGCTCGCACCATTGAAAGTGGGCTATTCGCAGCGTTCGTGGTGGGACATCGGGGAATCATCGGCACCATTCAAGGAGCACAACTACAACCCGGAACTCTTTTGGGATTTCACCGAGGCGCTGGCGCGGCCAAGCGATCGTACACGGTTGCATATTTTCGATCTCGCGGGTTACGAGCATCAGTCCAACGGATTGGACGGGCTAGGCTCCAGGAGCTGGGACCGGCTCTATGTGCAACGCGAGTTCCGCCTCAGCGAAATGCTCGGCTGGTCGGTCAAGGCGTGGAGAGTCGTCAACCTGGGCGAGCACAATCTCGACATCGAAGACTATCTGGGCAACGTGGAACTTACGACGCACTTCGAATTCAACAACTGGGTCGGCGTCGATGTGCGCACGCTCAAGGGCCACAAGACCGAGAAGGTCAGCTATCAGGCCGACGTGATCCTGCCGATGTCGCGCTGGGTCAACAGCCGCTTCATCCTCAGCTACTACGAGGGCTATGGCGAGGCATTGGTGAATTACAACAAGAAAAGCAGGAGCGTGCGCGCTGGTTTCTATTTTCCGCTGGGCTTCTAGGGTTTCTTTAAAGAGATTGTCATCAAAGTTGCCATCCTGCCGACAATTGATAAATGAACTTACTCAGGTAGAATCGCAGGCTCACTTCACACATTGACAAAACACGGGCACAACACTGGTTGCAGATGTATCACGATATCGACATACACGGCATTGCCGTCGGCGCAGACCCATCTCCCACGCTCGGATACTTCAATGGCAACCGCTACGCCGACTATCTGAATTGCCGGATCATCTCCGCATTTCAACCCATCTACAGCATCGCGCACCGCCGCATCGTGGGTCTTGAAGGACTTGCCAGAGGGATCGACTGCCAGGGCAGAATCATTCCGCCGTACCAGCTTTTCAGCAGCACCAAGAGCGAAGAGATCATCAACCTCGATCAGATTTGTCAGCTGGTGCACATCGAAAATTTCTATGCACTCGACCCACCAAACGCGTGGTTGTTCCTCAACGTCGACCCGCAGACACTGGCGAAGAAGGACAGCTACATCAGCTTTTTGTCCTGCCTGTTGCGCGAGAAGAACTACCCCGTCAACCGCTTTGTGATCGAGGTGCTGGAGTCCAACATCGATGACGAGGCGGAGTTGGAAAGCCATATCCAGGAGTTCAAGAAGCTGGGCTTCCTGATCGCCATTGATGATTTCGGTGCTGGGCAATCCAACTTCGAGCGCATCTGGCGCATCAAGCCGGATATCGTCAAGCTGGACAGGAGCATGGTGAAGAAGGCGGGCACCGATCCCAGCGTCAAGAGTTTGATCAAGGGCATCACCAGTATGCTGCACAACTGCAAGTGCATCGTGCTGGCCGAAGGCGTCGAGACGGAGGCCGAAGCCATCGCAGCGATGGAAGGCGGTGTTGATCTGGTACAGGGATTCTATTTTGCTCATCCATTTCTATTGTCGGAATCCATCAAGACCAAGAGCGGCCTGTGGAAGGATCTCTACAATAGTTTCGATCTGCTGACGCAGCGCTCACAGCAACAATATCAGGACGTGCTGACTCCCTATATCGATCTGTTCACGAACGCCACCACGGGGGAGGAACGCTGCCACACGATGCAGGACATTGCGCAAAGCTTGCTGCAGATGCCGGACACGATTCGTCTCTATCAACTCGCCCTCGATGGCAGCCAATGCTACTCCAACATCAACTCTCCCAGCATCGAAACCAAGACTCGTGATCGCCTGCGTGCGTTGGCCGACACCCAGGGCGCAAGCTGGAAGCGCCGTGACTACTTCTTTAACGCGACCCGCAATCCTGGCCTGACCCAGGTGACCAAACCCTATTTCTCCATCTCCGATGGCACACTCTGCATCACCCTTTCCGTGCTGACAGAGATCGATGGCGGGCAGTTCATTGTCTGCTGCGATGTCCTCTGGGACGACTCACGGCCAGCGTTGCTCTGACGCTTCCGGGCATCAATCTACCTGCATAAGCACAGTGCCGTTGCGCTTGGGCGTCTGACCCACTGCAATCTTCGCCACGACCGTGAGCGTGGCGGTATCCACCGCATAGGTCGCGTTGTCTCCTGCCGCCCCGATGTAGGCCGTCTTGCCGTCCGGCGTGAAGGTGATCCATTCGGGGTGCTGGCCCACAAAGACGCGACCGATCTCCTTCAAGTCCGGCAGCGAATGAACATAGGCGTGGCTGTAAATCTTGCTGGTCGACCACAGGGTCTTGCCATCGGGGCTTATGCCGAGGCCATGCGCTGGCGCGGACTGTAATCCGTCGAGATGAGCGTGCTCGCCCGGCACTTCCGGATGTTCGATGCGGGTCACTTCCTTGCGCGTATTGAAATCCACGACGGCAAAGCCATGAAAGTCGGACAGCTGCACGTAGATGTTGCGAGTGGAACCGTCGGCATGCGTATCAAAGATCATCGGCCGAATCCCGGCGTCCATTTCCAGCGTCCAGGCCAGTTCGTCGGTGCTGGTGTCGATGACATTGATCTTGCGGGTCTGGATGGAACCGGCCACCGCGTGGCGCCCGTCGGGGGTGACGTACACGTTGTGGATCGCTCCTTCCACCGGTAGAGTCTTGATCTTCTCCATGGTCACCGTGTCGATGATGTCGACGGCGCCGGGCATCTCCATGATGCCCACATAGACCTTGCTGCCATCCTTGCTGACCGCGACATTGTTGGGGCGTCCACTGAGAGCGACGCGGCGTTTCACGCGTAGCGTTCTGGAGTCGATGATATCCAGACTGTGCAGCGACTCATTGGAAATGTAGATGGCGCTGCCGTCCGGCGCGGAGGTCACGCCATGCGGAATCTCCACGTCCTCGATCACGCCCACCACGGTGTTGGTAGCCGGGTCGATGATGTGTGAATTGTCGCCTGCGGCGTTGGTTTGGATGATACGCACCACGGTGTCTGTCGCGGGCGGACGGGACACCGCACCAGCGGCCCAGGCCGCCATGATGCGCCACTCCGGATCGCTGCGGTTGGCGAAGTGCTTGCCCCCGCCATGAAACGCATCGCCTCCTGCAGAAGCGGCCAGCGGATGCGTGAGAAAGCGACTCTGCAGCGGATCAGCTCCCGGAACTACAAAAGCTCTGGCGGAGGCATAGTTCAGCCTCGACTGTTCCAACGTCCAGAAATGCGCCCCCTCGTCCAGTGGCTGCAGACGAAACCCGCTGCTGCGGGTATGGCACTGGATACAGCGGACACTGCTGCCGCGTTTGGCCAGGAAGATCGGCTGCACCTCAGTGCGGAAGAACTCGAAGTCGGGTTCTGGCGCAGTGGCATTTGCAGCATCGGTCTGGGCGAGCGTGTTCGGTACATGAGCGGCCGGGATACCAGCGAGACAGGCGCAGAGGAAAAGGAAGAGCGAGCGGACAGGGTGCATGGGACATCTCCTGAAAGATTGTTCTTGTTGTGATGGCAGGTTGGTGCGGCTGGCGACTAGCTGATGGTTGGTTGTTGACCGGTTGATACGTGCAGAGAGTAGATCAGCAGGAGCGAATACACAACTCGCACGGTGTCCAGCAGCTGTGATCCACGGCGGCACAAGCTCATGAAAGGGAGAGGAAGTTTCCGGGATGAAATTTCGGATTTTATCGGTGTAGCATGCGGTAGCTCAGAGATCAGCGGCGCCGGGGATCACACAACCCCCTAACAGATTGACGCGGCTTCGAAGCACAACTCATTCGAACGCTATTAACACTAAATCTATGCAATATATCCGCACACTGCTCTTTCTCATTTCATTCCCAGCTGTGGGAGAAAATCTGGTTGCCGATGAGGTTATTTCTTTCCTGTTAAGCGAAAGTCCTACTCACGATGGAGTGCCACTGCGAGATACCGAAATCAAGGACTTGGAAGGAGGCGGGGTAGAGGAAATATTGTTGCTTCGAAATGAAATTGAGGAAAATGCTGTTGGGTATTTGAATGTTGAACTTTACGAAGCATTAGTATGGATTGACATATACAAGAAAACTGAAAGGGGATTATGCAGATGCTAAAGCCCAGTTATGACGCAGCTTTTCTGCCGATTTCATTTGGTGTCGATTTGAAACGCGATGCCTTAAGTTGAACGCACTCGCCAACGCATTGCGCGCCGTAGCAGCGGGCGATGAGCACCAATCTCTCATCACTGATATTTTTGAACGCATCACTTTTTATGATCTGCGGATTGAGAGTGCTCTGGCCAGAATTGTGGATGACGGTTACGCTGGATTAATATTTATCCGTGAAAATATAGGTGGATATTTGGCAGCGAAATCATGGAGATAGGGCTATAATATGTACATATAAACAGCGCTTTAAAGCCATCCATTTGCGGCCTTTCCAAGGAGGAATCGTCTCATGTCACAGCTTCCATCTCTTGCTCTTATCCCACAAGACAACGCTGCGCTCAGCGACGAGATTACCCGCCTCGCCGGGCACATCA
>JAUSMU010000158.1 GCA_030645995.1 Gammaproteobacteria bacterium | reverse complement strand
CGGCAACATGAGTGAGCCGGTGATGGACCAGTCGGGCGGCACCATGCGCCCGATCAGGCTTGCGGCCTGCACGTGTGCATCGGTGAGAAACTCCCAGATGGTGTTGTCGGAGATGACCTTGAAACACAGCAGGAACAGCATCACGCCGAGGAACCAGCCGAGCCAGATAGCGTACTGCCGCCGTGGCGTGCGGCGCATCCAGATGGGGTGATTGTTTGCAGTTGTTGGCATCACGCGGTCCATTTTCTTACATAGCCGGAGAGATACTCACTCATCAGCACAATCGCGATGATGATGAGCAGCACCGCTGCGGAGGTGTCGTAGTCATAACGGTTGATCGACGTGTTCAGCGTGGCACCAATGCCACCCGCGCCGACGATGCCGATCACCGCCGACTCGCGAAAATTGATATCAAGCCGGTATAAAGAAAGGCCAATCAATCTCGGCATCACCTGCGGTTGCACCGCGTAATTGATCCACTGCAACCAGCTCGCGCCTGTCGCGCGAATCGCTTCCATCGGTTCGTTCTGCGCGTCTTCGATATCCTCGGCGAGCAGCTTGGCCATGAAGCCTATCGTCGCAAACGCGAGCGTAAACACGCCCGCCAGCGGGCCAAAGCCAAACATGGCGACGAACAGAATCGCGATAATGATTTCCTGAAATGTGCGCGACAGGGCGATGAGTGTGCGGCAGAAAAAATACACGGAGCGCGGTGCGATGTTGCGTGCAGCGCCGAGGCCGACGGGGATGGCGAGTGCGATGCCGATGACGGTGGCGACGAAGGTCATCGTGAGACTTTCGCGCAGACCAACGGCGATCTCGCCGCCGCGCGTGACGAAGTCCGGCGTGAAGAATGAGCCGACGAAATTGAGGCCACGATCGAAGCCCTGCGCGACGCGCGCCCAGTTGATGTCGACGCTGAAGTAGACGAGCACGATGTAGAACAGCGCGGCGAGATTCAGCCCCCAGCGCAGCTTCTTGTTACTGATCAAAGGCAGTGGGCGCCAGCTCCCCTCTTTTGCAGCCGCGATGCGCACCGGGTCGACGTGCGCTGCCGACGTGCTCGCGAGTGGGTTGATGGATGCGCTCACGGATGTCCCCCGAGCAACGCCGCTTCGACATCTTTGCGCGGTTCAGCGGCAGCGTGTTCGTCTTCTTTATGCACCGCCGTCCAATCTTCTTCGCCATAAATTGTCGTGAGAATTTCTGGCGTGAGACCGGTGGGCGGGCCGTCGTACACCACCACTCCAGCCCGCAAACCGACAACGCGATGCACGAATTGCTGCGCCAGCGCGACGTCGTGAATGTTGATGATGGTGGCAAGGTTCTGCTCGGCACACAGCTCGCAGATCAGCCGCATGATCTGCCGCGACGTCTTTGGATCGAGGCTGGCGGTGGGCTCGTCGACTAATAACAATTTCGGATTCTGCATGAGCGCACGTGCGATACCGACGCGCTGTTTCTGCCCGCCGGAGAGCGCATCGCCGCGCTTGTCGATCATCGTTTCCAGGCCGACTCTTTCGAGCAATTTGAACGCCTGCTGGATGTCGCTCTGCGGAAACTTGCGAAAGAAGCTGCGCCAGAAACCGACGTAGGCGAGGCGCCCGGAGAGCACGTTCTCCATCACCGAGAGACGTTCGACGAGCGCGTAATTCTGGAAGATCATGCCGATCTGCCGACGCGCCTGGCGCAGACGATTGCCGCGCACGCGCGTGATGTCTTCACCGTCGAGATGGATGCTGCCGGAGGTGGGTTCAACGAGGCGATTGACGCAGCGGATCAGCGTGCTCTTGCCCGCGCCCGAGGGGCCGATCAGCGCCAGCACCTGACCGGCGGGCACGACTAGATCGACGCTGTCGAGCGCGAGGTCGCCGGTGGCGTAGCGTTTGGTCAAGCCTTTCAGTGCGAGCATGTGGGCCCCGTGTTCAATCGCAGTTATAAACCGTGTGCGTCGCCTCATCAATCTGCCGCACCACCGACCAGTGTTCCTGGTACGTGATCGGCAGAAACTGCTCCATCGCCGCGTCGGCAAATTCACGCTGCAGCGCAGTGCCTTCCCAGTCAAATGTAAAGAATGCCTCCCGCACCTTTGCCGCGAGATCCGGGTGCAGATCGTGCGCAATGCCGTAGCCGGTGGTGGGGAAAGAGTCCGATTTGTAGATCGTCGTGTACTGCTCGGTGCGCACCACGTCGCGGGCCAGCATGCGGTACAGCACTTCGTTGGCAATCGCCGCCGCGTCGTAGTCTTTGTTCACCACGCCAAGGATCGAATTGTCGTGGCTGCCGGAGTAGGCGGTTTTGTAGTCGCGGTCCGCTACAAAACCGAATTCGGATTCGAGCAATGCCGAAGGTGCCTTGAATCCCGAATTGGAGGTCGGCGCGGTAAACGCCAGCGTGCGGCCAGCCAGATCGGGAATCGCCGCGATGCCGCTGCCGGGATACGTGATGATTTCCATCTGGTAGCCATAACTGCCGTCCTTCGCCGCCATCATCGTGAAGGGCACGAAGCCGACACAGTTCACGGCGATGGGCGTGGAGCCGGTGTTGAAGCCCGCGACATGCAGGCGCCCGGCGCGCATCGCTTCGAGCTGCGCCGCGTTGGACTGCACGGGGAAGAAGCGCACTTCCTTGCCGGTGAGCGTTTCGAGGTGCTGAATGAATTCGTCCCATACCTGCGAGTACATGGCCGGGTCTTCGACTGGCGTGTAGGCAAAGATGAGGACGCGCGGGTCGCGCCAGAGCGCGGGGTCGCTGGGCAGATCGGCCACCAGATCGCCGTTGGCGTCCTGGTAGCGGGGGGAGAGTTCAATTGAGGGTTCAGCTGCGTGCAGAGGGATTTGGCACAGCAGCAGCGCGAGCACCCAACTGTGGGAGCGGGCCTTGCCCGCGATCAAACGCAGTGCAAAAGCCAATCGCGGGCATAGCCCGCTCCCACACAGGCGTGTCAGTGTATTCAGCAAAATTGTCGACAGGCGTGTTGCAGTGCTCATCATGGCATGGCTCCCCGGGGAGCCATTCTGCCTGACAAACATGACAGTTTGCTATCTCGTCCTGCTCAGCCGCTTACTCGGACTTCGGACCGTGGGGCGTCTTGCGCTTGCCCTTGTCTTTGTCCACGCGCTTGCTCTTTGCCTTCGGTTTGACCGGCTTGCCGTTCAGGCCCAGGATCGGCCGCGCGGCGCGGATGCCGGGAGCCTCCATGGCCGGGAAGCGCTCCAGCACTTCGCGGGTAATGTCGGTGCTCTCTACGCCATGGAAGGCAGGCTTGGCTGCTCCGTCCTTGGCGAAGGTGTCACGCTTGAAGCCGGGCTTCTTGAATTCGGCTTTCTTGAAGTCTGGCTTCGAAAAGTCGGGCTTCTTGAAACCGGGCTTCTCATACGCGGGCTTCGCATAAGCAGGCTTGCCGGACCCTTCGGTTCCAGTTTCGGACTTTGCGTAGGCTGGCTTGGCGTAGGCAGGCCTCTCATAGCCGTCCTTCTTGAAGGCAGGCTTGCTGGCACCATCCTTGCGGAAGGAATCCTGCGCCGGTCCGGCAGACTTGAAGCCTTCCTTCTTGAAGCTGGGCTTTTCAAAGGCAGGTTTTTCAAACGCAGGCTTGTCGAACGACCGCTTCTCAAAAGACGGCTTGCTGAAGCCTTCTTTCTTCACGAATCCTTCTTTCTTGACGAAGCCCTCTTTCTTGACGAACCCCTCCTTCTTCACAAAACCTTCCTTGCTGTAGCCAGCCGGTTTCTCGAAGGCGGGTTTCGCGCTGGGGCGTTCGTATTCAGGCTTGTTCACCGGCTCGATCAGCAGCGGCTTGCTGCAGACGTGGGTCCGCTTGAGAACCTGCATCACTTCGGGGGGCATGCCGCCGGGCAGGTCCACGGTGCAGTAGTCGTCATAAATGCGGATGTGGCCGATGTAGCGGCCTTCGATGTCAGCTTCGTTGGCAATAGCGCCGACGACTTCACGCGGCGTCACACCGTCGTTGTGGCCGACGTGGATGCGGAAGCGCTCCATCTTGATGTCCGGGTAATCGCGCAGTGGCTTGGCGCGGCCATCGTCCGCAGGCGAGTGCGGGGAGACGTAGCCGGGCGTCTGTCGTGATTCGCGGGCTTCGCGCGGTGCTCGCACTTCGCGTGCGCGGGGTGCCGCTTCATGTTCGTGTTCGTCTTCGGCAAGAATCTGCTCAAACAAGGTGTCGGAGCTGACGCGATGCTCGCGCACGGGCTTGGCAGGGCGGTCTTCGAACTCGTCGTTATCGTCTGCAACAGGCTTGGCAGGGCGCTCGACACGCGGGGCCGGCGCGGCGCGTTCGGTGCGCACGGGACGTGAGGTCGATTCTTCGCGCGAGCGACGCGGGGCGCTGCTTTCGCGCGGCTCGCCATAGGCAAAGCCTGCACGGTCGCTGCGCGGCGATTCGTGTTCGAGCGCGGGCTCCAGCGGACGGTCTTTCTGCAGCAGATAGGCCATGGCGGCGGCGACGTGTTCGGGTGTGCATTCGTGCTCTTTCACCAGATCGGAAATCAGCTTGTGGAAGAAATCCAGCTTGCCGTTGCGGATGGTGTCGGCGATGCCTTCCTTGAACTGTGTGCTGCGCTTTTCGATCAGCTCGCCACGGGTCGGCAGCTCCATCTGGGTGATCTTCTTGCGGGTGGTCTTCTCGATGGACTGCAGCAGACGGCGCTCGCGCGGGGCCACAAACAGAATCGCCTTGCCGCTGCGACCGGCACGACCGGTGCGGCCGATGCGGTGCACGTAGGCTTCGTCATCGTAGGGAATGTCGTAGTTCATCACGTGGCTGAGACGGTCGACGTCCAGACCTCGGGCCGCCACGTCGGTGGCGACGAGAATGTCGAGCTGGCCGTTCTTGAGCTGCTCAACGGTACGCGAGCGGATGGCCTGGTTCATATCGCCGTTCAGGGGCGATGCGGCAAAGCCACGGGCACTGAGCTTCTCAGCCAGTTCGACAGTCGCGGTCTTGGTGCGCACGAAGATCAGCATTGCGTCGAAGTCTTCCACTTCGAGGATGCGGGTCAGCGCGTCGAGCTTGCTGGTGCCCTGCACCAGCCAATAGAACTGTTCGATGTCTTCGTTGGTGGAGATGGCGCTCTGGATGCGGATCTCCTGCGGGTCGTTCAGATACTTTTCGGCGACCTTGCGGATGGGCGGCGGCATGGTGGCGGAGAACAGGGCCACCTGACGGGTCTTGGGCGTGTTCTCAAGAATCGACTCCACGTCGTCGATGAAGCCCATGCGCAGCATCTCATCGGCCTCGTCGAGCACCAGCGTGTTGAGCCTGCTCAGGTCGATGGTCTTGCGATTGAGGTGGTCGAGCAGACGGCCAGGCGTCCCGACGACGACATGCGCGCCACGGCGCAGACCGCTGAGCTGACGCCCCATGTCCTGTCCGCCGTAAATCGGCAGCACATGGAAACCACGCATACCGGCGGCATAGGTCTGGAACGCTTCGGCCACTTGAATGGCCAGTTCACGAGTCGGACACAGCACCAGCGCCTGTGTGTGCGCCTGGCTCAGATCGATCTTCGCGAGAATGGGGAGTGCAAAGGCCGCTGTCTTGCCGGTGCCAGTCTGCGCCATACCCACCACGTCCTTGCCTTGCAGCAGAACAGGAATGGTGGCTTGCTGGATTGGCGAGGGCTTTTCATAGCCCACCTTGCTCAGCGTTTCCTGCAGGTATTGTGGTAAATCGAGCTCAGCGAAACTGAGTTCCGGGCGTGTACTGGATGACATATCGGGCCTTGTGTACTGGTGTCAGATAGAAGAGACGAACTATGACGGCTGAAACTGAATGCGGAGAGCAGCTGCAAAATCAAACGGGCGGCAAGTATACGCCAGAAGGCCATCTGGCGTATAGCTCGGGATGTGCGCGCTCCCACAGGTCAGTGGTTTCTGATGAATTCAACCGCGCGGTCCGTAAAATCTGTGAACACGCCGTCGACATGGGCGTTGACGTAAAACAGTTCCAGCATGTGCTCGAAGCTGTTGGCATAGGCAGGCACCTGCCCGGTGTCGGCGCGGAAGGTATAAGGGTGCACCTGCAGCCCATTGGCATGGGCATAGCCGACCAGTCCACTGATCTGCAGATTGTCCGCCGTGGAGTCGCCCCCGATGATCATCGTCTTCTCCGGCCCGAGGCCGTCGGCATACTGGGCGATCTGGCGCACGCCGTCTTCGGTCTGCATCCACAGGTTCTCATCACCGCCGTCCAGCAACTGCACCAGCTTCAGATCGACACCCAGCGCGGGCATGACCTCGTCGTGCAGGCGCTTGAGCTCATCGAACTCGAAGGTCTGCACGAAGGCCTTGTCCGTCTTGCCGGTGTAGCCGTATTGCTTGAGCACGGCGAGCACCGCAGTGCCCAGGTCCTTGCCCTCGGCAAGGTGGAACGCGGGCGACTTGATCTCGGGGTAGATGCCGATGTCCTTGCCGGTGGAGTGGTTCAAGCCCTGAATCAGCTCGATCTCCTGCGCCAGGGTGTGCACCTTGAAGATCGATTTGCCGAGCGGGAAACGGTCCGCATAGTTCTGCCTCTTCTGGCCATTCTCGACAGAGAAACCCTCGGTGACATTGAGCGTGAGGATCTCCTCCAGCGTGAAATCCACGGCGTAGTGCTGGCCGTCGGCACGGGCACGGCCGGGGAATTTCTCGGCGACATCGGTGGTGCGGTCGAGCGTGATGTCGTGAATGATGATCAACTGATCGTCCTTCGTCATCACCACATCCTGCTCCAGGTAGTCGGCGCCCATCGCGTAGGCCATGGCCTTGGCAGGCAGCGTGTGCTCTGGCAGATAACCACTGGCGCCGCGATGGGCGACCACGACTCTGCCGGCGAGGCTGATGGAGGGCGGCGGTGCAGGCTGGGCTGCAGGCTGGACGGCCGCAGGAGTGGCGGGCTGGCTAGAGCTGCCGGGGGTGTCACAGGCCACGAGGCTCATGGCGATCACTCCAAGAAAGGTGAGGGTGAGAACGGGACGGACTTTTGGCGAGCGCATCTGCATCGGGAATCCTTCATCGGGAAATGGGCGGAAGTCCTATCCTGAATCAGCTGTGTGTCATCAGTGTGTCATTCTTGTGAGCGGGCCTCAGCTGCCCAGCCGGTAGCGCAGCTTGACCACCCAGTTGTCGACGATCTGGTCATTCCAGGCGTGCTCGAACATGCCCGAGTAATCATCCTCGAAGGTGCGCGCGAGGTTGCCGCCACGCGTGTAGACAAAGAACAGATCCGACAGCGGTGCGATCTCCCAGCGGTAGCGCGCCTGGAAGCTCATGCGGCTGACGGCGAAATTGTCGCTGCCAGCGGTCACATCGCCCGTCTCGTTCAAGGACTCCACCTTGCTCGCGTTGACCTGATAGAAACGATCCTCGAAGGCCTTGATGCCGGTCCACTGCATGCTGAAACGCAGCTGCTGCTTGGCGCTGATGAAGTAGTCCATCTCCAGGCGTGGTGCCCACTCGTTGGCCTCGAAGGCTGTCATACGGCCCGCGCCCTGGTGAATCAGCCATGCCTCGCGATCGACGTAACGGGTGCTCAAGTCCACAGAGAAACGATCGTTGGGCTGCCAGCTCGCGCCAACCGAGTAGCTCAGGCTCTGCTTCCCGAGGTCTTCCTCGGCGCTGTTGAAGCCGACGTTGTAGGAGAACGGCCGCGACGCGTCGCTGCGCCAGTTGGCGTCGAAGCCGATGCGCATGGGAATCTTGAAGGTGCCATTGCCACGGCTGAGCGTGTCGTCCGTGCGTGCCGGGAAGAAGCGCAGCGTGGAGCTCAATGAGGTGTTGTCGAGGAAGTTCAGATACTGGGTGAAGTGCAAGCCCAGCCGCACTGGATCGCCGTCGGTGTTCCATTGGTTGACGATGTTCATGCTGCGGTTGCGCGAGCGCAGGCCTGGCAGGTCGGACTCGGTGATGTTGAGCACATAGTCGAGCTGCACATGGTCGTTGCGCTGCACAAAGCCGATGTCATTCAGCTCGATCTTGTCGTCCAGATACGTGCCTGTGATGCTGTGTTGCAGGCGCCGGTTGGGGCGGAAGTCGAGGTCCAGGTACATGCCCGAACCGCTGACGTCCTGCACCTTGCTGTGCATGACCTGACCATCGAACACCCAACGGGTGTCGGCGGAGAAGTAGTGCATGTCGAAGGCATTCACCGTCGCCTCGCGGTTCGGATGCGAGAGGTTGCTGCCGAACCAGCCGAAAGCTCTGCGCCCGCCAGACGCGGTGTCTTCATACAACAGACGCCCGATGGCGAAGTCCCGCCCGTCGGCTTGCACGTTCACCCGCGAGCCATCGGCCAGCGTGCCACGCACCACGGAATCATCCTCTGCCGCCATCATCGTGCCGTAACGCCAGTTGCCCGACTGTCCGGTGAGCTTGCCTGCCGCCAGCAGATCGGTGGGGCGACTCAAGTCGGTGGGGATCACGTCCACACCTGTCGGCACCGTGTAAGAGGCCTGACGACCGATGCGCCGGGTGTTGAGCAGGGTCGAAGGGGCACCACCGTGGCCACTGATGTCGCGGGGCGAGGTGCTGAAGATGTCCTGGCCTTCCAGGAAGAACGGCCGCTTCTCTTCGAAGAAGGTCTCGAACGCGCCGAGGTTGACCACCACGTCGTCGGATTCCACGGTGCCGAAGTCGGGATTCAGGGCAGCCGAGAGCTGCAGATTGGAGGTCGGGCGCCAGTAAAGGTCGGTGCCCACCCGATAATCGGTCTCGTTCTTCATGTCGTCGAAGGACGCCGAGGCATACGGGTAAAGCGTGAATTGGGTGGAGGGGTTGATGCCGGTCAGTTCATAGGGCTGAAATGCGGAGATGAATTCCGCACTGTTGCGCGGCAGCACCGGCCATGACCAAGTCTCGCCCATCGCCGCCAGCACGCGCTCCGTATAGATGCCAATGCGGCGGGTGTCGCCGCCCTGCGGCAGCGCCATCATCGACCAGGGGATGAACATCTCGCCGGACCAGCCATTGTCGAGCGACTTGGTCGCGCCGTTCCACGGCCCATCCCACTGCCGGTTGATCTGACGTTCCGGCACGATGGTGCCATCGTTCAGGGAGCCGCCCAGGTTGATGCGCAGGAAGTAGCCATACAGGCCGGTGCCGGAAGGGTCGAACGCAAATCCGTAGCTGTCGCGCTGAGACTGCGCGTCGCGTGAACTCATGCGCGAGACCAGCGTCGCCGGGTCCTGATAATTCATCACGCCGACGTACATGCCGCGCGAGGTGTAGAACACACGGGTATGGGTCTCCAGTGACGCCGACGCCAGGGTGTCTGGCTGAATGACACCCATGCCATCGATGATCGGAATGTCCTGCCACACGAATTCATCGAGTACGCCGTCCACCGTGATCTGTGCGTCTGCATCGGCGACGCGGGTCAGCGGCGTGGCGCGTTGCTCGGCAATCTGGTTGAGGGGCTGGGCTGTCAATGCCCCGGAAAAGCCGACACCCAGCATCAGGCCAGTGATGAGTCTGGCCAGAGGAGTTGCGGGGAAATTTGCGGCGGCACTGGCGGCGAGAGGCGGTAATTTGATCGTCACAGGAATACTCGGGTTACTGGTGGGTTCGGCTTGAATTCCCGCATTTTGCGGGGAAAACAGCAGCGGCGATTCTAGCAGCATTCTTCCAACATCCTTTTCCAACAAGTCAGTTTTGCCACAATTCGTCAGAATTGCCCTCTGGATTGCCATGTTTCCTACTTCAAGCGAGCGGCGATATGGGCTCTAATTGGGTCACTATCAAAAAGAGCAGAAGTATCATGAAACACGTCGATCGCCGCATGAACCCAACACTGACCCAGGAAGTGACCTACAGCTGGGAACAACACGAACAGACCGGACAGAAGCTGCTTTTCAATCTGGCCTGCTTCACTGTCGTCTTCGGCGTACTGTATTTCTTCCTGACCTGATCCATCCCGAATCAGCCAATCAACGCGCTTTCAGCACTGCCTCGACAGAGAGCAGTGCATCGTTGCGTCTGATCTGCAGCTGTACCGCATCCCCAGGCGCCGCCGCCCTCAATAGATTGGAATATTCCTGAAGGTTCGCAATTGGAGTGTCGTTGTACTGCAACAGCACATCGCCCGCCTGCAAACCCGCTTCTTCGCCCGCACTGCCCGGTGTCACGCCTGAGATCTGCACACCTTCACCGGTGTAGTTGAATTCAGGAATCGTGCCCAACGAGGCAGCCCGCGCACCGGCAGCAGCTTCCGTCGAACGCACCGGCGCATTGGTGAGATTCACCCGCAGCGGCTGATCGCGATCTGCCAGATACACCATTGCCTCCTCTACCCACAGCGCGATGTCGGACATGCCGTCGAGATCGACCTTGTCGGCAGTGTCGCTGGCCCGGTGATAGTCCGTGTGCAGGCCGCTGAACAGGTGAATGGCAGGAATTCCCGCCTCCAGGAAGCTCACATGATCGCTGCCCGCCACTGCCTGCGCGGGGAACTGCGCGGGCACGCCGATGGTGAAACCGATGCCCTGCGCCATGAACGGCCACTCGTAGGCGCTGTCGCTGGCGAAGACCTGCAGCGTGCGTCCTTCGAGGCGGCCGACGCTGTCCATGTTGAGCATGGCGAAGAGATTTGAGGTCGCGAACGGCGCCGGTGGATTCGCCACGAAGTGACGCGACCCGATCAGCCCCGACTCCTCGCCCGTGAAGGCCACGAAGATCACCGAGCGTTTCGGGCTGAAGGATTTCTGCAGCTTGCGGGCGACTTCGATGAGAATCCCGACGCCGGAAGCGTTGTCGTCGGCGCCCTCGAACACCGACTCGTTGCCATTGGCGTCTGTCTCCATCCCGAGATGATCGTAGTGGGCCCCAAGGATGATGGGCGCGTTCTTCAACGTGTCGTCAGTGCCCGGCAGCACGCCGATGACATTGCTGAACGACGCGCTCTCGCCACCCGGCAGCGCTTCCGTCCAGGTCTGCAGATAGGAATCACCCGGCTCCTGCAGGCCAATGTCTCTGAACTGGGTGGCGATGTAGTCGGCGGCGAGATCGATGCCGACGGTGCCGACGCCACGGCCTTGCATCACCGGGTCGCTTAACACCTCGACATGCGCGGCCAGCCCGGCAGGCAGATATTTCGGCGGCAGCTCAGCCAGCGCCGACTGCACGGGCAGCAGTGCCAGCGGGGTGCCCGCGGCGAGTCCAGGCGTGCGCCACTGCAGCGGTGAATCCGGGCTTTCCCACTGCCCCTTCACATCATTGGTGGGCTCGCTGCCGACGAAGCTGAGATAGGAATATTTGCCGTAGTGCGGCAGCTTCTCGGTGAGGCCGGGCATTGCCTCCGGCGAGTGCGCGTGGATCCAGCCGATGGTCAGCTCGGGATCATCCGGATGCGTTGCCGTCAGCACGGTGCTGCGCTCCGCGAAGGGGAGTTCACTCCCGAGCAGCGAGAGACCGGCGTCTTCGAAGCCGACGCCGTAGTAATTCACCGCATCGGCGATGATGCTGGCGGCGGGATTATCGCGCCCCATGATCCACACCGACTTGTCGGCGGACAGCAGGCGGAAATCTTCGGCGAGGACGATCTCGGAGTTGACCTCGGTGCCCGCCGTGAAGAATTCGGCCATCTCCAGCCACAGCGCGCGGTTCTCCTGCGGCACCACGAACACGATGTTCTGCGCGCCGAACATCTG
>JAUSMU010000099.1 GCA_030645995.1 Gammaproteobacteria bacterium | reverse complement strand
GCCTCTTCCAGTGTGGCGACACTGCCATCGTGGAAATAAGGGGCGGTCATGGCGATATTGTGCAGAGTCGGCACTTTGAAGACCTGACGATCCTCGTCGCGCCCGGTTCTGCGGTAAAGCCCCGGGTCAGCAGCCGCTGTTGCTCCCACAGGGGCGATAGCGCTCTGGTAAGAGTTGCCGCCGAGGTTGATGCCGTTGTGGCAGGACACGCAACCCAGCGCGTTGAATCTCGCCAGCCCTCGTTGCGCCTGCTCGCTCAAGGTGTTGCTGGCGTCGTTGAGGTGCGCATTGAAAGGCGAATCGGTGCGCGTCATGTCTTTGCTGTGCTGCGCGATGGCGTTGCCGACATTGGCAGCAGTCACTCCATCCGGATAGGCAGCGGCAAACTGGCTGGCATAGCGTGGATCGGCCTTCAATTGTTCCACAACCGCATCGAGATCATGACCCATCTCCACAGGATCAGTGATAGGACCCAGCGCCTGGGCATCCAGATCGAAGGCGCGACCATCCCAGAACTGGCGAAAGTTGAAGGCGGAGTTGAAGACAGTAGGGGTGTTGCGCAGACCAGTCGCCCCACCAATGCCTTTTGCCAGCGGGAGGCCATCGGTGGCGCCCATCATGCCCATATGACAGGTGTTGCAACCCACACTGCCGTCCTTGGAAAGCGTTGCGTCATGAAACAAGGCGAAGCCAAGATCGCGTTTGGCCGGGTCGGCAGGGAAACTCGCCAGCGGCGGAATGGGACGATAAGCGCTGTCGGCCTGAGGATGGTCGGCGTTGGCATTGATCCAGGGGGCTTCCCCTCGCGCCTGCTGGAACGCAAGATAGTCCGGGTCGACGGCATCGGCGGCAAACGCTGCCTGACTCATGAGTCCGATTGCCAATAACACGTTGTGATACGTTCGCATATACTCTCCTGGTAGGGCTGGAAGGCCCTGATGATTTGATACTCAATACCATCGTGTGTCCGGTTGGTGCCTTTTACTATGTGACATGATGTCGCACTTACACTCACACACTCACGCACATACATCATTATGCTTTTTAACAATCTATTGTTTAATAGATTAGAAGTCAATATACTGTTTCCAAGTTAATTGAAGAAGCTGCGAGTTAAATGAGGATAACGGACATGCAAGCAGTTGCTCTGGACCTTGAAGACATGCAGAGCGCCGCCGGGCAGGCCTGCAGGTTGATGAAGGTGTTGGCCAATCCTGATCGCCTGATGATTCTTTGCCAGTTGTCGAAGGGCGAGATGCGGGTGGGCGAGATAGAGGAGATGCTGGGCATCGTGCAACCGACGCTGTCCCAGCAGCTGACCGTGCTGCGCGATGAAGAGCTGGTCAGTGCCCGGCGCGAAGGCAAGAACATTTATTACCAGTTGAGCAGCGCCCAGGCGCTTGCGGTGATGGAAGTGTTGTACAGTCAATTTTGCAATTCAGACGAGGAGTGATCATGACAATCGATTGGGCTCATTTCACCCCCTGGATGTCGCTTGGCGGCGGCATCCTGCTGGGTATTGCGTCGGCCGTTTTTATTCTGATAAACGGCCGTATCCTTGGCATCAGCGGCATTCTGGGCGGCTTGCTCGCGCCTAAAACTGGCGATGTCGGCTGGCGAATAGCCTTTGTACTGGGCATGCTGGCGGCGCCCATCACCTTGAGCCTGCTCACTCCCGATGACTTTCTAAGCGCTCCGCGCATCGAGGCCAGCTATGTGCTGATAGTGATCGCGGGCCTGCTGGTGGGCTACGGAACCCGGCTGGGCTCCGGCTGCACGAGCGGGCACGGCGTCTGTGGTCTTTCGCGTCTCTCTCCGCGCTCAATGGTGGCGACCGGAATCTTCATGGCCGCCGGTTTTGCCGTCGTATTCCTGATTCGTCACCTGCTCTGAATCTTGCCGAGGAAACTGTTATGACACATACCACTGTACATCGCTTGACTGAATTCGCGGTTGGCCTGCTGTTCGGGCTGGGCTTGCTGCTCTCCGGGATGACCGATCCGGGCAAGGTGCTGGGCTTTCTCGATTTGGCGGGCGCATGGGACCCCTCTCTGGCGTTGGTGATGGGGGGCGCAATTGTGGTTGGCTTCTTTGCCTTCGGCAGCGCCAAGAAACGCACGACCAGCTTCCTGGGGGGCGCGCTGCATCTGCCCACCGCAAGAGATATCGACAAGCGTTTGATCATCGGCGGGCTGCTGTTTGGCGCGGGCTGGGGTCTGGCGGGCTTCTGCCCAGGCCCTGGCATCGTCACCATGGCGGCGGGTGAGCCCAAGGCCGCCGTGTTTGTCATTGCCATGATTGCGGGCATGCTGGTGTTTCAGTTCACAGACCGCAAGCCCAAGAGTTAGCACATGGCAGCCTGAGGCTTGAAGGAGCTTTCATGTCGAACAGAACTGCATCGTCATTCTCGTCCTGGCTGCCCATTCTCGACTGGGGGCGCCGCTACAATCGCGACACCTTCGTCAGCGATGGAGTAGCGGCGCTGATCGTCACCATCATGTTGATTCCCCAGAGCTTGGCTTATGCCTTGCTCGCCGGGTTGCCGCCGGAGGTGGGGCTCTACGCCAGCGTTGCTCCGTTGCTGCTGTATGCCGTGTTTGGCACCAGTCGCGTGCTCGCCGTCGGGCCTGTCGCCGTCGTGTCGCTGATGACGGCGGCCGCCATCGGTGAACATGCCGTTGCCGGAACGCCGGAATACTGGGCGATTGCCATCACACTGGCCTTTCTTTCCGGGGCGATGCTGACCCTCATGGGTGTCCTGCGGCTGGGCTTCCTCGCAAACTTCCTCAGTCACCCGGTGATCTCGGGTTTCATCTCGGCCTCCGGATTGCTGATTGCCGTCAGTCAGGTCAAGACGCTGATGGGCGTGACGGCCGAGGGCGAGAATTTCTTTGCGTTGGTGCATTCGCTGGTTCTGCATGCGACCAATACCCACATGCTGACGTTGACGATGGGCATCCTCACCACGGCATTCCTGTTCTGGGCCCGCAAGGGACTCAAGCCGCTGCTGCTGGGATTGGGGCTTAAAGCTCGGTTGGCCGATGTCCTGACCAAAACAGGGCCGGTGTTGGCGATTGCCGTCACCACGTTGCTGACCTGGGGGCTCGACTGGCAGGGGCAGGGCGTGAAGATCGTCGGCACCGTGCCGCAAGGCCTGCCGCCGCTGACCATGCCCCTCTGGGACATGGCACTGTGGAAAGAGCTGGCGATTCCGGCATTGCTGATCAGCATCGTCGGGTTCGTGGAGTCCGTCTCCGTCGGTCAGACACTGGCGGCGAAACGCCGACAGCGCATCGAGCCCGATCAGGAGCTGGTGGCACTGGGTGCCGGTAATCTTTCCGCCGCCTTCACCGGCGGTTTTCCCGTGACAGGGGGCTTCGCCCGCTCTGTCGTCAATTTCGATGCGGGTGCACAGACGCCAGCTGCTGGGGTATTCACTGCACTTGGCATCACACTGGCCTCGCTGTTCCTGACGCCTGCCTTGTATTTCCTGCCACAGGCCACCTTGGCAGCCACCATCATTGTCGCCGTGCTGTCGCTGGTTGACTTTGGCATATTGAAACGCACCTGGGCCTACTCCAAGGCCGATTTTGTGGCCGTGCTGGCAACGCTGGGGGGCACTCTGGGACTCGGCGTCGAGGCCGGTCTGGTCATCGGCGTGAGCGTGTCGCTGGCGCTGTTCCTGCTGCGCAGCAGCCGTCCGCACATCGCCGAGGTCGGTCTGGTGCCGGGCACGGAATCGTTCCGCAATGTCCTGCGCCATGCCGTCAAGGTCTCGCCCGAGCTGATCAGTCTGCGGGTCGATGAAAGCCTTTATTTCGCCAACTCCAGAGCGCTGGAAGATCGCATCAACAGCGCGGTGGCGACCAATCCTCAGCTCAAACATGTGGTGTTGCAGTGTTCCGGCATCAATTCCATCGATGCCAGTGCGCTGGAGAGTCTGGAGACAATCGAGAAGCGGCTGCACGATTCCGGAGTGGTCTTTCATCTGAGCGAGGTGAAGGGCCCGGTGATGGATCGACTGCAGGGCACCGAATTCCTGCATGAATTGAGTGGCAAGGTCTTTCTGACGCATTACCAGGCCATACAAGAACTGGCACCCGTTGAGTAATTAACTGAATGAGCAAACGAGAGGATTGTGGAATGTATTACATCGTGGAAACAAACAAGGCCTTTGTGCAGGCGGCGGATGATCTGGATGCGGCGGTCAAGCGCAATGGCTTCGGCGTGCTGCACATACACGACCTCGGCAACACCCTGCGCAGCAAGGGCATACC
>JAUSMU010000132.1 GCA_030645995.1 Gammaproteobacteria bacterium | reverse complement strand
CCGAGGCTGCGAGCCAGACTGACCAGCCCACTGACGATGGCGGCGCTCTTGGTGTTGCTGTCCACGTCGCGCATGAAACTGCGGTCGATCTTGAGGGTATGCAGGGGATACATCTGCAGCGAGGCCAGCGAGGAGTAGCCGGTGCCGAAATCATCAATCGACACGTGCAGGCCCAGCGCCACCAGTTCGGTGAGTATCTCGGCAACGACCTCGGGGTTGTCCATCAGTGCTGTTTCGGTCAACTCCAGCCCCACTTGCTGGGGATCAACACCCGTCAGGGCGAGCACCTGACACACCAGCGTCAACAGGCTGCCTTCCTGGCGGAAATGCAGGGCCGAAATGTTCACGGAAACGCGGTGAGGAAAGCCCATCAGGGTCCAGGCGCGGATTTGCTGACAGGCCTGCAGCAATACCCATTCGGTCAGCGGAATGATCAGCCCGCTGGTCTCCGCCACAGGAATGAAGACTTCTGGTGAAATCCAGCCGCCATCCTGCGCGCGCCAGCGCAGCAAAGCTTCGAAGCCACAGATTTCGCCGTCCGCCACACCATACTGGGGCTGATAGTAGAGCTCGAAGGCCTCCATCTCCAGGGCCTCGGCCAGCAGCACCTTCAGCCGCAACGCTTCCTGTTGCACCATGCCAATGCCCTCATCGAAATAGCAGACCGCATGCCGCCCCATCGACTTGGCGCGGTACATGGCGATATCGGCATGGGAGATCAGCGTCTCCGCATCACGCGCGTGTTGCGGATAGCTGGCGACGCCGATGCTGACGGTGACATGGAAGTGGTGCTTGCCGATGTTGAAGGCGGGCTGCAGCGACTTGACGATCTTCTCCGCAATCGCCGCGATAGCCTCGTTTGAACCCAGCTCTGTCACCAGGACCACGAACTCGTCGCCGCCGAAGCGGGCCACGGTATCGCCCTGCCGCAGCGCCGCGCTGATGCGTTGCGACACAGCCACCAGCAGCTCGTCGCCCACGCTGTGGCCCCAGCCATCGTTGATGTCCTTGAAGTTGTCCAGGTCCAGCATCATCAGCGCACAGCCGGTTTTCTGGCGAGTGGCCTGAATCAGGCAGCGATCCAGACGATCCTGCAGCAAAGCCCGATTGGGCAGTCCGGTCAGCGTGTCATGCGTCGCACGGTGCTGCATCGCCAGCTCCATCTCTCGGCGCTCGGACACATCGCGAATGAAAGCAGTGACCTCGATGCCCGTCGAGCCGTTGCATTTACCTAGAGAAATATCCAGGGGAATCTCGCTGCCATCCTTGCGTCTGCCCACTAACCCGCGAGTCGCCGCCATTGGTCGCCCGGTCGGCATGCGCATGTAGGCTGCACGCAGATCAGTGTGCCGGTGCCGCATGGCCAGTGGCAGCAGTTTTTCCAGCGGTTGCCCGCGCAGCTCGTGCCGCGAATAACCAAACATGTTTTCGACCTGCGCGTTGAGCCGGATGATGACGCCAGAGCCATCGACAGTCAGGATGCCGTCCGGCGCGTTCTCGAACAGGTCCTCCTGGCGCCGTGCAAACACATCCATGGCACTGTAGAGGCGCCGCAATCGCGCCAGCGGAAGCGCCGCACCATCCAGGAAGATGGCACGATAGAGGAAGATATACGCCGCCATGGTGTACAGATGGCCGACGATGTTGCTGGGGTGCTGCACGCTGTTGTAGTTGAGGGAAAAGAGTTCGCCAAGCGCGAGCAGGCTCACTGCTATCCCCAGTGCAGTGAGATTGTTGACCTGAATGCGCTCACCCCGGCTGCGAATGACCAGCAGCGACATTAGATGCACACCAACGGTCAGAGCTTGCACCAGCAAAAAGCCAGCGTTCCCACCCGTCTCTGCGGAGTAAGTCAACGGAATCCACTCTGACCGGGATTCGAAGAGAAAAGTGACGAAGATCAGGAGCGCGACGGTAATGCCCAAAAACCAGAAGCGCGACTGCAGCGAGGGACTGCGCTGCTCCTCCTGCTCCTGCGGTATCAACACGAAGACGAGCAGCGCGGCAGCAACAACCAGCCTGGCCGCTAAGGAATAGAGCATTTCCTTTTGAGGGGTGTTCGTGGTGATGAACTCTGGCATTTCCGCATTGGAAAGCAGATGACCGGCATTCAACACGGCAACAGACAACGCGGCGCAGGCCAGCAGTACGGCGGTATGGGAGCGCTGGGTATCAAGCAGTTGCCAGCCCACGACGAAGATACAAGCGGCCGCCGCAATGGAGAACATTTCCAGCAGCGAATGTACCCACATGGCGTGCTGGAGAGTCAGCAATTCAACGCCTTCCAACAATGACAAGGCAATCATTGCAGGCAAAGCGAACACAATCAGTGCGGCCCCTGCGCGGTTGAACAGAAGTAGCCCTCTGAACCAGCGGCGGAGCGGATGTAACGTATTCATGCTGTCATTCTTATTATTTTTTTCCATACGTTCCAATCATCTATGGCGTCTAGGAATACAGTGCAGCGCTGGTTTTCTATAGCCCCATTCTATGACAATTATCCTTACCCCTTCCGTCGTCAGAGCGGGTTAACGATAATCCGGCAACCCTGCCACTATGGAAATCGGCAAAGTTCCGCAATTGCTGTAGGGAAACCCTTATTTATTTTTTGCGTCGACGCATCAACCTCCTCTCAACTCTGTCATTCGAGCATCATCTGTCAAGGTTCAATCATGTGATTGCGCAACGCATAGCGCACCAGTTCGCTCATTGAGCTTAACCCCATCTTCTGCATGATGCGAAACTTGTGGGTGCTGACAGTCTTGCCCGAGATATGCAATTTTTCGCTGATCTGGCTGATGCCAAGCCCCTTGGCCAGCAGCAGAAACACCTGCCTTTCACGATCTGACAGGCGCTCGTGCAGCGCAGATTCATCGGCATACGATTCACCAAACAACAAGCGTGCCCCAAGCTCGGGATGAATGTAATGCAGCCCTCGCGCACAATTGCGAATGGCCGCAAGAATCATCTCTGGCTCGCTGTCCTTGGTCAGATACCCGGTAGCGCCAGCCTTGATGGCGCGGCCTACCAGCTGGGCTTCCGCGTGCATCGACAGCACCAGTATCGGCAACGCAGGCCGCAGCTCTCGCACCTGCTGGATCAACTCGACACCATTGGCGCCTGGCATGTTCATGTCGGTGAGCAGGAGATCAAACTGCTCGATTTCAATTTTTTTCAGCAAGTCCCGTCCGTTGGCAACTTCCGCCGCCAACTCAATGTCGTCTGCCATCGCCAGCACGCGTCGCAGCCCCTGTCTCACAATCATGTGGTCATCCGCCACCAGCACTCGGATCATGCTTCTACCCCGATGCCACGTTCAACAGAGCGCAGCGGAATGCGCACGCTCACCCGGGTGCCTTTGTGCGGCTGACTTTCAATGTTGCTAATTCCGCCGAATATCAACGCCCGCTCGCGCATCCCCATCAAACCAAATCCCGCGCCCTCGCGCACCACTCGGGGATCAAACCCAATGCCATTGTCGCGAACACTCATGGTGAACTCCTCGTCATCCCTCGCCATGGACACAGAGACCTCGGTGGCACTCGCGTGGCGAGCCACATTGGTCAGGGACTCCTGCAATATACGAAACGCGGCGACGGTGCGCGGTTCGTCCAGCTCAATAGAATTCGTTGCCTTTTCCAGATCGCACTGGATGGAACAGCTGACCCCTGTCCGCTCCTGAAAGCTTGCCAGCAACCACTGCACAGCCGGCAGGAGCCCGGCATTCAACGCTTCGGGGCGCGCACTTGACGCGATATCGCGAACCACCTTGATCATGTTGTCGATACTGCTTTTCATGTCGCGCAATGTTCTATCGAGCTGATGATCGGCAGGCGCAATGCTCGTCTGCAGCAATGCCGCGTCCAGCCGCAACGCTGTCAGCCACTGCCCCATCTCATCGTGCAATTCGCGGGAAATCCTGCCGCGCTCTTCTTCACGGATTCTTTCGTTGTGGGCGGCAAGCTCCCTGATCATGGTTCGGGAGCGCAACAGTTCAAGCTCCTTCAGCTTCATGTCGGTGATGTCCTGCACTGTGCCGACACCGACGCAGACCTGCCCGTCGGCAGAAAATTCCAGCTTCGCCATCTCCCGCACCCACAAGGTCTCGTCGCCCACCACGATACGATGCTGAATATCGTAGGGCAGCCCCTGCAGAGCGTCCTGCCAGCTGCGGTTTACCATCTCGCGGTCATCGGGATGCACGGCATCCAGAAATTTTTGATAGGTCAATGCTGCATCAGCCGGAGCCGCAAATATCCGGCGACACTCTTCGGACCACTCAAGCCGGTCCTGCCCGACATCTAACCGCCAGCTGCCCAGACGTACCTGGGCTTGCGCCTGCGCCAGCAAAGATTCGCTCTCTCGCAGCCTCTGTTCCGCCAGGCGACGCTCGCTGATATCAAGCACATTCAGCACGATAAATCCTGTGAAACCCTGTACCGTCTTGACGGCGCTACCGTCGATCAACACCGGCATACGAATGCCACCGGCGCTTACACACTCGGCCTCGAAGCGGCAATGCCCGCGCTCCAGAACCTGAGCTAGATTAAACGCCAATTCATCTTTATATGCGGGAGCGTAAAGAGTGTCGACAGCGCATCCAAACAGCTCCACCCGCTCGCCGCCATGCATGGTGGCGAAGGCCGGATTGAACAGGAGGAGCTTGCGATCATAAGCGCTGACCAGAGCAATGCCCCATTGTGCATTGAAAAAAAGCTGACGCCATTGTGAAAGCATAGCGCCCGAATTGCGTAACTCATTAATCTCGTTGGCGATGCGATAGCCACCCAGTGCGCAGCTCAGAATGACTGCGGACAAAAGCGCGCCCAAAGCCAATGCAGGATGCCCTTGCGAGAAGAATCCACCTGCCGCGACGATCCCGACCGCCAACAGCAGCGCCAGAGTGCCCATAAAGAATGGCAAGGAGCTGCGGGTTGGATGCAGAGCAACGCGAAGCTTCAGGAGTGCCCCTTGAAAGCTTTTGATAAATTTTGCATCTGTATACTTTTTCATGAATTGTTCACGGGTATTTTTAACGCTTTTGAGAGTCCCCGAGAACCTCCATCGTTCGCCAACATGAGACAGGAGTGCGGGGTTTATTATTGCAGGGGTTGAAGAGAGTGGCGGGACCACGCCGGAAAGAAACCTACTTTTTCTGCGTCGCGATCATAATAGAAATTATTGATACTAACCATGATCGAAATCAATAAACGCCGACTTCGCCAGCGGCGAGCAGAATAATTCTGGAAACTTTTCACAAAAAGTAATCCATTCCCTACATCTGAAAACTTTCTCCCTACAACAAAAGAAATTTTCTCTCGCCAGATGCAATCTTCCGACGACAGCAACTCATTTCGGCATGAGTGTATCCCTTAACCTTGGGGAATTCACTAAAGCTTGCAGTTGCCGGGTCGATGTTCAGTAACAATGAAAAGCGCCGCAAGTGCGTTTCCAAACGACCGAGATCCACTGCGCCAATCGGATTCAACAAAGGTCTCATTATGAAACAAAATTCCATCGTTCTACAGGAATGCGTTGATATCCGTGCCGTCAATGAGTTGCACGCGAACCTTTTGCTCGCCCTGAATGGGATGGACGAAATTGTCCTGGATTCGGCGGGTGTCGCACGAGTCGACACGGCAGGTCTGCAATTACTGGTGGCCTTCGCTCGGGAAGCGCAGGTGCGCGGTCTGTCAGTTACGCTGCGAGCAGGGTCCACCGCATTGAACGAGGCTGTACTGGCGAGCGGGATGGAAGCAGAAATGCGCTCCTTGACCACTTTGAAATGACACTCCCTTACGTGAACCTTGGCGGGATAAAACGTGACCAAAATTCTTGCAGTCGATGATTCAAATTCTTTACGCCAGATGGTGGCGTTCACCCTGAAGCAATCCGGGTACGAAGTAGTGGAAGCGGTCAATGGAACGGACGGCTTGCAGAAGGCCAGAGCAACGCAGGTGGATCTGGTGCTCACCGACGTCAACATGCCGGGAATGGACGGGATTACTCTGGTACGGGAGCTGCGCTCTCTTCCCACTTACCGCTTCACTCCGATTCTGGTACTGACGACGGAAGCTGGCACTGAGAAGAAGCAGGAGGGCCGCGCGGCGGGCGCAACGGGTTGGCTCGTGAAACCCTTCAGTCCTGATCAATTACTCGCCACCGTCAAACGAGTGCTGGGGTGAGCCGAGATGAGCATTGATATCAGTCAGTTTATTCAAACTTTCCTTGAAGAGAGTTTCGAGGGGCTGGACTCCATGGAAAGTCTGCTGCTATCGCTTACGAGCGATGACAGCGAATCCATCAATGCCATTTTCAGGGCAGCGCACTCTATAAAGGGGGGGGCTGGCACCTTCGGTTTCAGCGAGGTCGCGAGATTTACACATGGAGTGGAGACGCTGCTGGACGAGGCGCGCGCAGGTCGTCGTGCTGTCACGACAGAGATGATCGCACTGTTGCTGGAATCTGTAGATTGCATCCATGCCATGCTGGAGGCTGCTCGCGACGGCAGTCCAGTGGATGCTGCACGCATTGCCACGATTGGCGCCGCCATCGAGGCATCACTGCGCACCGTCGACCACGTGATGCTCGATTCCAAGACAGTCGATTCCAAGGTGCTCGACACACAGCTCCCCGAGGCCGCCGCGAATTCGCATGCCGCTGCACAGGGTCCGCACGGCTGGCGAATAGTCTTCATTCCAGAACAAGATGTCATGCGCTCTGGCAATGATCCGCTGCGGCTGATTGCGGCTCTACGAGAGCTGGGTGTGCTGCAGGTAGCGTGCAACACATCGGCGCTTCCCCCATTCGAGGATTTGAATGCCGAGGATTGCTATCTCTCCTGGGAGATGACGTTGCTGGGCGAGGTCAACCGGGAGGCGATACTTGAAATTTTTGAGTGGGTGGAGGGCCAGTGCGAACTGATTGTCGAGCCTCTGTCTGCCTCTGCAGAAGTCGTCGACGAGATGGTCGACGAGGTGCCGCATGGTGACAACAATTCAGCGCAGGCTTGCCCGAACCAATCTCTGCAAGCATCGGGATCAGAGCCCCCTTCTCTCTCTGTTTCTGCATCTGCCTCTTCTTCTGCCAAGCCAGCAGCGCGCAATCGTGCCGACAATGGCTCCATTCGCGTTAACACGGACAAGATTGATGCACTGATCAATATGGTGGGCGAACTGGTCATCACGCAGTCGATGCTCAGTCAGATGGGTTCGCATCTGCAGACTGGCGATATTAATTACTGCATCGAGGGACTGCTTGAAGGGCTGGCCCAGTTGGAGCGGAATACTCGTGAGCTGCAGGAGAATGTGATGAGCATTCGCATGCTGCCGATCAGCTTTGCCTTCAATCGCTTCCCACGCATGATTCATGATCTCAGCGCCTCTCTGGGCAAGCAGCTCAAGCTCAAACTCTCTGGTGAGCACACCGAACTCGACAAGAACGTGTTGGAAAAAATCACGGATCCGCTGGTGCATCTGGTGAGAAATGCAGTGGATCACGGGATCGAATCGCCCGACGTGCGACTGGCAGCCGGAAAGCCCGCCGTGGGCACCGTGCATCTGAATGCCTATCACAAGGGCGGCAACATCGTGATCGAGATCACGGATGATGGCGCCGGTCTCAATCGTCAACGGATTCTTGCCAAGGCCGTCGAGCGCCGTCTGATTCCTGCGGGTCAGTCCATTACCGATGAACAGATCCACGACCTGATCTTTGCGGCGGGATTCTCGACCGCGGAGGTGGTGAGTGACGTGTCCGGTCGTGGCGTCGGCATGGACGTGGTGCGTAAAAATATCAAAGCACTGGGAGGTTCTGTCGAGGTGCAATCGCGTGACGGGCTGGGTAGCACATTCATCATCCGCCTGCCCTTGACGCTGTCGATCATGGACGGCCAGTTGATAGGGGTCTCAGGCGAAAGTTATGTGATTCCGCTGATATCCATCGTCGAATCCCTGCAGGTGCGCGAGGACTCAGTGAAGTCCGTCGCCTCGCGGGGCATGGTTTACCGCCTTCGGGATGAATATATTCCCGTGCTTTTCCTGCACGAGTTGCTGGGCATCCGCTCGCCCGACACGAAGCAGCTGACAGAGTCCCTGCTGGTGGTCGTCGAAGCTGACGGGCAGCGCGCGGCGCTGGTAGTGGATGATCTTCTTGGCCAGCAACAGGTGGTAATCAAAGCGCTGGAGACAAATTTCAAAAAGGTTGGGGGGTTGTCAGGGGCAACAATACTGGGGGATGGCACGGTTGCGCTGATTCTTGATGTCTCCGGACTCATCAGCCTGTCGCGACAGATCACCGGACCAGCGCGCTCAATCCATCCAGAAGAGAACAAGGCGGCATGAGGATAGCAACATGAGAATGGGCATGAATATGGGCGTGAACATGGGCGTGAACATGGGACAGTCCCAGGCCAATGACTTTACGGGCACCGGGGGAGAGGGAGATCAGTTCCTGACGTTTATCCTGGCGGGTGAAGAGTACGGTGTGGATATCCTGCGGGTGCAGGAAATCCGCGGCTGGACCAAGACGACGTCGATTCCCAATGCCCCGCATTATCTGCGTGGAGTGATTAATTTGCGTGGAACGATAGTGCCAATTATCGATCTTCGCGAACGCTTCGGGATGCCATCTCTGGAGTATGGCGCGACAACGGTCGTGATTGTTGTGCGGGCACAAGGCCTCAAACGCGACCGCATCATGGGCATCGTGGTTGACGCTGTGTCGGAAGTTTACAGCCTCAGGGCCGCTGACCTGCAGCCGCCACCGGATCTGGGCAATGTGATTGATGAGCAGTTTCTGCAGGGGCTGGCGACAGTAGACGAGAAGATGGTGATCCTGCTCGACATTGATCGCCTTCTCAACGCCGGTGCGCTCGAGGCCGAGCAGGTGCTGGAATAAATCGGCGATGCGAATCATTGCCGTAATGAATCAGAAAGGCGGTGTTGGCAAGACGACGACAGCAGTCAACCTTGGTCACGGTCTGGCCTTGCAGGGAAAACGCGTGCTGGCGGTCGATCTGGATCCCCAGGGGCATATGACCACTTCACTGCGCGCGGCGCAGTCGAAGATCAATCTGGATGCGGTTCTGCATGGAGATGCGCGGATCAGCGAGGCGACGATGTCGGTACGCCAGGGACTGGATCTGATTGCCCCGGGCGCGAGATTGAATGAGGTCGATGGGTTGAGCAGTGGTGGGGCTGCCAGAGGTTGGTTGTTGCGCGATGTCCTGCGACAGGTGAGCGGCTACGATTTCGTGATCATTGATTGCCCGCCATCGTCTGGACTGTTGGGAATGAACGCCCTTCTGGCAACAGAAGAATTATTGATCCCCGTGTCGGGGGATTATCTGGCGCTGGCCGGATTGTCACGCCTCATGAGCATTCTGAAAACTCTGGAGGCGAAGACAGAACGAACAACGCTTAAATCCATATTGTTGACGCGCTTTCACAAGCGGCGCCGACACGCACAGGAGGTGCACAAGAAGATCCGTGACTATTTTCCGGGGCAGCTCCTGCAGACTTGTATCAGCGAGGCAGTGGCACTGGCAGAGAGTCCCAGTTTCGGCAAAACGATATTCGAGTACAAGCTAGGTTCCGGGAGTGCAGAAGAGTATCAGGCTTTGACGATGGATATCATCAATCAGCAGGTTCCTGCTAACGAGAAAAGGTGAGCAAAATGTCAGAAAAATTGGCTTCAAGATTGGGCGACGACCCGCTGGCATGGCTGCACGATGAGAATCGCGCAGTCGGTGATGTTGAATCAACAGCTCAGGCTTCCGCCGCGCAAGGCGCGAAGAGTGCAAAGGCGTCGAAAACCGCCAGCAACGCTGACAGGAATACCGAGCTGTTGGAGCAGAGTTTCAATCTGCTGGCCCCGCGTGCCGAAGAGCTGGTCGCACGCTTCTATGATCGGTTGTTCTTTCGCTATCCGGCGGTGCGCCCTCTGTTTGCCCACACACAGCCTGCCGTGCAACAAGCCAAGCTGCTGGCTTCGTTGAAGCTGGTGGTCAACCACTTGCGCAAGCCCGACATATTAAAGAAAGCCTTGCAGGAACTTGGTGCGCGACACAAAGGCTATGGGGCCTTGCAAGCACACTATGAGCCAGTAGCAGAGACGCTCGTCGAAGTGATGGCAGAGATGGCTGGTGCGCACTGGAATGCCGAATTCGAGAGTGCGTGGCGCGCAGCGCTGGCCACGGTGGGAAGCATAATGTTGAGTGCCTACACACAACCGGAAGTCACACAGGTGGAGAGCGCAGACATGGCGATGACAAACAAGGCAGGCGCAGTCAATCAACCTTCTTATGAGAGCCAGTTTGACGCGCAACAATCCGAAGAACTGAATCGTCTGCGCGCCGCAGTGGATGGAGCCATGACTGCCATCATGATGGTGGACCGGGACCTGGTAATCAATTATGCCAACCGCGCGACCATAGAACTGCTCGGCCGGAATCAGGGGGAGATGCGCAAGATATACCCAGGGTTCGACGTCAAAAATCTGGTGGGCTCGTGCATCGACCAGTTCCATGCCAATCCCATGCACCAGCGCCGTTTGCTGAATAATCCCAACAACCTGCCCTTCAAGACGGACATCAAGGTCGGCTCGCTACGCTTCGCATTGAATGTCACCGCCATCCTGGACAGCAAAGGCAACTACATCGGCAACAGTCTGGAGTGGGCGGACGTCACCGAGCAGCGCCAGAAAGAGCTTGAAGTGGCTCGTCTGCAGTCTGCGATCAATGGTGCCACGTCCAATCTGATGTTGTGTGACGATGACCTGAATATCGTGTACGCGAATCCAGCGGTCATGGCGATGTTCCGCAACCGCGCCGCCGAGCTGCGCCAGGCATTTCCCGGCTTCGATCCTGACAACCTGATGGGACAGAACATCGACAAGTTCCACAAGAACCCCGCCCACCAGCGCGCCCTCCTGAAAGACCGCAGCCGCCTTCCCGCCCGGGCGGAGATCAAGGTGCTGGATCTGGAGTTCGAGGTCAATGCCACCATGATCAACGGCCCTGCCGGTGAGTACATGGGCAATATGGTCGAGTGGAAAGATATTACGGAACAAAAAGATGCGGAACGACAGATTCGCGCTCTTGTGGCAGAGGCAGGGCTTGGCGAGTTCTCCAAGCGCATCGACACCTCGCGTTTCGGTGGTTTCTTCCAGCAATTGGGCACCCTGCTCAATAGTCTGATGGATGTCAGCGAGAAAGGCATGACCGATGTGGCAAAGGTGATCCAGCAGCTCGCACAGGGCGACCTGACCGGCGGCATCGACGCCGAGTATCACGGTCTGTTTGGACGACTCAAGACGGACGTCAATGGGACGGTGGAAAACCTGCGCAATATGGTCGACCAGATTCGCGAGGGCGCCATTAACATCAACACCTCTGCCTCCGAGATCTCGCAGGGCAATACCGACCTTTCGCAGCGCACCGAAGAACAGGCATCCTCACTGGAGGAGACTGCGTCAAGCATGGAACAGATGACCTCTGCTGTGAAATCGAGTGCGGATAATGCACGCCAGGCCAATCAGCTTGCTGCAGGCGCACGCGATCAGGCCGAACGGGGCGGCGATGTAGTGGGCAAGGCCGTGGCGGCGATGAGTGAAATCAACCGCGCCTCCAAGAAGATCGCCGATATCATCGGGGTCATAGATGAAATTGCCTTCCAGACCAATCTGCTGGCGCTCAACGCGGCGGTGGAAGCGGCGCGCGCCGGCGAACAGGGCCGAGGCTTTGCCGTCGTGGCAGCCGAGGTGCGTAATCTGGCGCAGAGAAGCGCGCAGGCCGCCAAGGAAATCAAATCCCTGATCAAGGACAGTGTCGAGAAGGTTGAAGAGGGATCACGCCTGGTCGGAGATTCTGGCAAGACGCTGGATGAGATCGTCACCGCCGTGAAGAAGGTCAGCGACATCATTGAGGAAATCGCCGCAGCGTCTCAGGAACAGTCCGCAGGCATCGAACAGGTCAACAAGGCCATCACACAGCTCGATGAGGTCACTCAGCAGAACGCCGCTCTCGTGGAGCAGGCGGCCGCTTCCAGCGAGTCGATGGACGAACAGGCCAGTGCGCTGACCGAGTTGATGGGCTTCTTCCGAACCGGTGAGCAGGAACAGGCTCCGGCACCTGCGCGTCCGTCCTTCCGCAAGCCAGCACCCGCAGCAGTACCTTTGCGGGGCAAGAGAGAAGAACGCCCGCAGCGACTTGCAGTGCGGACGCGACCAGTCAAGAGCACTCAGGACGACGAGTGGAGTGATTTCTGATTTCGTGAACACGAAATCCAGAATCTTGACGCGTCAGGCAGTTCACGCAGGCAGGGAATTTTACAATGAGCAGAACAGCCCAGGAACAAGCGGAGTGCAACAGCGTCGCGGTCCGTGCCAGCGAATTTGAAATGACGGAGCGCGACTTTCGGTTCATTGCGGCACTGATCGGCAAGCAGGCTGGCATAGTGCTGACTGATGTCAAAAAACCGCTGGTCTATGGTCGACTGGTGCGCCGGTTGCGGGCACTGCGCCTGACCGGGTTTCGCGAGTATTGTGAACTGCTGGAAGATGGGGACGGGGCGGAGATGGAGCATTTCATGAATGCC
>JAUSMU010000123.1 GCA_030645995.1 Gammaproteobacteria bacterium | reverse complement strand
TCTTCGGGGCGCTCGTCGATCAGCAGAACGATCAGGCGGCACTCAGGGTTGTTCCTGGCAATGGACTGCGCGATGTTCTGCAGGATAAATGTTTTACCGGCCTTGGGTGGTGACACGATCAGGCCGCGCTGACCCTTGCCGATAGGCGCCGTCAGGTCGATGGTGCGCGCACTCAAATCCTCGGTACTGCCGTTGCCGATTTCCAGACGCAGACGCTTGGTTGGGAACAGGGGGGTCAGGTTTTCGAAGAGGATTTTGTTCTTGGAGTTTTCGGGTTTGGAGAAATTGACTTCGGAGATTTTCAGCAGAGCAAAGTAGCGTTCACCTTCTTTTGGGGGTCTGATCTTCCCCGATATCGTGTCCCCGGTACGCAAATTGAAACGTCGAATCTGACTGGGAGAAACATAAATGTCATCGGGACCCGCCAGGTAAGAGGAGTCCGCCGACCTTAGAAAACCGAAACCGTCCTGCAGAATTTCCAGCACACCATCACCGGAGATGTCTTCGCCGTTCTTTGCGTGTTTCTTGAGGATTGCGAAGATGATGTCTTGCTTGCGGGTTCTGGAGAGGTTTTCGAGTCCCATCTCCTGGGACATGGTCAAGAGGTCTGCGATGGGCTGTTTCTTTAAGTCAGTTAGATTCATGATGATTTGATACGTAGGTTTGTGGGGTAAGGTGAAGCTCAGACCCAAAAACGAATCCTGGCATTATGCAGCCGGACTTCGATGGGCTTGAAAGCTTGTATTGGTTGTGAACAGGGTGGTTGGCTGTTTTTTAGTAAAAGCTTACTGGTTAAAAGGGTTTTAGTTTAAAGCTTGTTGTTCTGGAGCTGTGTAGATACTGGAGCGGTGTAGATAAGATAAGATCGCCAGTTGGAGACGACGATGGCCTCAATATAGAACGACTTAACACGGGCTGTCCAGCGAAATTTTGTCTTTAATTGTGTCGACAAATTGGCCTGCCGCGCGTATCACAGCCCTCTCTGCATACTGTCCCTGTCAGGGATTGCAGACTGCAAAGAGGGATTTCCGAAGAGCTGAACCTGGACAGTTCTCAGATGACGCTGTCGATGAAGGCGGCGAGCTGCGTGCGGGACAGGGCGCCCACTTTGGTGCCCTCAACCTTGCCGTTCTTGAAGAGAATCAGTGTCGGAATTCCGCGCACACCATATTTTGGTGCGGTCAGCATATTTGAATCAATATTCAGCTTTGCGATGGTGAGCTTTCCCGCATATTCCTCGGCTAGATCTTCGAGCACGGGAGCAATCATCTTGCATGGACCGCACCATTCTGCCCAGAAGTCGACCAGCACAGGGCCGGCGGCATTCAGTACGTCTTGCTCGAAACTGGCGTCAGAAATCTGAACGATATGGTCACTCATATTACTTTCCTTCGGTTGTGTAGTAACGTTGTGTAATGTCTGTATGGCGTCAATATGGCGTCTTGAAAACAGGGTGTGTGCGTATCATAAGGCTTAAAGTCGCGGTTTCAAGTAAGAAATTGTTATCGATGTAATAGCCTTCAGCCTTTGAGAAGGATTGCGACCTTCTTGGCGAAATACGTCAGAATGGCATCTGCTCCTGCGCGCTTGATGCAGGTCAGTGATTCGATTGCTACCGCCGACTCATCGAGCCAGCCGTTGCGTGCTGCCGCCATATGCATCGCGTACTCTCCACTGACCTGATAGACAAATGTTGGCGCTCCGAATTCATCTTTTACGCGGCGCACGATGTCCAGATAAGGCATGCCCGGCTTCACCATCACCATATCGGCACCCTCTGCAAGATCGAGAGCCACTTCGTGCAGCGCCTCATCACTGTTGCCGATGTCCATCTGATAGGTGTGTTTGTTGCCCTTGCCGAGATTGGCACTGGAGCCCACGGCATCCCGAAAGGGTCCGTAGTAACTTGAAGCATACTTGGCGGAATAGGCGAGGATGCGCGTGTGAATGTAACCATTCGCTTCCAGCGCATCGCGGATAGCACCGATGCGGCCATCCATCATGTCGGAAGGTGCCACGATATCCGCGCCCGCCGCAGCATGTGACAGTGCCTGGCGAAGCAGTGCGTCGACGGTGACGTCATTGAGCACATAACCCTCGTCATCGATGATGCCGTCCTGTCCGTGCGTGGTATAGGGGTCAAGTGCCACGTCAGTGATCACGCCGAGTTGCGGAAACCGCGCCTTGAGGCTGCGCACCGCTCGCTGCACAAGCCCTTCGGGGTTCCAGGCCTCGCGCCCGTCCAGGGTTTTGGTTTCTGCGTGTGGAGAGGGAAACAGGGCGATGGCGGGAATATTCAATTCCACCAACTCGGCGGCTTCCTTGAGCAGCTCGTCAATGCTGAGGCGATAAATGTCCGGCATGGAATGGATCGGTTGACGCTGATTGCTGCCTTCGACAATAAAGATCGGGAAAATGAGGTCATCTGCACTAAGTCGCGTCTCACGCATGAGTCGTCGACTGAAATCGTCGTGCCGCATACGACGCATGCGGGTCGCTGGAAACTGACGGGAAGCTTTGCCTTCCGGGCTTGTGGTATCGTTTGGCACTTTTGAATATCTCTGGGCGTTGCTGGCGGGTTTCGGGTTCGAGAAGCCTTATAGCATATCAACGCCCACTAGATAAACCGGGTCGACCTGGCAATGAGACTGCCCGGACAGGTCAATCCTCCACGGGCATTACAGCAGACCTCATCATGACGAAAACGAAAGGCCTTGTACTGGCCGTATTTGTGGCGTTGATCGCCAGCTATTTTGTGTTCGATCTTGGGCGCTTTCTGACGCTCGACTATGTGCAGTCGCAACTGGGTGCCATTCAGACCTTTGCCAGTGAAAATTTCACGACGGCGGCAGCGCTCTACTTCCTCGCCTACGTGACGGTGACGGCCCTCTCGATTCCCGGCGCAGTGGTCGTGACGCTCGCGGGCGGCGCCATCTTCGGGCTGTTCTGGGGGACGCTGCTGGTGTCTTTTGCCAGCACCATCGGTGCGACGCTGGCTTTTTTGACCTCGCGCCTGCTGTTGCGGGACTGGGTGCAGCAGCGCTTCGGCAATACCCTCAAGGCCATCAACGAGGGGGTCAAGAAAGACGGCAACTTCTATCTCTTCAGTCTGCGTATGGTGCCGTTGTTCCCGTTCTTCATGGTGAATCTGCTGATGGGGTTGACCCCAATCAGAGTCGTGCCCTATTTCGTGGTGAGCCAGGTCGGCATGTTGCTGGGAACGGCGGTGTACGTGAATGCTGGCGCCGAGCTGGGGCAGATCGAGTCGCTGTCCGGGTTGGTCAGTCCTTCCATCGTCTTCTCGTTTGCCCTGCTCGGGATATTCCCGTGGCTGGCGCGTGGCTTGCTGGGATTACTGCGTCGCCCCCGCGCTCCGAGGACCTTCGCCAAGCCGCGTCACTTCGATGCCAATGTGGTGGTGATCGGCGCCGGGTCTGCGGGGCTGGTGTCTTCCATCATTGCGGCCGGAGCGAAGGCCAAGGTGGTCCTGATTGAGAAGCACCGCATGGGCGGTGATTGTCTGAACACCGGGTGCGTCCCCAGCAAGGCGCTGATCCGCAGCGCCAGAATTGCCGACTATCTCAAGCGTGCCAGTGAGTTCGGCATCGACAACGCCAGCGGTGAGGTCAACTTCGCCAAAGTCATGGAGCGAGTGCAGCGGGTTGTCACCGCCATTGAACCGCACGACTCCGTCGAGCGCTTTACTGGCTTGGGCGTGGAGTGCGTCAGCGGCGAGGCCTTCATACGTTCTCCATATAGCGTCGAGGTCGACGGCCGCACGATTACCACCCGCTCCATTATCATCGCCACGGGGGCACGGCCATTCGTGCCGCCGATTCCCGGGCTGGACAGTGTCGACTATCTGACCTCCGATTCACTCTGGGAGCTGCGCGAGTTGCCGAAACGGCTGTTGGTGCTGGGAGGTGGGCCGATCGGCTGTGAGCTGGCGCAGAGTTTTGCGCGCCTCGGCTCGCAGGTCACGCTTGTCGATCAGGCGCCGCGCATCATGCCGCGCGAAGACGACGACGTCGCCGCACCGGTCATGAAGCGTTTTGCTGCCGGTGGTATCCGCGTGCTCACTGGCAGCAAGGCGCAGTCCTTTGAGCGCACTGCAGAGGGCGGCGTGCTGGTGGTGGAAACAGCCAGTGGTCTTCTGCGCCTGGAGTTCGACAAAGTGTTGGTTGCCATCGGGCGCAAGGCCAATGTCGAAGGCTTTGGGCTGGAAGAGTTGGGCATGCCGCTGGAGCCGCGCGGCACCATCAAGGTGAACGAATATCTGCAGACCGCTTACCCCAATATCTATGCCTGCGGCGATGTCGCCGGTCCCTATCAGTTTACGCACATGGCGTCATTCCAGGCCTGGTTCGCGGTGCTCAACGCCATGCTCGGTGGCCTGAAACGCTTCAAAGTGCATTACTCTGTGGTGCCCTGGGCGACCTTCACTGACCCGGAAGTGGCGCGAGTGGGGTTGAGCGAGCAGGAGGCGAAGGAGCAGGGGATTGCCTACGAACTGACCCGCTACGAGATCGACGATCTGGACCGTGCCATAGCGGACGAGGAGGCTCATGGGTTCGTGAAGGTGCTGACGCAGCCGGGCAGCGACCGCATTCTGGGGGCGACCATCGTGGGCTATCACGCGGGAGAATTGCTGACGGAGTTCGTGCTGGCCATGACCCATGGCCTCGGGCTGAAGAAGATTGCCGCCACGACCCACATCTACCCGACGCTGTCCGAGGCCAATCGCTTCACCGCCAACGCCTGGCGCAGCGCCCGCATTCCCACGCACCTGCTGCCGTGGGCGGAGCGCTACTTCCGCTGGCGCCGTGGTTGATTCGTTTTTGTGGGAGCGGGCTGATCAGCTGCGGCGTACAGCCTGGAAGATGCAGATGCCGAACAGCATGACGAAACCAATCATCGACAGTTCAGCGATGGAGAAGATACCGAGGAAACGCCACGTGACTTCCGCGCAGTTGCCGTCACCCTTGAGCAGGAACGACAGCATGTCCATCAGTGGGAAGTTGTCCATGATGTAGCTCAGACCGGGGCCGCAGGCCGGAACCTGATCTTCGGGTAGATGCTGCAGCCAGATCTGGCGTCCCGCGAAGTAGCCACCCGCCACACACATGCTGGCCGCGAGCAGGGCATAGTTGCGCACGCCTGCCGGTGAAGGTTTGTGTATAGCCGCTGCCAGGCACACCAGCCCGGTCAGGATGACGAACACGCGCTGCGTGATACACAGGCCGCAGGGCTGCAGCATCATGACGTGTTCCATGTACAGGGCGATGAGGATCATCGACGTGCACGCCGCGAACACCAGCAGGTTGAGATTTCTCGAGCCCGGGATCATTGCCAACAATTTTGTCATCTTGAAAACTCACTGCCACTGCGGGCTCAAAAAGTATCTGGTCTGGACGGAAACGCGGCCTATTCTAAACAAATATCGTCGGCTGTATATATGCTCGCGAGCGCTGCCGGATTCCTCATTTCACTCTTAATTTCGCTCTTCAGAAAACGGCTTCCCTGGCCGATAACTCCTTCGTCACGCGGATTCTATTGATCAGAAGGATTGTTCCCATGCCGAAATTCACTACCTGCCTGGTGCTGCTGTTTGGCCTGCTGCTGGGTGGCAGCCTTGCCGCTCCAGCGCTTGCCTCCGATGCCGGACCCAGTGGCAGCGATAGCGATACCCCCTATGTCGATCTGGCGCCAGCCTTCGTCACCAACTATGACGGTGGTGGTCGACTGCGTTACCTCAAGGTCGATGTCAGCGTGCGTGCGCGCAAACCTACCGATGAAGCGGTGCTTCACCATATGCCTTACATCCGCAACAGCCTGGTGAGATTGTTTTCGTCACAGCTCGAGGAAAATATCACTTCCACCGATGGCAAGGAGGCGCTGCGCCTCGCTGCACTGGAGGAGATTCGACGCATCCTCACCGAACTGGACGGTGCTGGTGCCGAGAATATCCTTGAGCTCTACTTCACTTCTTTCGTAATTCAGCAATAGCGTTCCACTTGCGCAGATATTCTTCGAAGCTGAGGGTGTCCTCGGCCTCGATCTGTGCTTGACGCTGCACCGAAGTGCGGCTGGTCTCCTGTAGTTCAGCGAGCCGCGCCGCGCTCAGTGGGTTGTTCCGGAAATACTCTTCGAAGCCGATGGACTGGGCGGTGGTCAAGGCGCAGAACGGGCGCTTCTCCTCACGCATGCGTCGCAGCAGTTGTGCCGAAGGGGTCAGCTCGGGGTCCGCGATCTTGGCCGCCTGCTGCTCTGTCGCCTCCGTGTACGCCGTAGTGTGATTGATATGGTCGAGAATGCCGGCCGTGTGGCGGATATCCTGCAGCAGTTCGGATGCCCAGTCGGCAAAGGCAATTTCGTTACCTGCACGGGTCAGTGTCAGCCCCGGTGCGCGTCCATTATTCACGACGCGGGAAAGGTTCTCGTCGATCTCCGCAAAACCGACGCTTGTGCACGTGGGGCTGTCGGAGAGCAGACAAAACAGCAGGAAGGCATCGAGGAAACGAATCTCTTCGGCATCTATTCCGAGAGGCAGGAAAGGGTTCAGGTCCAGCACCCGCACTTCGATGTACTGGATGCCTTTCTCGCGCAGCAGCGTCAGGGGGCGTTCGCTGGCATTACCCACGCGTTTCGGGCGGATGGTGCCATAGAACTCATTTTCCAGCTGCAGCAGATTCGTGTTGATCTGCAGATAGTGGCCGTCCTTTTGTGTACCGATCGCTGCATAGGGTGGGTACGGAGTAGAGAGCGCGCCCTGCAGGCTGTCCAGATAGTTGTCCAGATCGTTGTAGCACACGAACAATGACTTCTGCGCCTCGCTCTTGTAGCCGAGGTTGCCCATGCGCAAAGCGGTGGCGTAGGGTTTGTAAAGCGTGTACTGATCGAAGTCTTCCAGATCGTGTTCGCGCCCTTGCGGGAACGTCTTGTTGACGGCGGGCGATGCGCCGAACAGGTAAGGCAGAAGCCAGCAGTTGCGATGGAAATTGCGGATCAGGTGCAGGTACTGGCGCGTCTGAAAGGTCTGCAGATCGTCCGATGATTTACGGATATCGCGGTACGCGGCCCAGAAGCTTTCGGGCATGGAGAAGTTGTAGTGGATGCCGGCAATGGTCTGCATCACGCGGCCATAGCGATGACCAAGGCCCTCGCGGTAGAGCGTCTTCATGCGCCCGATGTTGGAGCTGCCGTAGCGCGCCAGCGGAATGTGCTCGTCGCCTTCCAGTTGACAGGGCATGCTGGAGACCCAGAGTCGTTCGTCAGCAGGCAGTTGGCTGTAGGTGTAGGTGTGCAGATCGGCGAGGAAGTTCAGGCAGCCGTCGATGCTATCGGTGGCTGGAGTGATCAGCTCCATCAGGGATTCGGAGAAGTCTGTCGTGATATTGGGATGCGTAAGAGCGGAACCCAGGCCAGCCGGATGGTCGGATTGAGCCAGTTGTCCCTTGGTGGTGACTCGCAGACTTTCCTTCTCTATGCCCCGGAGGAATTTCCCCCACTCCGGTTTGAATTCAGACAGATTAAATCGTTCAAGACTTTCTTTGAGTTGTTTGGTCAAGCCCCATCCCCTGTATGCTGAGATCTCCCGGGCAGGGCAGTCTCGAGCTTTTTTATTGAACATTTATAGCACAGCGCCAGCCCGCATTTTTAGTGCCGAGTCCGGCTGAACCGAATAATTATTGTCTTATCGTCAGTCGCCGGATTATGCCAAATAAAATCCGGGGCATCTAACGGGCATTTCTTTCCTACTCAATCAATCTGATGCTTGAGTTGTTGCCGCAGTCGACGGTCCTTCTTGTCGGGTTTCGCCATCGGTTGCAGCAACAGCAGCGCGTGCAAGCGGCGTTGTTCTGCCGACTGCTGGCGTTTCTCAATACTCTCTGGCGTCTCTGTATACAGCGTCGAAGCTTCCTGGGCGCCTCGGCGTTGCTCTGATAATCCAGTCACCAGGAGGGTTTTTTCATCCCAGCCCTGGCGTACAGTGAGAACCAATCCCGTAGAGACCAGCCGACCGGGTTTTAACTTCTGTCCTTCGCACTGCACTTTGCCACTTTCGACTGCCTCTTTGGCGATGGCGCGTGTTTTGAAGAGGCGAGCGGCCCAGAGCCATTTGTCGAGGCGGATGCCGGGGGTGGATTCGTCTTCTTTCTTCATTGTGGCTCTCGGGATTAATTCAATCGCGGACAGGTCCGCTCCCACAAGTGTTGGCGGGCTGCAGGCCGGGCATGATCTGAGTAAAGTCTTCCAGCTGCATGAACTCTTCCGGCTGTAGTGGCGCGCGCTGGCTGTCCGGCTGGCGGATGGCGAGCAGATGGCGGATGCCTTCTGCTGCGGCGCGGCGCAGCACCGGCAGACTGTCGTCAATCAACAACGTGCGCTGCGGATCGAAAGGGTGCTGCTGACGCAACGCGTGCCAGAAGCCCGCATTTTCCTTAGCCAGACGCAGGGGCTGGGAGCCTGCAGCGTGGGAGCCGACGGTATGAGAGCTGATGGTGTGGTCGAAGTGCTGCGCGATACCGGTGTGGCGCATCTTCAGGTTCAGGCTGTCGGGGTGAGCATTGGTGACGAGCAACGCCGTTCTGCCGCTGTCGCGCAATCGCTGCAGAAATTCCAAAGCAAAAGGACGCAGGGCGATCTTGTGGCGGGCCTCCTCCTTCATGCCGGGAATGTCCATGGCAAGGCTCTCAGACCAGAAATCGAGGCAGTACCAGTCCAGCGTGCCTTTGACGTTCTCGTAGCGTTTGCGCAGCAGTGCCTGCGCCACGGCCTTCTCCAGGCCGTGGCGCTCGGCGTAGCGGGCCGGGACGAGGTCCTCCCAGAAGTAGTTGTCAAAGTGCAGATCGAGCACGGTGCCGTCCATGTCGAACAGCACGGTATCGATTGAATTCCACTCCAGCATCAGGCCCTCGTCGTCAATTTTCAGTACTCGTCAAAGCCTTCCGTGAACTCGATGTAGACGCCGGACGGATCGGTGATGAAAGCAATCTTCAGTCCGATGGTCGGCACATCGCGATAGGCAACATCAAAGGCGATACCCTTGGCTTCCAGCAGCTTGCAGAACGCTTCCAGGTCATCCACTTCAAAGCCGATGTGATCGATCGAGCGACCCTTGGTGGCCAGACGTGGTTCGTTGGAGTTGGCAAAGCTCAGGTTCATGCCCGGGACGTTGGTGGTCGAAGTGATCGAGCCACGCGGACGCACCTCAATGTTCAGCAATTCGGTGTACCACGCCAGCAGGGACTCGAACTCCGGGGTATAGAAATGGATGTGGTAGGGGGAAATTTCAACTGGCAGGGCCTGATCTTCCTGCAATTCGACGTAGACATCGTCGGGCATCATCACATAGGCGTTGGGCTGACCTTCAGCGCCGATGAACTCGCGGCCCACGGGAAGCCCCGCTGCGCGCCATTTGGCGAGGAATGTGGCCAGGTTGCGGACCTTGAACCCGAAATGATCCATGACGGTTCCCTGTGAGCCACCAGTCGGGTCGCGGTCCGTCAGAACCACCATCATGTTCGGCATCCGCACGGCTGTCAGCGTACCCTTGACGACGACAGTACCGCCGAAATGCTCGACCCACAGCTTCTTGTGCAGCTCCATGTCGGTGACGTTGAGGTGAACGTGGCCGTAGGTCAGGCCGGCTTCGTTCGGCACTGCGAGTTGCGCCTGGGCGGTGCCAGCCAGCAACAGAAGCATCAGGAAAGAGGAAAGAACGCGCATGAGGAGTTTCCTTGTTGTTATGGTTTTTGTGATCGACAGCGTCGCAGTGGTTGCGGGGTGTGATCCCGCATCCGAGGCCTGCCATGCTAGCATTGCCTACGGAGCGCCGTCGAACAAACAAAGGATGAAAGCGTGATGACAGATGAACTGAGCCTGCTTGCTGCGGTGTCCGAGATTGCCAGGCGGGCTGGTGAGGAGATACTCGAAGTCTATCGCCGCAGTGGTGACATCGCCAGTCAGACCAAGAGCGATGATTCTCCCCTCACCGAGGCGGATACCCGCGCCAACGCGCTGATCGTGCGTGAGCTGCAGAAATTGACCCCCTCTATTCCACTGTTGTCCGAAGAATCAGCTCTGCCGCCCTATGCGCAACGGCAGCAGTGGCGTGAGTACTGGCTGATCGACCCACTGGACGGCACCAAGGAGTTCATCAATCGCAACGATGAATTCACGGTGAACATTGCCCTGGTCAGAGGCGGCGTCCCGATGCTGGGAGTGGTGCATGCCCCGGCGCTGGGGAAGACCTGGACTGGCCTGCTGGGAAGTGGTGCCTGGAAACAGGAAGGAGCGGGAAGCTTGCGAGCAATCGGCACGGTGTCGATGCCTGCAGAGAGCAGCGGCGGGAAAATCAGAGTGGTGGCCAGCCGCCGCCACGGCGCCGAGGCGCTGCAGAGCATGCTGGACAATTTGGCCCGGCGTTTCAATGAGGTTGAACTGGTGAGCATGGGCAGTTCGTTGAAGATATGCATTCTGGCTGAGGGCGGTGCCGATTTCTATCCGCGGCTGGCGCCAACCAGCGAATGGGACACTGCGGCGGCACAGGCAGTGCTGTGCGCTGCGGGGGGCATGGTGTGTCGGACGGACTTCTCGCCCTTGCGCTACAACAGCAAGGACGATGTCTTGAATCCCTTCTTCCTGGCGATGGGAGATGCGGGCTACGACTGGCCGCGCCTGCTGGGGAAGCTGCTCTGACCTGCACCCGCCCTGATCCAAAGGTTTGTTACTGCGGTGTAAGCGGCACCCTCAGCGTCAGCTCGGCGGTAAACAGCATGGAGCGATCCCGATCTCGCGCCGCCCACTTCAGCAACGTGTCGGCACTCTCGGCCACGAGGCCGTCGTGCACCACGTCGTCGTTGATGATGATGGTCACCGGCAGACTGAAATCGATCTCTTCCGGGTTGAGCAGCAGCGTAAAGGCGTTCACATAGTAAGCGTTGACTCTGATCTGGTTACCTTCCCGCCGTACAATGACCCGTCCTGGCTCGCCTTCTTTATCCAGCTCGTCGATCAATAACCAGTGGTTGCGGTTGTAGCGGTCGGTGCGATTGGTGGCCCATTGCACTCTCTCGGGCAGCGGATCGCGGACATGGGTGCGTTTGAAGGCCTCTATCTCTGGCCGTTCTTCAGGCATCCACGCCGTGTTGTGCCCGCCGTTAGGGATCACCTTGAAAACGTGCTCGACGTTGGCCCTTGCCATGTAGTCGATATAGCGCTGCACCGCGCGCGCTGGATATAGAGGGTCATTCTCGCCGTTGACGATGTACAGGGCTTTGCCCGCGAGGTTGTCGAAGGAGAGTGGATAGCTGGCCTGGCCGGCTGGGTTCTGCAGCACCCCGGGGTTGCCGATGTAAGGCAGGAACGCTGCCCACTCGGTGGGCTGCATGAAGGCGAAGAAGTAGCTGCCGGTGCCGCCGTCCGAGACGCCGGTCAGGTAGACCCGGTTATCGTCGACGTTATAGGTTTGCTTGATGCTTCGCAGAATCGCCGGCACGTTGTCGGCCTGATTGTCGAACCACCAGAAAGCCTCGTCCCAGGCTGCAGGAACCACGACGATGCGTCCTGAATCGCGCAGGCCATCGTAGCCTTGTCTCCACAGTGGTTCGCCCGGCGCCATTGGTGGGCGGTTCACTCCGCCGTGCAGGTTGAATTCCACGGGATAGGCGCGGCTTGAGTCGTAGTCCTCGGGAACGAGAACGACGTAAGGAAATACGGTGCCGTCCGGTGCTGTGCGGCTCAGCTCCAGCTGGCCAGTGGGAACATCCGACGAGTAACCCGGGCCGACCTTGAGCCTCTCGTAAAGCGCCGCGACATCAGGGGCAGACTTCAGCAACTGCGCTGTGGATTGCTGCTGCACTCGCTCGCCGTCCGCGCGCCAGAACTGGTCTACCAGAATCTGCTCAGCGTCGCTGCCAACTGCGGACTGGCACTGAGTCAGCAGCAGGCTGGAAGCCAGCAGGATAGGGAGTATTGTTATTCTCATGAGGCAGATCATAAACCAGCCCTCGAGCCAGGCCAATCTTTCCTTTTCGACGCTTTGGGAATAGCATTCAGCACACATAAATCAACTCAAAATTGATGGCTCGCCGCAGGGTCTCGCCATCAGAGGTAAAGAAACATGTCTTTGAGACGTATCAGTACATTTTTTATCGCAGCGGCGCTGGCCTGTACGGCGCTGTTCAGTCACGCCCAAAGCTATGGCACAGCTGAGCTGATCGCCAAGGCAGAGGCCGGTGACGCAGACGCGCAGCAGACGCTTGGCGTCATGTACCAGACCGGGCAGGACGTCCCTCCGGACATGCTGGAGGCGGCAAAGTGGTACCACCTGGCAGCTGACCAAGGTAATGCCATGGCGCAGATGAACCTGGGCATGATGTACAACTTCGGCATGGGCGTGCCGCAGGATTATGTCGAGGCGGAGAAGTGGTTTCGTCCCGCCGCCGAGCAGGGCATTACCGTTGCACAATTGAACCTGGCGCTGCTCTACAGCAATGGCTACGGAGTGGATCAGGACTTCGCAGAAGCCGCCAAGTGGTACACCATGGCAGCTGACAAAGGAGACCTGACGGCGCAGATGAGCATGGCCGAGATATTCTACGTCGGCAAGGGCGTGGATCAGAATCTGACCGAGGCCGCCAAGTACTACCGACTCGCCGCCGAGCAGGGTGAAGGGGTTGCGCAGTTCAATCTGGCCGTGATGCATCACGATGGACAAGGCGTTGCTCAGGATTTCGCCGAGGCTGTCAAATGGTACGGCATGGCCGCAGATCAGGGCCACCTCACCGCGATGTACCGGCTCGGTGTGATGTATGAAGACGCGCAGGGCGTGCCGCAGGATTATTCCGCTGCGTTCGGCTGGTATCGTCGCGCTGCGATGGAAGGTTACTTCAGCGCTCAGAACAACCTGGGCATTCTCTATGGCAACGGACTGGGTGTGGAGCAGGATCTGCTCAAGGCCGGAATGTGGCTGAATATCGCCGAGAAAATTTCCTTCGGTGAAGAGCGCGACCAGATCGTGATGAATCGTGACAGCGTGGTCGCCAATTTGAGCGAAGAACAACTCGCGCAGGCTCAGGCCATGGCAGACAAGTGCCTGGAGTCACGCTACAGGGAATGCGAGTAATTTATCAGTGACCAATCAGTGTTGAATGAAAAATGTTGAAATAAAAAGGGGCCTTCGTGGCCCCTTTTTCATTTATCAATACTACTTACCCAGAAATATTGTTTGAACTATTCTGGACGACTCCAATGTATCTCCGAACGCTGGGCCCGGAGAATGAAGCAACCAAGGCCTGAACAATACTAATCGATTGTACTTGTAGGGTATGGATAAGGTCTTTTCCCACAGAGATTCATCAAGTCCTTCTTTCTCCAGGAATGCTTTCAGGTCGTGAAAATTATTCCATCCATATTTGGCAAAACCTTCGGGCGTGTTGGGTGCCACTTCCAAGCCAGTTCGCAAATGTCTCCAGAAATTTGTGCCATCTGTTTTAGGATGGTTCTTAGAAAGATACACAACTCCTGCCCACCTGGTGTCAACATCCACATCATAATGAATATGGAATTTGAATGAATCGTTCTCTTTCGTAAACCTTAATCTTCCGTTCGCGTTCGTTGAAGAGTTTACAGACGGTTCCAGTGTCAGTTTTTGAAATACTTCTCTACTCTCTGCTCCTAAAAAGTAGTCTGTGGTCATTACGCCTGCATAGTTTCCACTCGGCGAGTCTTCTGGCTTGAGTGAATTCAAGGCGACTCGAACCAATTCATCTGGATTGCTGTAAAAATCGTCTACTATTATGTACCTGTTAATCATTCTTGTACCGCTCGTAACAGACTAGTAAACCGCAGGTGGTTGCGGAGTGAGGGTTTAATCCAGTTGTTGTGGGGAATACATAAACCTAACTTATATTAAGCTATGCAATTTGCATTTGTATACGGCGAAGATGTGGGTATTGCTGGGAACTTTATGGGAGGTGTAATGGAAAGTTTGAAGGGATTTCTTGATGGTGCCCAGGGGCGGAATCGAACCACCGACACGAGGATTTTCAATCCTCTGCTCTACCGACTGAGCTACCTGGGCTTTAGAGGCACTCTTCTATCAAAGAGAAGAGCTATTGCTGGTCTTACGAGTACTGCCGTTTTGGCAAGGCGCGTATTAAACCCGGAGACCCCTTTCCGAGTCAAGCCTGAGAATCCATCTGTTTTCGACTATCTTGCGTTAATCCTGTGCCGGGGGCACATAGCCTTCCGCGACGTCGTGCTGCTCATTCGCGAAGAATTTGTCCATCTCCTCCTGTAGATAGCGACGGTGATCGGCATTCATCATGCTCAGTTGTTTCTCGTTGATCAGCATGGTTTGTTGCTTCTGCCATTCCTGCCAGGCCTGCCGCGAGACGGTTTCGAAGATTTCCTTGCCCTTGGCGCCGGGGTAGGGTGGCGAGGCCAGGGCAGGCAGGTCCTTCTGGTATTTGCGGCAGAATACGGTGGTCATGCTGGTTCCTTGTATATCACTGACTGTGGGAGCGGGCCGTGCCCGCGATAAATTTGTGAGACGCGATTTATCGCGGGCAGGCCTGCTCCCACAGGCATTGGCGTCAAGTCTTGCGCAGGCGGCGGAGTAATTCCTTGACCGGAGCGGCGAGGCCCACAGCGACAGATTCGTCCAGAGGGTACCAGAGCCAGCGCTGCGGCTCCATCACTGCGTCCGGCGGCGTTGTCGTGTGGACGCAGACCGGCGTGATCTGCAGATGGAAGTGGCTGAAGGTGTGTTTGACCGCCGGCCAGCACGCTGGCGCCTGATGTCCCGCACTCAGTCGCGAGTGGCAGAACTCTTCGACCTGCATCATGTCCGTGAACTCCGGGAAACTCCACAGGCCGCCCCAGATGCCGCTCTCCGGTCTTCGCTCCAGGAGCACTTTTCCAGACGCCGTGCGGCACATCAGCAGGTGCGCGTGGCGAGTGGGTATTGCCTTGGCCGGTTTGCGGTGAGGGTACTCACTCACGGCGTCAGCCTTGCGGGCCTTGCAGCCGTCCTGCAATGGGCACAGCAGGCAGGTCGGTTTGCTGCGGGTGCAGACCGTGGCACCCAGATCCATCATGGCCTGCGTATAGGCGGCGAATTCGTGTGTTGGAGTGGCGTCCTCGGCGATCACCCAGAGCTGTTTCTGCACAGAGGGAAGGTCCGGCCAGCCGGGAATTGCGTGGTAACGGCACAAGACGCGTTTGACGTTGCCGTCGAGGATCGGCGCTCGAATACCGGCTCCCAGCGACAGGATGGCTCCGGCGGTGGAGCGACCGATGCCAGGTAACTCGCAGAGCGCGTCTACGCTGAGGGGGAACTCGCCAGCCATGGTGGTGCTGACCATGATCGCGCAACGATGCAGGTTGCGCGCCCTGGCATAGTAGCCAAGCCCCGTCCACAGGTGCAGCACCTCGTCCAACGGTGCCGCTGCGAGGCGGTGGACATCCGGATAGTGGCGCATGAAATTCAGGAAATAGGGGATGACGGTGCTGACTTGCGTCTGCTGCAGCATGATCTCGGACACCCAGACGCGATAGGGCGTCGGGTTCTCCTGCCAGGGCAGATGATGGCGGCCGCTGTGGGCGAACCATTGCAGCACAGCATTGGCGAAGGGGGAATTTGAGTCGATGGCCTGCATGGGGTCTGACTTGCCCTCAGCGCAGCAGACGGTCGAGCAGTCCGCGCGCGGCGTCCTGCAGATCGGCCGGAACCTGATCGCTGACGGCATCCTGCACGCGGCGCTGCACCTGATTGCGTGATATCTGCACGAACAGATCCCGCACCTTGCCGAAGTCGGGGCCGCAGTACTGGCTGACTTCGCTGGCGAAGGTGGCGCTGCACAACACCGGCCATTGCACACCCTGATACAGCTCGGAGACAGGCACTGTCTGCACGGCTGGCGGGCCGAAGACGGTGAGCAGGACGTCGTAGTTGAAGCTGTCGGCGTTCAGATCGATGCCGCCGTTGGCGGAGATCTCGACGTTATCCAGAGTGACATTGAGCTGCTGATTCTCCGCCAGGCCCTGCGCGAGGATCAGGTGTCCTTCCAAGGTGCTGAAGCGCACGACATCCGGCCACTGCTGCACCATGTCGCCAGTGCCTGCCGGGCTGAGCACCGAGATCGATGACAGCACCTGCTTGAGCATCGCGACATCTATGGCGCTGTCGGCGACGCTGAAACTGGACCTCCCGTCGACGCTTTCCAGCAACTGATTGACGGTGCTGCCACGCAGCGTGTGCAACGCTTCCAGATTCAAACGTCCCGCAGCGAAGTCCGCCATCGGCAGGTTCTGAGCAAGCAGCGCCAGGTTGATGTTACGCAGTGAGCTGATATTGGTCAGGCTGGGGGGCGACTGGCGGGTGTCGAAATTCAGCGTGCTGGTGATCTGCCCCTCGTAAAAACCGATGGGCTGTACGTCCAGCTTCAGCACGCCGTTCAACACGTCGAGGCTGGCGTTGATGCCCGTGAAGGTCAGGCCGCCAACTGCCAGTGACTCGATGTTGTGTCTGCCCTGCACGTTCATGCTGTTCAGCAAGTCGATGGGCAGGGCGGTATCCGTTGCAGCGGTCGCTGCCGCCGGTGCCGCTTCTGCCGGTGAGTCGGCTGCAGAGCGAGTGTAGCGGTTCAGATCCAGTGCATTGGCAGCCAGGTTGTAGCGCAGGTTGGCAGGCGCTCTGTCGGAGCCCAGGGTATATGCCGCATCGGCCGTCACCTGCATGTCATCCAGAGTCAGCGCCAGCACGGGAACATTGATCTGCTGGCTGTTGCCGTTGAATTCGACGCGCATGCTGAACTGGTCGCTGTCGGCGCTGTAGTTGCCGGGTACCGCGAGCGTGTCATCGGCAGCTGGGCGCAAGTACATATCCAGGAAGTCGGTCAGCGGGAAGGTATTGCTGGCGAGGCTGCCGCTCCAGCTCAGGTTGTTGCGAAAATCCTGCGCGGCCAGTGAACCGGAGAGCTGAAGCGGGTTGAGTTTGAGCTGCAGGTTGTCGAAGCGCGCATTGCCAGCGGCGAAATCGATGGTCGCGGTGCTCGCCAGACTCACCTCGGCATCCTGACCGTCGATGTTGTCCGTCACGTTGAAGGACAGCTCGAAGGGGAAGGGGCGGTTTTCCAGATTGGTGTTCTGGCTGCTGAGATTCAGATTGCTGAAGGTCGTGTTGAGGCCGCGCCCGGCGTCCTGAATGGACAGGCTGGCATTGCTGACGGTGATCTGTTGGACGGCGGCGGCAATGGTGGTGCCGTCAGCGGACGGTGATGTGGAGGAAGATGTCGATGTGGTGGCTTGCGCTGCTGGTTCTGCTGCCGCTGAGCTATCGCCGCTCTGCCAGTTGCTGACTCCGCTGGCGTCGACTATCCAGTTGATGTGCAATCCGTCGGCAACAAATTCCTGCATCTCCAGACGCCCGTCGAGCAGTGCCCGGGGTTCGATCTTGATGGCGATTCTGGACAGTGAGGCGAGCTCCTGACGAGCACCTGAATTGCTCAGGCGCAGGTCGTTGATGCTGAGGCCGAACACCGGGCTGAAGGCCCAGTCGATCTCTCCGGCGATATTGAGCTGCAGTCCGGTTTGCTGAGCGAACACCGATTCAATCGTAGGTTTGTAACGCACAGGGTCGATCACCAGAAAAATCAGCGCGAGGCCAGCGCCGACCAGCACGACCAGCCCCGTCAGTGTCAGCAGAAGAATCTTGATGAGCTTTTTCATGATGTGATGTGTTCCTTGTGAGAATTCCTGTCATAACTTCATGCTGGCGAGTGTCAGTGTACCCCAACAGGGTTGCCCATCGCATCCGCAGAGGCTGGGTATAAGTGGTTGAAATGAGGTGCGCATCAACCTTTGCGGCCGCGCTGTTCAAGGGCTTGCCGGGAGATCTTTGCTTTCAAAGCCCCGGCGCTGCCCGTATAATGCGCGGCACTGAAACCCGGCGCAGAATGCCGGTATACAGGCACAACTGGGGAAATTTGATGTCCTTACGACAGGCGACAGTGGAACGGAACACGAAGGAAACGCAGATCAAAGTCTCTGTGAATCTGGACGGTACAGGCGAGCTCAGCGCAGACACCGGCCTGCCCTTTCTCGATCACATGCTGGATCAGGTCGCCCGTCACGGACTGATCGACATCACGGTCAAGGCCGTGGGCGATCTGCATATCGATGCTCACCACACCGTCGAGGATCTCGGCATTACGCTGGGTCAAGCCTTCAACAAGGCGCTGGACCGAAAAGGCATCCGTCGCTATGGTCACGCCTATGTGCCGCTGGATGAGGCGCTCTCTCGCGTCGTCATCGATTTCTCCGGCCGTCCCGGTCTGGAGTATCACATCCCTTTTACCCGTGGCGCGGTCGGCGGTTTCGATGTCGATCTGTTTCACGAATTTTTCCAGGGCTTCGTCAACCACGCACTGGTGACTCTGCACATCGACAATCTGCGTGGCGTCAACTCGCACCACCAGATCGAGACTGTCTTCAAGGCCTTCGGTCGCGCACTGCGTATGGCCATGGAAATTGATCCGCGCAGCAGCGACGTGATCCCTTCAACCAAGGGTTCGCTGTAAACCGCTTGCCTCAATCCTGCTCTAGAAAAAATAGCTATGAATAAAGTCGCCGTTATCGATTATGGAATGGGTAACCTGCATTCCGTGGCCAAGGCCGTGGAATATGTCGGGGAAAATGTGACCGTTAGTGTCACCAGCGATGCCCGCACGATCCTGCAGGCAGATCATGTGATATTCCCCGGCGTGGGTGCGATTCGCGATTGCATGGGCGAGATTCGCCGTCTGGGTATCGATGAGATTGTCGCCGAGGTAGTTCGCAACAAGCCGTTGCTCGCGGTCTGTGTAGGCATGCAGGCGCTGATGGACAGCAGCGAAGAGAATAATGGCGTCGAGTGCCTCGGCATGGTGTCCGGACGTGTGCGCTACTTCGGCAACGCGCAGGGATCGGAAACGGGTGCGCTCACGGATGCGGATGGCAAGCGCTTGAAAGTCCCGCACATGGGCTGGAACATGGTGAAGCAGACCGACAAGCACCCACTCTGGGCTGGCATCGAGGACAACAGTCGTTTCTATTTCGTGCACAGTTACTACATTGAATTGGGCGCGCAGGAGAAGGCTTCGGGCGTCACAGAATACGGCGTGCCTTTCACGGCCGCGTTGAACAAGGGCAACATCTTCGCCGTGCAGTTTCACCCGGAAAAGAGTCAGCACAGCGGCCTGCAATTGCTGCGCAATTTCCTCGCGTGGGATGGCAGCGCTTGAATGTTGCGTGTGGGAGCGGGCCTCGCCCGCGATAGAATTCAGCATCTCCCCAAATAAAGAATCACGAAAGGTAAACCCGAATTTATGTTAGTCATTCCCGCAATCGATTTGAAAGACGGTCAGTGTGTGCGCCTAAAGCAAGGCCGCATGGAAGACTCCACCGTATTCTCCGATGACCCCGTGAAGACCGCCGGCCACTGGCTCGCACAGGGCGCGCGTCGCCTGCATCTGGTCGATCTGAATGGCGCCTTCGCAGGCGTGCCCGTCAACGGTGACGTCGTGGCTGCGATTGCGAAAACTTATCCACAGCTGCCGTTACAGATCGGTGGTGGCATTCGCGATCTCGCGACCATCGAGCGCTATCTTGCCGCAGGCGTCACCTATGTCATCATCGGCACTCAGGCGGTTCGCAATCCGGCGTTTGTCGCCGAGGCCTGCAAGGCATTCCCCGGTCGCATCATGGTTGGACTCGATGCGATGAATGGCATGGTCGCCACCGACGGCTGGGCCAATGTGTCCACGGTGAATGTGATTGATCTGGCGCGTCAGTTCGCCAACGATGGCGTCGAGGCCATCATCTACACCGACATCGCTCGCGACGGCATGATGCAGGGCGTAAACGTGGCAGCCACAGTGGCGCTGGCGGAGGCGTCCAGCATTCCCATCATCGCCTCTGGCGGTGTCAGCCGCATTGAGGATATTCATGCGCTGCAGGCCGCCGCCAAGACCCGCACAGGCGCCGGTATCATGGGCGCCATCACGGGCCGCGCGATCTACGAAGGTGCGCTGGACCTGGCAGAGGCGCAGCAGTTCTGCGATGCGGCGCTGCGCGCATAAGACTGTTCACAGTGAATCAGAAAGCTTAACGAGGCACGCAACATGGCACTGGCAAAACGAATCATCCCCTGTCTGGATTGCGACAAGGGGCGCGTGGTCAAGGGCGTCAAGTTTCTGGATATCCGCGATGCCGGAGACCCGGTGGAAATCTCCAAGCGCTACAGCGATGCGGGCGCCGATGAGAT
>JAUSMU010000120.1 GCA_030645995.1 Gammaproteobacteria bacterium | reverse complement strand
GGCTATTCACCGGACGAAGGCGAGTTCACAATTCGCATTGATGGCGGTACTGACAGGGACACGCTGCTGCTGCTCGATGGCGTACCGACCTTCGATCGTGGCACTCCACTGGAGAGTCTGTGGGGCGCAACCGCGATTGATCCACGCATGATCGAGAACGTGGAGATCTTCCGCGGTGGCCAGAGCCTCTACTTCGGAGGTAATGGTGGTCTCGGCGTAGTCAATGTGCTCTACAAGAAGCCCGAGGCAGGTGACGAGGCCCACGGGGAGATAGGCGTTTACGCTGGTGCTTTCCGCACGCGCGAAATGTATGGCAACGTCACTGTTCCACTCGGCAAAAACTCCGATCATTATCTGATGTTCTTCGGTCGCTCCTATGAGACCGATGCGCATGAGTTGTTCGACAAAGAGGCTTACACGGACATCGTGTATGACCTTGGTGGCAAGCACGATTTCCCTTACAGCTACAACCTGCTCGGTGCCAAGTATCTGTGGGCCATCAACGACGATACGGAGTTCCGTCTGGGCTATCAGCACGCCACCATCGAGTTTGATGACTCCTTTCCTCCCTACACGATCTACCAGCCGAACTGGACTGAGTTTCCCATGTTCGACGCCAAGTTTACCACCAGCTTCAATAGCCGTCTGACACTGGAATCGGAGGCCTATTTCACCAACCCGCGCCTTTGGAACACGGAGCTGGATGCGCGTGTGTGCAACATACCGCGCATTCAGGATCTGCCGACGGACATTCGCGCTATTGCCACCTCCAAGGGCATCACGGGCTTCACCACCGCAGCGCAGTTCGAGGCCTTTGCGGCCACCGTTCCCGGCTTGCCCTCAGGTTGTGTGACAGACCCCTACGGCGCCAACCAGGCAGCTGCCACAGGCGCCAAGACCGGCTATTACGTCGATCCCACAGGCAAGCCCTACGGCACGCTCGCCAACCCATTCCCGATTGGCGCGCCGATCGGTTACGTCATTCAGAGCACCGCAGGATTTGGTAACGGGCAACCCGTAAAAGGCTTCGGTGAAGTGGATCAGGCAAAGGCCGGATACGATGACATGGGCATCAACAATCGCCTGAAGATGGCATGGAACGACAATATCGAGACGATCTTGGGTTTGCAGCGCATCAGCTACAAGGACGGCTCCGATGCGGCCTATGGCATGAAGTCCGACGCCGTGACTTCCACCGGGGTCTATGGCGAACTGCGCCTTAACTCCACTGCATTCATTGATACCAGCCTGTCAATCTCCATGCGGAATGACTTCAACGACAACTATGCGGATGAAGACGTCTGGAAGTATGGCTTCCGTCAAGAGTTGCCCGGCGGGTTCTACGTGCGTTCCAACGGGGGCACTTCGTACAGCCAGCCGACGCTGATTGAAGCAGGCATGGCCGGCAATCGGGTCATCAATGACTCGCTGGAAACTCAGCATGTCGAGACCTATAGCCTGGGAACGGGGGTGAACGGTGATCTGTTTGGCGGCACCTATAACGTGGAGCTTGGCTACTTCGACACGGTCATCGACAACATGTTCGGCGCCTCCGCAATCGAGCGAGTCTGCGCCAACTTCCCTGGAGTGCTGCCGTCGGACATCAACCCCAACGTTATCATTCCCAACTCCTTCTGCAACTATGCACTCGAACAGGGCTTCTCCCGCTTCGATGTGGCGAACTTCAATCTGAAGCGTGAGCAGGACATCAAGGGCTATACGCTGGACGTCGCCTTCGACTTCGAAGAGTGGCAGGCAGATTTCACCTTCACCGACATGGAGTCACTCGAGCCGAACCCGATTTATGGCCAGAGCGCTCTGCTTGACGGTTCTGGTGCAGCGCGCAGCTTCAAGGTTCCCGGCGCGGCAGGCTCAGATGAGTTCAGGCAATCCGGCGAGCGTGCCGAATGGTCAGCCTCACTGTTGCTCTCCTATACCCCGACCGAAGACTGGGTGTTCTCTCTGAACACCAAATTTCAGGGACCAGAGTGGGCGTATGCCGATGCACGTGCCAGCCGTCTGGTGGACGCCAACGGCAATCGCACCAACCCCGACAACAACTTCGGCGACTACATGGTATTGAACGGCTCGATACAGTATTTCATGGGTGACGACAATGAGCACCGCTTCCTGCTGCGTGCCGTGAATCTGCTCGACGAGAACTACTACGAGCGCGTGGGTGGCGGCAATCAGCGCGTCTCCACAGCCGGAGTGCGTGGAGAGCTTGGCATCAATAACTCCGACTACTACTACTTCTACGGATGGAATGGCAAGCCGCGCTCTTTCTGGCTGCAGTACGAATATAAATTCTGATGACATCCAGGAGAAGTGCAAAATGAAATTGAAAGCACTTTATGCCGCCACAATTTTCGGGCTGCTGGCAAACTGCAGCACACTGGCTGTCGCTCAGGATCTTGGGGTACCGACTGCAGGCACGCAATCGTCCGACGGACTGGCGTTTCAGGGTGACGAGCGCTGGTGGAAGGGCAACACGCACACGCACACCTGGTGGAGTGATGGTGACGCCCCTCCCGAATTGATTGCTGACTGGTACAAGAAGCATGGCTACGAGTTCCTGGTGTTCAGTGATCACAACATCATGCAAAGTGGCCAGAAGTGGTATCCGATCGATGAGCCGGCCCGTCCGCTTGAACAGGTGCAGGCCGCCTACAAGAACTATGTGGATGCCTTCGGAGATGACTGGGTGGAGGAGCGCACCGTCAATGGCAAGCGCGAAGTGAAATTGAAGACGTTGTCCGAATTTCGCTCGCTGTTTGAGGTTGCTGACAATTTTATCTTCCTCATCGGAGAAGAAATCACGGACAGTTTTCAGCGTCATCCGATTCACATGAACGGTGTGAACCTCGTGGAGCTGGTTCCCCCGCAGGGTGGCAGCAGCATTGGCGATACTATTCAGAATAATCTGGATGCGGTGATGCGTCAGAGTGAAGAGTATCGTCAGCCGATGTTGTTCCACTTGAATCATCCGAACTTTCACTACGCGGTGGCTGCTGAGGATTTCTTTCATCTTGAACACGAGACGGGTGATGGCTTCTTCGAAATCTACAACGGCCATTCCGGCGTAGACAACCATGGTGATCATCTGCACGAGAGTTCAGAGAGAATGTGGGACATCGTGCTCTCCAAGCGTCTCGGTGAGTTCGGCGAGAGCATGATGTATGGCGTCGCTGTCGACGATTCGCATGAGTACACGCGCTGGGGAATCGGCGCGACCAATCCCGGTCGCGGCTGGATCATGGTGAAATCGAAGTGGCTGACACCCAACAAGATTACCGAAGCGATCAAGCGCGGTGATTTCTACAACAGCACCGGCGTGACACTATCGCAGTTGCACGTTGGCGACGGACGCATCGCAGTGGAGATTGAAGCAGAACCTGGGCTTGAGTATCGCGTCGAGTTTGTCGGCACGCTGAAGAGTGCCGATCTGACCGGTCGTCCAGAGCCCAGCGAGACTACCGAGCACGACCATCGTGGCAACACAGAGCATCTGCATCAGGTCGTGACACGTTACAGCGACGAAGTGGGCGAGATATTGAAGACGGTCAATGGCACGAGCGCGGAATACGTCGCGACCGGCGACGAGATCTATGTCCGGGCGCGCATCATTTCCTCGCGCATTCAGAACAATCCTTTCGCCGAGGGCGATGTGGAGATGGCCTGGACGCAACCGCTGCAAGTGCAGCAGAACTGAGGGGGACTTTTATAGTGTCATTACGGAATTTTCAGAAGCAAACCGGAAGCTCGATACTGCATGAGGAGTTGGCCGCGTCTATCGCTGGCGAGGCCCGCTCCCACAAAACTTCGATACCGCACGAGGAGTTGCCCTCGGGTTTCGAGCAACTCATAGCGCCAGGCTTAACGCGACGCCGTTTCCTCTCCGGGTTCGGCAGTGTTGTCGGTGCCGCTGCGCTGGGCTCGTTCGTCGGCATGGCGCCGCTACAGCGTCTCCACGGCAGTGAGCGCGGATCGCTCCTCGGGTTCACTCAGGTGCCTGTGAGCATCGCCGATGTTTTCGTGGTGCCACAAGGCTACAATGCCAAGGCTCTCGTTTCACGGGGCGATCCCCTGTTTACGGCCGCCCCCGAATTTGATGCCAGTGGTATGCAGGATTCCGCCGCACAGGCATTGCAGTTTGGTGACTGTACCGATGGCATGAGCCTGTTTGCCCTCGATGAGAATCGCGCAGTGCTGGCGGTCAACAACGAATTCGTGGATATCAAGAATTTCTACCCGCATGGGGGCAGCGCCATCACGGACGATGATGTCCTGAAATCCCAATATGCACACGGGGTGTCCATCTTCGAAATCCGTCGCGGTGACGACGGGTTCTGGAGAGTGGACAGAACATCTTCGTTCAATCGCCGCATACACATGCGCACACCGATCGAGTTCAGTGGTCCGGCCGCCGGACACTCGTTGCTGCGCACTGGCGTCGATCCAGAGGGTCTTGTGGCCATGGGTACGCTGGGCAATTGCGCCAATGGCAAGACGCCTTGGGGCACCTATCTGACCTGCGAGGAAAATTTTCAGGATTACTTCGCTACCAGTTCAGATGTGCAGTTCAACGCCACACAACAGCGTTATGGTTTGAAGCAGCGTGATGTTGGCGGCGACTGGTATCGCCATGATGAGCGCTTCGACATGGCGAAGCACCCGCATGAGCCCAACCGCTTCGGCTGGGTGGTGGAGGTGAACCCGCTCGATCCTCAGGACACTCCCCGGAAGCGTACCGCGCTTGGTCGTCTGGCGCATGAGAATGCGGCCATCGTGGTGGCTGAGGACGGTCGTGTGGTCGTCTACATGGGCGATGATGCCCGTGGCGAACATATTTACCGGTTTGTTTCCGAAGGCCGTTTCAATCCGAATGATCCTGCGGCAAATCGTGACCTGCTGGATACCGGGACGCTCAGCGTGGCCCGCTTCGACGCAGTGCCCGGAGAGTTGCAGGGTCAGGGGCACTGGATAGCGCTCGTGCATGACCAAAACGGGCTCACCCGCGAGAACGGTTTTGCCGATCAGGCCGAGATACTGATCAACCTGCGTGTGGCTGCCAGTATCGCCGGTGGTACTACCATGGACCGGCCGGAATGGATCGTGGTGCATCCGCATAACAACAGCGTGTTCTGTACCCTGACCAACAATTTCAATCGTGGTGTGCTGGAGAATCAACCTGTCGACGCAGCCAATCCGCGGGCAGAGAATCACTACGGGCACATCGTGCGTTGGACCCCCGCGCAGGGCGATCATCTGGCCGAGCAATTTGACTGGGATCTGTTCCTGATTGCCGGCAATCCTGCCGTGCATCCGGGAACTGCGTACGCAGGCAGCGCCGCTATCAACGAGGACAACATGTTCAACAGTCCTGACGGCATGTCCTTCGATGCGGATGGTCGACTGTGGATTCAGACCGATGGGGACTTCAGCAACAAGGGTGACTTCGCAGGCATGGGCAATAATCAGATGCTGTGCGCCGATCCGATCACTGGCGAGGTGCGCCGATTTGCAACGGGACCCAACGGCTGTGAATTAACGGGGATCACCTTTGCTCCAGACTATCGGACGCTGTTTGTCGGCGTTCAGCACCCAGGGGCGGCTGGCACCGAATCCCATTTCCCTGCCGGAGGTGACAGCAAGCCACGTTCGACGATCATGATGATTCGTCGTGATGACGGAGGAGTGATCGGAGCGGCGTGACGATCCTTGCCACCTGTGAGCATGCATGCTTGATCTTTCCCAATTCCTCACTAAACTCGGGGGACTTCGAATGACAACGAGTCCCCCATGGCCCTGCATCCTGATTTTCCCGCATCCCCCTATGCCGAATTAGTACCGGAACAGAGGTGTCGAGTTGGCGTGACTCCGGATTCACGGGTTTTCAAAACGAATGACGCTAACCAGGGAGGGGCAATGACGTGAGTGGAATCAAATTATTTGAGTCTAAAAATATCCGTTCGGTGTGGGATGAGAACGAGCAGCGCTGGCTGTTTGCTGTTGTTGATGTGATCGCAGCACTCACTGATAGCACGAACCCGCAAGTCTACTGGAGGGTTCTGAAAAAGCGCCTGCATGCAGAAGGCAATGAAACCGTTACAAGCTGTAACGCTTTGAAATTGACCGCCCCGGATGGCAAACAGCGGTTGACCGACGTGGCGGATACTGAGCAACTACTGAGGCTCATCCAGTCCGTCCCCTCACCCAAAGCAGAGCCCTTCAAACGCTGGCTCGCCAAAGTCGGGTACGAGCGGCTGGAGGAGATAGAAAACCCGGAGCTGGCTGCCGCACGTATGCGCGAGCTTTACAAAGCCAAGGGTTACAGCGACGCTTGGATTGAAAAACGGGTACGCGGCATCGCCATTCGCGATGAGCTGACGAGTGAGTGGAAACAGCGTGGAGTGAAGGCACAGCGCGAATTCGCAATCCTGACCGCTGAAATCAGCCGTGCCACCTTCGGCATGACGCCTGCCGAATACAAGGCGTTCAAGTCTCTGGAAAAACCGACAGACAATCTGCGCGACCACATGAACGATCTGGAGTTGATCTTCACCATGCTGGGTGAGGCATCAACCACCGAAATAGCACGCAGCAAAGACGCGCAGGGCTACACTGAGAATCGCAGCGCCGCGGCCAAAGGTGGCGCCGTGGCCGGCCGTGCGCGGCAAGACCTGGAGTTGACATCAGGCAAACGCATTACCAGCACAGAAAACTACAAGCAGCTCCCCGAGGCTGTGGCACGCAAAAGAGTCAAGAAGGACACCTGAATAACCAAGCCGACGAAAGAGGCACGACCTCACCGATGTGGAGTACTATCTGTCGGATTAGGGGTGCACAGAGCGGATGTGAGGTGAAGGATGTCGCAAGTTCCCGAACAAGTCGCAGCGCGAAACACGGCCCTGCGCCGCGCGGTGTTGCTGGTCGCAGTCCTCAATCTCTCCTACTTCGGTACCGAGTTCGGCGTCGCCATCGCGATCCAGTCTGTGTCGTTGTTTGCAGACTCCATCGATTTTCTCGAAGACACCTTCGTCAATCTG
>JAUSMU010000116.1 GCA_030645995.1 Gammaproteobacteria bacterium | reverse complement strand
TTGCAGGGTATGCCTTACTCGCTTTTTGAGCGTAACTTCAGATCATTTCGGCTAACGTTCAGACCCGAGGATTTATTGAATTGATGAAAAGTGTTTTTCAGATACTGCTGCTGGGCTTGGTGTTCGCCAGGGCTGTGTCGGCAGCGGACTTAAACATTGAGATTACGCAGGGAATCGATAATCCGATTCCGATCGCCATTGTGCCTTTCACTTGGGAAGGCGCAAATGCTATCGGTGAGGATATTGCAGAGGTGGTATCAGCGGATTTGCAGCAGGTCGGAGAATTCCGCGCATTGGGGCGTGCCAATATGCTGAGCATGCCCGATGAGGCGGCCGAAGTGTACTTTCGCGACTGGCGTATCCTGGCACAGGATTATCTGTTGATCGGCAAGATCAACCATTCTCCCGGAAGCCAGCTGGTGCAGGTGCAGTACGAGTTCTTCGATGTGACCCGCGAGCAGAAGCTTGTTGGTGAAGTGTTGACTGGCTCGGTTGAGCAGCTCAGGGACATCGCTCATGAGATCAGCAACGTCGTCTATGAGCAGGTAACAGGTAATCGTGGCGCCTTTTCCACCGAGATACTCTATGTGTCCGCCGAGTTTATTTCGCCGGACCTGACATACTACCGAATCGAGAAGGCTGACTACGATGGTCACCGCTCCCAGATATTGGTTGAGTCCCAGGAGCCATTGATGTCGCCGGCCTGGTCGCCGGATGGTCGGCAGATTGCATATCTCTCTTTCGAGACGAATCTACCGAGAATTTATATCCAGGAAATTGGCACGGGTGAGCGTCGCCAGATTACCAATTTCCCCGGCATCAACAGTTCGCCGGTGTGGTCGCCCGATGGCACCAAGCTGGCCATGGTGCTTTCCAAGGACGGCAGTCCTGACATATATGTGATGGATTTGATGACCAATCAGTTGACGCGACTGACCGATCATCCAAGAGTTGATACGGAGCCGAGCTGGACAGCAGACAGCCGCTCTGTAGTGTTTACATCAGATCGAACCGGGCAGCCGCAGATATATATGGTTCCCGTCGCCGGTGGTCCCGGCGGGTTTGCCGAGCGGCTGACTTTCGATTGCTTTTATTGTGCAAAGGGACGTTTCCTGCCGGACGGCAAGAATCTTGTCCACGTCAGACGTGAGACCCGCGAAGATAACAGCTATGGCATAGCTGTGTTCAATATGGATTCGCAGCGGGTCATTACACTTACTGACACTTCGCTAGACGAATCTCCCAGCGTGGCTCCAAACGGAAGTATGATCATGTTCGCTACCAAGGTAAACGGCCGAGGAATCCTCGACGCCGTCTCCATTGACGGCCGCGTGAAGTTCCGTTTACCATCCGCGCAGGGCGATGTTCGGGAACCATCTTGGTCCCCGTTCTTAAATTGAAGGTTGTTATACATACATTTGATAGCATCAGCCTATTGGAGGACTTACAGAGTGGGTACGCACAGCATGAAAGTTTTTAAATCAATGATCCTGGCTTTGTCGATTTTGGGCCTGGCGGCCTGTAGTTCGACTGGCGACGAGGAAGCAGCCGCTCAGACCGCAGATACTTCTGGTATCGACGCGACTACAGCAGCAGCACAACGTGCAGAAGCAGAGCGTCTGGCGCGTGAGCGTGAAGCTCAGCAGCGCATTGAGCAGGCTGCACTGAACACGAAAGTGTTCTACTTCGACTTCGACGTGTCTGAGTTCATGGCATCGGATCGCGATGTTCTGGCCATTCACGGTCGTAACATGGCAGCAAATTCAGGCACTCGAGTACGCCTGGAAGGTCATGCTGATGAGCGCGGTACAAGAGAGTACAACCTTGCCCTGGGCGAGCGTCGTGCCAACAGCATCCGTGACTACCTGGTAGTCAATGGTGCATCACTGTCACAGATCGAAACTGTGAGCTACGGTGAAGAAAGACCAGCCGACCAAGGTCAGACAGAAGCTGCTTACCGTCTGAATCGTCGAGTGGAAATCAAGTAATACCGATAAGGCAGATCTAACAGTATGAAACACTACCTCGCAGCGCTTTTTGTAGCAGTGCAGACCGCTACGCTCAGTACTTCTGTAATGAG
>JAUSMU010000112.1 GCA_030645995.1 Gammaproteobacteria bacterium | reverse complement strand
CACTTGGCGATGACGGAGGTATCGAGACCACCGGAATAGGCGAGCACGACTTTTTTGATGGCAGACATCAAGGACTCCTTGCACTTTCTGTACATTGAAGAATGGGGAAAATTCGAAGAGCGGGCATTGTACAGGGATCGTTGGTGAATTTCGACGGGGAGCAGGCTGTGTTCTAGTTGCGCCTCAACAGCAGAGTGACACGGCGGTTGCGGTCACGATCGGCGGCGGTGCGCTCGTTGCGGACAATCAGATAGTCTTCAGTCTCGCCGAAGTAACGCGTCTCCAGCATTGCCTCATTGATGCCGTGGCTCACCAGATAGTTGTGAACCTCGAAGGCCCGCAGACGCGAGCTTTCCAGATTCTCACCACTGGTGCCTGCGGTATCCGTAAAGCCATTGATCTGGATGGAGTACACGCTCGGGTCGGCGCGGAGATAGGCAATCATGTTGTCCAGCAGCTCGCGCCCCGCATCATCTAGCGCCAACTGTCCGGAACGCCAGAACACCGATGAGCGCTCCAGCTGCGAAAAATTGGCAGGCAACAGATCGAGCACGCAGTCTTGATAATCCTCGTAAGCGCCCTGAAAATTCACCGGAGAGACTGCGACGCGGATCGACTTATCATCGCTGTACCACGCCTTGCGGGTCAGTGTCGGCATCATGCCCTTGAACAGTTCCGCCATCACCACGCGGGTATTGGTAGCATCCAGACTCACAGGGCGGCTGCTGCGCGCAACCTCTACGTAGGCGATATCCTGCTGCGGCAAGTCCTGCCGCCAGGACGGAGGTACGGAGCTGAGCAAAGCCTTGCCCGCCGCCATTTCGCTCTCGACAGCCTTCAGGTAGAAGATCACAGCCTCACCGGCCTGACGATAGAAGACGGCCTCACCATAATTAGGAATTTTCTGGGTGATGCTGCATTCGAACACTGACCCTTCAACCAGCCATTTCGCCGAACCAAAATTCGCTGCATACACTGGCCCCTCGGCATAAGCCCAAGGCACAGGGAGCAAACTCAGCAAAGATAAGGTAAACTTCAGGCTGTTTTTCATACGCCGCATCTGGTTCAAGCATTAATCTGCATCTGAGAAGCCCAGGCACACGAGTGACAGTGTCTCAGTAGACAAACATCGGCAGCGCATCTGAAAACTTTATCCGATTCCTCCATGGAATCCCGCAGCACAAGGCAAGTAATCCCGCATGAAGAAGATCACCCTGATACAGCCCGACGACTGGCACGTCCATCTGCGCGATGGCGAATCATTGCAACACACGGTAGCGGCCACTGCTCGTCAGTTTGCCCGCGCCATCGTCATGCCCAACCTGAAACCACCGGTAATCGACACGGCCAGCGCACTGGCCTACCGCCAGCGCATTCTTGCGGCAGTTCCAGAGGGCGTGCAGTTTGAACCTTTAATGACGCTCTATCTCACCGATGGCATGACACCGCAGGAAATCAGCACGGCCAAAGCCAGTGGTCAGGTCATGGCGGTGAAATATTACCCGGCAGGGGCCACCACCAATTCCGAAAACGGCGTCACCGCAATCGAGAAGGTAACCCCCGTGCTGGAGACCATGGCCGAGGTTGGCATGCCTTTGCTGATCCATGGTGAGGTCACCGATGCGAGCGTGGATATCTTCGATCGCGAGAAGGTCTTTATCGACACCGTGCTGGCACCCTTGAGCGCGCGCTACCCAACGCTGAAAGTCGTGCTGGAACACATCACCACGAGCCACGCCGTCGACTTCGTGAAGGCTGCTGGCGCCAATATTGCGGCCACGCTCACAGCGCATCACCTCCTTTATAACCGCAGCCATATGCTGGCAGGCGGCATCCGTCCGCATCTGTACTGCCTGCCGATTCTCAAGCGCAACACACATCAACAGGCGCTGATTGAAGCGGCTACCAGCGGCAGCCCGCGCTTCTTTCTGGGCACCGACTCTGCGCCTCATGCACGCCAACTCAAGGAACACCCTTGCGGCTGCGCCGGTTGCTTCAGCGCACATGCCGCGCTGGAGCTCTACGCGGAAGTGTTTGAAGAGGCAGGCGCACTCGATCAACTGGAAGGCTTTGCCAGCTGCCACGGTCCAGATTTTTATGGTTTACCACGCAACAGCCGCCGCATCGTCCTGGAACGCTCCAGTTGGTCGGCACCGGCGGACTATGCCTTTGGCAACGAGCGTGTCATCCCCCTGCGTGCAGGCGAGACAATTCAATGGCAGGTAGCGGGGTTCAGCGCATGAGTTATAACGACGAAGAACAAATGTTGGAAACGCCGATGTCGGCACGCTTTCGTGGCTATCTGCCCGTTGTCGTTGACATTGAGTGTGGCGGGTTCAACGCCAAGACGGATGCCATTCTGGAAATCGGCGCAGTCATTCTCGGCTTCAATGAGAAGGGACACCTGGGTGTTGAGCAGACTTTTTTCCAGCGCATCATTCCATTCGCCGGATCGAATATCGAGGACGCCGCACTGAAATTCACCGGCATCGATCCCTATCACCCGCTGCGTATCGCGCGTGCCGAGAAAGACGTATTCGAAGATATGTTCAGGATTATCCGTTCCGCGCTTAAGACCAATCAGTGCAAGCGTGCGATTCTGGTGGCTCACAATGCGCACTTCGATCACGGCTTCATCAACGCGGCAACAGATCGGCATGCGCTGAAACGCAACCCTTTCCACCCCTTCTCCAGTTTCGATACCGCCACGCTCAGTGGCCTGGCTTATGGTCAGACAGTGCTCGCCCGCGCCTGCGAGGCGGCAGGGATCGAGTTCAGCAACAGCGAAGCGCACTCGGCAAAATACGATGCAGAGAAAACCGCGCAGCTGTTCTGCGGGATTGTGAACAAGTGGAAGTCGATGGGCGGTTGGCCGGGGAATTGAAACTGGCTGTGGGAGCGGGCTGTGGGAGCGCACCCAAAGGGCATAAAGGCCCGCCCGCGATTCAATCTTCAACCGCAGCACCGGATTCCTATCGCCAGCAGGCTGGCTCCCACAACTGGCAGGCTCCCACAAAAAGTATGAGCCTGCCTCGCAAGCAACCGTAATTATCTCTTCTTACTGCGCAGCAGCCTGCTGCCCTGCACCATCCACAACCTTCTGCAATTCACCACTCTCGAACAGATCGGTCACGATGTCGCAGCCGCCGATCAGCTCGCCATCGACATACAATTGCGGAAAAGTTGGCCAGTTCGCGATTAACGGCAACGTGGCACGAATTTCCGGATTGGACAGAATATCGACATACGCAAAGCGCTTGCCGCAGGACATCAGGCAACGCACTGTCTGTGCGGAAAAGCCACACTGAGGCTGATCGGGGCTGCCTTTCATGTACAACAAAATAGAGTTGGAACTGATCTGGTCTTTAATAGTGTCTTCAATGCTCATAATTTTTTCCGGCTCATCTTGGGGGAATTGTCAGCTCTGCCTGCCCGTGAAAACGAGCACTGAACATGCATAGCGAGACGGCATTCTACACGAATGCGCTGGCGATTTTTACTACACACTCGTGCTCAAATGGCCAGTAATTGCCTCTACGATACAAAGTAATATAAGATACCGGCTCGATCAGGGGTAGCAATTGCTACTCTTTGAGTTTTTATCATCGAGGCAATCCGAACCATTCATCTGCGTCCGCGACTGTGCTTTCTTCCACGCGCACGCAAATTTTCCGTTCCTCTTTGCGTTTTGACGATCGATGGCCCGGACCCTTCGGTTCGGACTCGACGTGCTTTCGCAGTATCTGCAGCACAGACGAACAGAATACAAACCAAGAATACAAACCACCAAGATTACAAACCAAGAGTACAACCCAAGAAAAAACAGCCATGGCTACCCGACATTTTTTGACATTGATGGACCTGAGCAAAGAGGAGTTGCACGCGATTATTCAGCGCGCCATCGCCCTGAAGCAAAGCCCTTCTTTGAGTTCTGATCCTCTGAAGCACAAGACACTGGCGATGATTTTTGAGAAGTCATCCACCCGCACCCGTGTTGCCTTCGAAGTTGCCATGACGCAACTGGGCGGTTCCAGCCTGTTCCTCGCCAACAGTGATACCCAGCTCGGTCGTGGCGAGCCTCTCGAGGACACGGCCAGAGTGCTGTCAAGCATGGTGGATTTCGTCACCATCCGCACGTTCGACCATGCCAGGCTCGAGGTATTCGCCAGGCACTCTACGGTGCCCGTCATCAACGCCCTGAGCGATGACTTTCACCCCTGCCAGCTGTTGGCCGACATGCAGACTTTTTTCGAACACCGTGGCGACATCAAGGGCAAGAGCGTCGCCTGGGTCGGCGACGGCCATAACATGTGCCAGTCCTATATCAATGCCGCTGAGCAGTTCGATTTCGAATTGGCCATCGCCTGCCCGGAAGGATTCGAGCCGGAGTCCTGGCTGATCGAGCGCACCAAGGCCCGTGTACGTATCGTGCGCGATCCTAAAGAAGCGGTGAGAAATGCCGATTTAGTGGCCACAGACGTCTGGACGTCCATGGGACTCGAGAGCGAAAACGCGCAACGCATCAAGCAGTTTACCGGCTATCAGGTGAATGCCGAGCTGATGGCGCTGGCAAAACCGGACGCCCTCTTCATGCATTGCCTGCCCGCGCACCGTGGCGAAGAGGTGACTGCCGAAATTCTGGACGCACAGCATTCTGTGGTCTGGGAAGAGGCGGAGAACCGCCTGCATACCAAGAAAGCGCTGCTCGAATTCCTGAGTCGTTGACGACCCCGGGTCTGGGGTACCGCTCGTAAGGTGCAGTGCGTAAGGAATAGAATCAGGAACTGACTGCCAACGATCGGACCCAGACATGAGCAAGCATGGAAAACTCAGATTGGACAGGAGGCTCTACCTCGTCCTGCTGCTTCTCGTGTTCTTTGCTGCCTTGGCCGCCGTCACCTTCTCCATCTGGCTCACCTACCGCAATGCCATCGACAACAACCGCGACTCCATTCCGGTCTCTGAGGCTATCAGCATAGGGCTCATGCTGGCCGCGACCCTTTTGAGCAGCGTGCTGATCCTGCGCCAGCGCATGTCGCTTAACGAACAACGCTTCCGCGCCATCACCGAAAACACCAACAACATCACTGTCATCTTCAATCCCGATGGCAGTCACCGCTATACCAGCCCCTCTCTGGATCTGCTGCTGGGGGCAGCAGCGGCGCGGCCACAAGCTCTGCAGGATTACATCCATCCCGATGACCTCGCCGATGTCGCCAGCGCCATCGCTCGGACTGTGGTCATGGATATGCCTGTGCACGTACGGGCTTTTCGTTGCCGACGTCACGACGGTCAGTGGCCGATCATGGAGGGCGAGTTCACCAGTATGCTGACGGTGGCCGGGGTCAACGGCATCGTCGCCAACTTTCGCGATGTCACCGAACAACGCCTCGTCGAACAGTCGATGCGAACCCTCTCCAGCGCCGTGGAGCAGAGTCAAAGCGCCGTGTTGATCACCGACCGCCACGGCGTGATCGAATATATCAACCCGCGTTATACGCAGATCACCGGCTACAGCAACGACGAGGTTGTCGGTGTGCGGGCCGACATCCTCTATGCGCCCCATATCACCGACGATGAGAACCGAACCTTGCGCGACTGTGTGAATACTGGCATCAGCTGGGAGGCGTCGCTGGCCAGCACCCGCAAGAACGGGGAACGCTTCTGGCAATCAGTCTCCGCCTCGCCGATTCTGGACGAGGCAGGAGAGCTTGGTCACATCGTCTTCGGTATCGAGGACATCAGTGAGCAGCGCGAGACCCACGCACAGATGGAAAAGCTGGCGTTCTATGACCCGTTGACCGGACTGGAGAACCGCCGCCTGTTCAAAGACCGCCTCGATCAAAGCCTCAAGCACGTGCGACGCAACAAGAACCTGATGGCCCTGCTGTTCCTGGATCTCGATCAGTTCAAGCGCATCAATGACACGCTCGGCCACGATGCGGGAGACGAACTGCTGTGCACCGTGGCGCGCCGGATCAAGAAGTGCGTGCGTGAGGAAGACATCGTCGCGCGCCTGGGCGGTGACGAATTCACTATATTGCTGCCCAATCTGCGCGACGCCCGCTCGGCGGCTCACGTGGCCGGCAAGATTCTCAAGGCCCTCAATCAGCCGGTCCAGCTCACCTCTCAGGAGGTTATCGTCAGCGTCAGTATCGGCATCACGCTCGCTCCCGAGGACAGCATGAACGCCAGCGTGCTCATGCGTAACGCCGATCTGGCGATGTACCGCGCCAAGGATCAGGGACGCAACAATTTCCAGTTCTTTACCGACGACATGAACATCGAGTCCGTGGCCCGCATGTCGCTGGAGAACGAGCTGCGCCTGGCTGTCTCGCGTGACAATTTTGTCGTCTATTTTCAGCCGCAGGTGGATTTGCTGAGCAATACCGTCTGCGGGTTCGAGGCTCTGGTGCGCTGGCAGCACGCCGAGGTGGACATGATTCCACCGGATCGCTTCATCCCGGTGGCGGAAGATACCGGGCTGATCGTCGAACTGGGCGCCATCGTGCTGCGCAAGGCCTGCCTGCAGATCAAGAAGCTGCAGGCCGAGGGCTTCCTGAATCAGACCGTGGCGGTCAACCTCTCCGCGCGCCAGTTCCGCGACCAGAATCTGCTCGGCCTGGTCAAGGGCATCCTCGAAGAAACCGGTCTCGACGCCTGCTGGCTGGAACTTGAAATCACAGAGAGCATGCTGATGGACAACATCGACCAGGCCATCGTGATCCTGCAACAGCTCAAAGACCTGGGGCTGACCATCTCCATCGACGATTTCGGCACCGGCTACTCTTCGCTGAGCTACCTCACCCGCCTGCCGGTCGACAAGTTGAAGGTCGATCGCTCTTTCATCTGCAACCTGCCGGAAGACCGCAGTCACATGGCCATTACCACCGCGATCATCGCCATGGCGCAGAAGCTCAACATGCAGGTAGTGGCTGAGGGCGTCGAGACTCATCAGCAGGTCGACTTCCTGCGCCTGAACCACTGCAATGTGCTGCAGGGCTACCTGTTTTGTCGACCGACGCCCTCATGCGACCTGAGCAGCTCCATCACTCGTTTGCAGGATGTTTTGACGGACTCTTCGCGGCAGTCATTCGGGACGAGCGCGGGCCACTGCGTCACCCACTGACATTCATTTTTCTATCCACAATTTATCCACACCCTGTGCACATAAAAAGCCCTTGCACTCGCCCTCCGAGCGCACTATATTGTGCCTCTGATCCAAAAAAACCCTATATATAGTATTTGGATCATTTTTCCGGTTTCCGGAGACAGCCTTGCAGGACACACGTTTACCCTTAATTCCCACAGGGATAACGGCAGGCGCAGACACGCATCTCAGTACTTAGAAGCCCGGTATTCAGAGACCAGACTGACCCGGCGACCGAACCACCATAAAAATATCATGGAGAACCTCATGCAGACCGAACCCTATAGTCAAACCAGCACGTCCACTTCGGCGCAATCAGGCTCTCAGCACAAAGCCTCTGCTACTTCCGCCATCGCCCCCGGCCAGATTCGGGTCATCAAACGCAATGGTGCGGTAGTCGGCTATGACGAATCCAAGATCGTCGTCGCCATTACCAAGGCATACCTGGCAGTGGAAGGCGGCACGGCGGCGGCTTCCTCGCGTGTGCACGAGACCGTGACCAGACTCGCGCAGCAAATTTCCACAATCTTCTTCCGCCGTATGCCCTCAGGCGGCACTATTCATATCGAAGACATTCAGGATCAAGTCGAGCTGGCGCTGATGCGTACCGGCGAGCACAAAGTGGCCCGCAGCTACGTGATCTACCGCGCCGAGCACGCCCGTCTGCGTGAAACACAGCGCGTCCGCGAGAAGGATCTAACCCCGGCAATTGCGGTGACCTATCCCGACGGCACCCTGGGCCCGCTCGACACCGTGCGTCTGCGCACCGTCATCGACGAGGCCTGCGAAGGGCTGGAGAATGTCTCCGCCGACGCCATTTATCAGGACACTCTCAAAAATCTTTACCCTGGTGTACGAATTCAGGACGTGCGCACCTCGTCGGTGATGACTGCCCGCACCATGGTCGAGAAAGACCCCAACTACTCCTATGTCACTGCCCGCCTGCTGCTCGACACCCTGCGTTCAGAGGCACTGAGCTTTCTGGGTCTGGCTGACAACGCCACGCAAGGCGAGATGCACTATCGCTACTCCATGACGCTGCGCCCCTACATCGAGAAGGGTGTCGAACTGGGCCTGCTCTCTCCACACCTGCTCGAATTCGACCTGGACCTGCTGGGCGAGGCTCTGAAGGCGGATCGCGACAACCAATTCACCTATCTTGGACTGCAAACGCTGTACGACCGCTACTTCATTCACAGCGGCAACATCCGTTTCGAACTGCCCCAGGTGTTCTTCATGCGAGTGGCGATGGGTCTGGCCACCAACGAGGAAAACCGCGAGGAACGCGCGATCGAGTTCTACAACCTGATCTCCAGCTTCGACTACATGACCTCGACGCCACAGCTGTTCAACTCCGGTACACTGCGCCCACAGCTGTCATCCTGCTTCCTGACCACGGTGCCGGACGACCTGTTCGGCATCTACAGCGCCATCCGCGACAACGCCATGCTCTCCAAGTGGGCGGGCGGTCTGGGCAATGACTGGACCCCGGTGCGCGCACTCGGCGCTCATATCACCGGCACCAATGGCACCTCGCAGGGCGTCGTGCCCTTCCTGAAAGTGGTCAACGACACCGCTGTGGCCGTGAATCAGGGTGGCAAGCGCAAGGGCGCGGTCTGCGCCTACCTGGAGACCTGGCACCTCGACATCGAGGAATTCCTGGAACTGCGCAAGAACACCGGTGACGACCGTCGCCGCACCCATGACATGAACACCGCGAACTGGATTCCCGACCTGTTCATGAAGCGCGTCTTCGAAGATGGCGACTGGACCCTCTTCACGCCGAACAACGTCCCCGAACTGCACGACCTGCATGGCCGCGCGTTCGAAGAGGCCTACTGCGAGTACGAACGTCTGGCCATCGCCGGCAAGATCGAGGTCTACAAGACTCTCAAGGCGAAAGACCTGTGGCGCAAGATGCTCTCCATGCTGTTCGAAACCGGCCACCCATGGATCACCTTCAAAGACAGCTGCAACGTGCGTTCACCCCAGCAGCACGTAGGTACCATCCATTCGTCCAACCTGTGCACGGAGATCACTCTGAACACCAGCAAGGACGAGGTCGCCGTGTGCAACCTCGGCTCCGTGAACATGGTCAACCATGTCACCGAGAACGGGCTCGATCACGAGAAGCTCAAGAAGACCATCAAGACGGCCGTGCGCATGCTGGACAACGTCATCGACATCAACTACTACTCAGTCGAACAGGCGAAGAATTCCAACCTCAAGCACCGTCCGATCGGCATGGGCATCATGGGTTTCCAGGATGCGCTGTATGTGCTGAAGATGCCCTACTCCTCTGCGCGTGCAGTGGAATTTGCCGACACCTCCATGGAGGCCATCAGCTACTACGCCATCGCGGCTTCCAGTGAACTGGCTGCCGAGCGCGGCGCCTACGAGACCTTCAAGGGTTCGCTGTGGGATCGTGGCATCCTGCCAATCGACTCACTGAAGATGCTGGGCCAGGAACGTGGCGAGGAATTCCTCGACGTCAACATGAGCCAGACACTGGACTGGGAACCCCTGCGCGAGCGCATCAAAGCGGTCGGCATGCGCAACTCCAACGTGCTGGCGATTGCGCCGACGGCGACGATTGCCAACATCAGTGGCGTGTCACAGTCCATCGAACCGACCTATCAGAACCTGTACGTCAAATCGAACCTGTCGGGCGAATTCACCGTGGTGAACCCCTTCCTGGTGCGCGATCTGAAGGCCCTGGATCTGTGGGACAGCGTGATGGTCAACGACTTGAAGTACTACGACGGCAGCGTGCGCAACATCGACCGCATTCCGCAGCACCTCAAGGATCTCTACGCCACCGCGTTCGAAGTGGAACCGCGCTGGCTGGTGGACGCGGCCAGCCGTCGTCAGAAGTGGATCGATCAGGCTCAGTCACTGAACCTCTATGTGGCCGGCGCCAACGGCAAAAAACTGGACGTCACCTACCGCATGGCCTGGCTGCGCGGACTCAAGACGACCTATTACCTGCGAGCACTGGCCGCCACTGCGACGGAGAAATCGACAATCTCCGGCAACAGCCTGAACGCCGTCTCCAACCAGGCGGCACCGGACGCCGCCGACGTGCCGAAGGCGTGTTCGATTGATGATCCGGACTGCGAAGCCTGTCAGTAACAGGCGTACGGCCCCGGGATGCGGGGCCGTCAATACATAATTCAAAAGGGGAAACAGCATGTTGTCATGGGACGAATTCGAGGCGGAGGAAAGCACCTTCGCGCTCCCTTCAGTAAATAACGGTTCGGTGAAAGGGGCTGCAGCAAGAGACACCTCTGCCGCCGCAGCCGCGCACGCCAGAGAAGAACTGGCGGCGGCACCCGCGCAGGAACGAGCCGCGCCAGTGGCGGCACCAGGCATTGACCGGGCGCCCGCGCCGGTGGCACCTCAAAGCGTGGCACCGGCTTCTGCCAGCCCGCAAACAGCCGTCGCCGCTGACCCGGTGCAGAGAGCCATTCAGTCTCTGGAGACGCTCGACGTCAACGTCGGCCGGAACGAGCTGGAGGAATCCGCCCAGCGCGTGAAGGTGGACGACAAGCGCATGATCAACTGCCGCGCCGATCTCAATCAGCTGGTGCCCTTCAAGTATGACTGGGCCTGGCAGAAGTACCTGGACGGCTGCTCCAACCACTGGATGCCGCAGGAAGTGAACATGAACGCGGACATCGCGTTGTGGAAGAGCAAGACCGGCCTGACTGATGATGAGCGCCTGATCGTCAAACGCAACCTCGGCTTCTTCGCCACCGCCGATTCGCTGGTGGCCAATAACCTCGTGCTGGCCGTGTACCGTCTGATCACCAACCCGGAGTGCCGCCAGTACATCCTGCGCCAGGCTTTCGAGGAAGCGATTCACACCCACGCCTACCAGTATTGCATCGAGTCACTGGCCATGGACGAGGGTGAGATTTTCAACATGTACCACGAGGTTCCTTCCGTGGCGAAGAAGGCGTCCTGGGGGCTGAAGTACACCCAGGAGCTGAGCAATCCGAGCTTCAACACCGGCACCCGTGAGAACGATCAGGCCCTGCTGAAGAACCTGATCGCTTTCTATTGCTGCCTGGAAGGCATCTTCTTCTACTGTGGTTTCACCCAGATTCTCTCCATGGGTCGCCGCAACAAGATGACCGGCACCTCCGAGCAGTTCCAGTACATCCTGCGCGATGAGTCCATGCACCTGAACTTCGGCATCGACATGATCAACCAGATCAAGCTGGAGAATCCCAGCCTGTGGACAGACAAGATGAAAGAGGAAGCCACGCAGATGATTCTGCAGGCCACTCAGCTGGAGATCGAATACGCCCGTGACACCATGCCGCGCGGCGTGCTCGGCATGAATGCGGTGATGATGGAAGAGTATCTACAATTCATCGCCAACCGTAGACTGGTGCAGATCGGCCTGCCGGAGCAATTCAAGGGCGTCAAGAACCCGTTCCCGTGGATGTCCGAGATCATGGACCTGCGCAAGGAGAAGAACTTCTTCGAGACGCGCGTCACCGAGTATCAGACTGGCGGCGCACTGACTTGGGAATAGGCCTGGGAATAAATTTCCCGCTGCTATTGAGCCCTGCGGTGTCATGACTGAACAGACTCCTACCCGCTCGCCTTCAACAACCCCTGTCATCGGCAACGAGACGGGGGTTCTGTTATTGGCAGCAGGCTTCAGTAGACGCTTCGGCGACATCAAGCTGCAGGCACGCCTGCGCAACGGCAGCAGCGTATTCGAGCAGACCCTGGCGCGCATCGCCTCCGCCACCCCCCGCATCCTCGTCGTCACCCGCGCCGACCTCGCGGAAGTGACACTGGCAACCCGGCGCATCGCGCAAGGTCTTGGGATGGACCGTCGCGGGGAGCGCCACCATATCGACATCGTTCAGTGCCCCGACGCCCACCTCGGCATGGGCCACACACTGGCCTTCGGCATGGCGCATCTGCCGGATTGGGAGGGCTGCCTGGTGTGTCTGGGTGACATGCCTTTCATCGCCACGGCTACCTACGCGCAGATGCTGGCCGCACTGCATCACGACACGATATTGCTGCCTCAATATGAGGGCGAGACCGGCAATCCCGTGGGCTTCGGCTGCGACTTCTTCCCGGCGTTGCGGGCCATGCAGGGCGACACCGGCGGACGTGACGTGGTGCGGGCCAATCGCGAGCGCGTGCAGTTGTTAACGGTGAGCGATGCTGCGATCCTGCAGGACATCGACACGCCGGAAGATTTGGCGCGGCTTGAAGGGATCTGACCTGCAGTAAAGATGACCTCGCCTGTGACCGTT
>JAUSMU010000106.1 GCA_030645995.1 Gammaproteobacteria bacterium | reverse complement strand
AAATTCGGCTCGTCCGTAGAATCTGTGGGTAATTATTGCTATTGAGAAGAGATCATAGTGGCAATTCGTTGCGATGGAAATAGATGCCTGTGGTGGGGCGAAGCCGACTTACCCGCTGCGATTCACGCAATAGACCTGTTTGCCTGGAATGAATAGAGCGAAGCTCAGGATGCCGTTAAAAATCGGTACATTTTTTTGCAGGTCGAATCAAACGAGCGCTGCTCCTGTTCTGAACCACCGTGCAGCAGTGGACCTTCGCCGCCATCGACGGTTGCGAGAACCACCTCCCTGGCTGGCCGCTTCCTTAACTGCGGCGTTTCATGAAGATCGCGGATGATCTCGCCACCGAGCATCCACAGATTATCGCGATGCAGATGCAGCGTTTTGCGACTCAAGTCCTGGTTCAGCAGATGCAAGAGGAAAGGCTTGAATACGGCAACCATTTGTTCCCCAGGAATCAAGTCGCGCTCCTCATAGTGCCAGATGGTCGGCCATTGGGCTAAGTCAGGGCAGTAGGCGGCCAGCTTCTCTTGCGCTACGATGTCGCCCAATTCTTCTGTCTGTTTATTTACCATGCGCCTGATTTCAATTTTGAACCAATGTCACCATTTCTCTGGCTTCGTCAATGATACTGCACGCCTGTGCAACGAGAGTAAAAGTATCGAAGTCGATGTGCGTGCGCGCCATGGTTCTAGAGGCAAATGTTCCTGTTGCCACCAACCCGGCCCGACCTACGATCATCTGGGCATAAGACGGTTCGAGTTCGTGCCATTCTGGGGTTTCATGGTCTTCTTGCTGTACCGTATGCGACGCATTGAATGCCGGCGTTGCGGTGTCAAGGTCGAAGAAGTGCCATGGGGCAATGGCAAGCACCAGATGACGACAGCCTACGTGCTCTTTCTGGCGCACTGGGCAAAGAAATTATCCTGGAAGGAAACCGCTTTGTCATTTCGCACTTCCTGGGACAAGGTCTGTCAGGCAGTTGAAGTGGTCGTGCAATGGGGTTTGGCGCACCGCGAGCTGGGGGCGATCCGCGCCATTGGCGTGGATGAAGTCCAATACAGCAAGGGGCACAAATATTTGACGCTGGTGTACCAGATCGATGCCAATTGCACTAGGTTGCTGTGGGTCGGCAAGGAACGCACGGTGGCCACGTTCGAACAGTTCTTCGACATGATCGGCCCCGACCTGTCAGGCAAGATTGAATTTGTCTGCTCTGACATGTGGCGCCCCTATCTGAAGGTGATACGTGAGCGCTGCAGCAATGCCTTGAATATTCTGGATCGCTTTCATATCGTGGCCAAGATCAATGGTGCGCTTGATGAGGTGCGTGCGGTTGAAGCGAGGAGGCTGGTGCAGGACGGTATAGAGCCGGTTCTTAAGAAGAGTCGCTGGTGCATACTCAAACGTCAGGAGAATCTCACTACCGGTCAAAAACTACGCTTGCGTGATCTGTTGAAATACCGTCTTCAAACCGTTCGCGCCTACCTGCTCAAAGAGCAGTTCAATCACTTCTGGGAATATGAATCGCCGACGTGGGCGGGGAAATTTCTCGACCAGTGGACGACGATGGTGATGCGTTCACGCATAGAGCCGATGAAAAAGGTCGCGAAAACTTTGCGCAACCACCGGGAATTGATACTCAACTATTTCCGCGCAAAAAAAGAGTTCTCCAGTGGCGTGGTAGAGGGCTTAAACAACAAGGTGAAAGTGACCATGAGAAAATCGTATGGATTTCGCACCTTCAGAATCACAGAAATCGCGCTATATCATGTACTTGGCAAACTTCCCGAACCGGAAGTTACCCACAGATTCTACTGACGAAGC
>JAUSMU010000103.1 GCA_030645995.1 Gammaproteobacteria bacterium | reverse complement strand
TCTGCATTGATCTCTTTTTCAATCTCGGTCTTGACCTGATTGAAGCTGCGCTTGGCTCTGCCAATCCACAGGCTGGCAGTCCTGATCGCACCGGGCAGGCGCTCGGGACCGACCACAATCAGAGCGACGATGGCGATCAGGACCAGTTCCGTGAAACCAATTTCAAACATCAGCTATGTCCAGCATCAGGGGTAGTATTCAAGAGGCGGCAAAAACCGGAAGGGATGCAGCGGCGGGAGAGACAGGGATTACTCCTTGTCATCCGCCTTTTCGGATTTCATGCTGGACGAGCCGCCAACTTTCTTGACTGCTTCGCCATCATCGTCACCGTCTACCGTGCCATCTTCCTTCATTGCCGTCTTGAAGCCCTTGAGGGCGCCACCAAGATCGGACCCAAGGTTACGCAGCTTCTTGGTGCCAAATAACATGACAACGATCACCAGGATGATAAGTAACTGCCAAATACTGATTCCGCCAAGACCCATTGTAGCCTCCAGGTTCTCTATGTTCGCGGCCTGTGCGTTGCAAAAATTGCGCAAGCCTTGTGGTGTATGTTGAAGATATGTTTTGTTACTTGCTCTCTGTCCGCGAAGCCTTTTCAACCAGACCCGAAATGTTGAAACGTTTGCGTAATTCTTCCAGCACCTGTTCCGGCCCCATGCCCAGGTGGCTCAGCATCACCAGTGAATGAAACCACAGATCCGCAGTCTCCTTCACCAAGGCCTCGCGATCACCGGTGCTGCCGACGTCCTTGGCGGCGATGATGGTCTCGGTCGCTTCTTCGCCGACCTTCTCCAGAATTTTGTTGAGCCCCTTCTTGTGCAGACTGGCCACGTAGGATTCCCCTGCGTCTGCGAGCTTGCGCTGTTCCAGGATTTCTCCCAGCTGAATCAGGATGTCGCTCATGGTGTTGCTCGTTGCACTGCTTGTTGCCCAGCGTAAATCTCTTCGGGATCTTTCAGTACAGGGTCAATCGTCTGCCACTGCCCGCCATCAAGACGGCGATAGAAACAACTCTCACGCCCGGTGTGGCAAGCAATGCCGCCAACCTGTTCGACCATGTAGCAAACGGTATCGCCATCGCAATCCAGAAACACGCCATGCAGCTTCTGTATGTGACCCGATTCTTCACCCTTGCGCCATAGCTTGCGGCGTGAGCGCGACCAGTAAACAGCTCTGCTTTCCTGCACTGAGAGAGCCAGTGCCTCGCGATTCACCCAAGCGTGAGTGAGCACGCGCAAGGTCTTGAAATCCTGAGTGATGACGGGCACGAGACCCTCATTGCTCCAGTTCACCTGATTGAGCCAATCCTTCGCCAAAGCTGTTTCTGCCGTTACTTTCATGCGCGTTAGTATGCTCTGTCAGCGTTTAAAACACAAAAGGTAAACAGCGCTTGCGGCCAGCAGCAGGCTAGGTAATGAGATGCCCAAAAGTAGTGCGCTAAACTGCGGAAGCGTGAATGCGACGGCCAATGCAGCCAGTATCAGGCCGTTGCGTAGAGACCTGGCACGTTCTCTTTCCGCTCGTCTGGTGTCGTCCTGCAGGCGCTGCTCCAGGTTCGCGTTGATGGCACTTAATTGCTTCGACTGCGTCAGCGTATCGATCATCAATTGCGGCAGATAAGGCAGTTGTTCGATCCAGTCCGGCACATTTTCTTTCAGCGCATTGAATAACGTGGAGGGGCGCATGCGGCGGCGATTCCAGTCTTCGAGGAAGGGCAGCGCGGTCGTCCACAGATCGAGTTCCGGGTAGAGCTGACGACCAAGACCTTCCACGTTGAGTAAGGTCTTCTGCAATAGCACCAGCGATGGTTGTACTTCCATATTGAAACGCCCGGCCGTGCGGAACAGCTGCACCAGCAGGTACCCGAAGGAAATGTCCTTCAGAGGTTTCTCGAAAATCGGTTCGCAGACTGAGCGCATGGCCGCCTCGAACTCGTGCACCTTGGTGTCGCGGGGAACCCACCCGCACTCGACATGCAGTTCGGCCACCTTGCGGTAGTCGCGTCGGAAAATGGCGAGCAGGTTACGCGCCAGATACTGCTGATCACTCTTGCTGAGTGAACCAATGATGGCGCAGTCGATGGCGATGTATTGCGGATTCTCCGGGCTGTGTCTGGCTACAAAGATGTTGCCGGGATGCATGTCGGCGTGGAAGAAGCTGTGATTAAAAACCTGGGTAAAGAATATCTCCACGCCGGTTTCGGCCAGCTTCTTGAGATCGACACCCTGGGCGCGCAGGCTGTCGATGTCTGCCACTGGAGTTCCGTAGATACGCTCCATCACCAGCAGATTGATGCGCGAAAATTCCCAATACACCTTCGGCACGTAGAGCTGTGGCGAGTGCTCGAAGTTGCGGCGCAGCTGTGTGGCATTGGCACCCTCGGCCAGCAGGTTGAGCTCGTCGAGGATTATCTGCTCGTAGTCGTCCACGACCTCGCGCGGACGGAGTCGACGGCCCACCGGGACGTGTTTTTCGACCAGACTGGCGATCCATTTCAGAAGCTTGATGTCCTCGATTATGGTCTTCTCGATGCCGGGGCGGATGACCTTGATGACGACTTCCTCGCCACTGAGCAGACGCGCGCAATGAACCTGCGCGACCGACGCAGAGGCCAGTGGCTCAATGGACAGTTCGCTGAAGACCTCCTGCCAGGGCCTGCCGAGCGCTTCCTCGACCAGGCTGGTAATGGTCGGGCTGCTGAATCCTGGCACCTTGTCTTGCAGCGACTGCAGCTCATCGGCGAGTTCGGGAGGGAGGAAGTCGCGCCGTGTGGACAGCAGCTGTCCGAACTTGATGTAGATGGGGCCAAGCTCTTCCAGAGCCAGGCGCAGGCGCACGGCGGGCGGCAGTTTGCTGGCCGGGTGGTTGCGCCACGGCAGAGTCCAGAGTTTGAACAGCATGCCTGCTACGCCGCCGGGAAGCAGTTGCGGTGCCACCTGATCGAGCCGGTAGCGGGCGGCGGTATTGAGGAGCTTGATCAGTCGGGGGATGTGAGACACGGCTCAGGCCTTCAGTATGCGGGACTGGCAATGCCAGGGTCCGTCACGGTCGCAATGTGGTGATCTTGTAATACAAAATCTGTATTTGTTTAAAAATCAGTTGGTTACAAATGATTTTCCAAGGGCTGGCAAAGATAGCACTTAGCGGGGGCGGCGACAAGGGGGCAAGAGATGGCGTTAAGTGGTCGGCGTCACCTTGCTGCAGGTGCTGCCAGCAATTCCAGTTCGATTGCCCTCAGCAACAGTTTGAGACTGAGGGCCGGGATATCCTGTGCAGGAAACGCCAAAGCCAGTCGGCTGCAGATTTGTGCGAAGTTCTCACCCGCCTGAATGGCCGTCAGGAAGAGCGCAAGCTCCGGGCCGATGGCTTGGAACTGCATGCGGTGCCGCTTGCGACACACCAGCAGATTCGCCAACCCTTCGGGTACGCTTCCCACAGGGGCGGGGACCAATTCGATCCCGAAGGACGTCTCGCCCGGCACGCCGCCCGACTCCATGAACTCGTGCATCTGCCGCCAGTATTTCTCCAGATCGAAGCGGCTGTGCAGCAGCGCCCAGTCGTTCTTCGCTGGCCAGTGCATCTGCGGCCAGTCCTCGGCAGGCAATGCCTGCAGCTGCTTCAGCGTATAGGTGTCTTCATCCGCCAGGTCGAAGAGTTCGATCAGCAGGGTCTCCAGCCGCACGATGTCCGCTACCGCTGGCAGGCCGCAGAACTGCTCGTGCCCGCTCAGAAAGTCGCACAACGACTCGCCGACTCGATGAATCGGGCCGTTCCGGGGCGGGTACTTGCTCATGTAGCCGAGCCAGAGCTGGGTATAGAGCTCGCGTCCCAAGGTGTTGAACAGCACGGGGAACAGCGCACTTGAGACTTCCACAAGCCGCTGGTGATAGGCGTTGTTGTAGATTGACAGAGCTTCGGCCTGCGACAGATGACTGTGTGGCGCGAGCAGGGCTGCAATCTGTTCGGCGTCGGCGCTCAGGTCCTGCGGGCGGCTGATCCAGCCCCAGAACTGCTCCTGCTCCGTACGCCAGGTCATGGACGCAGTCCGTTGCTGGTGGTCAGGGGCGCTCCCGTGGCGGGGCGAGTGACGGACTCCTGCAGCAGGCGGGCCTGCTGCAACTCCACCATCAACTCGGGAAACGGAGGAATATGATCGTCGCGCTCCAGTAGCGTAGCGACTGGGCCGAAGCGCTGGCAGGCATAGCGATACAGATCCCAGACGTCGTCACACACCGGGTGGTCGTGGGTATCGATGATGTGGGTCGTGTTGTTGGTGTGCCCCGCCAGATGAAACTGGCGAACGGCCCCGGGGATAAGCGTGTCCACGTAGGCGTAGGGATCGAAGCCGAGGTTGAAGCCGCTGACGTAGACGTTGTTGACGTCTAGCAGTACCTCGCAACCGGTCTTGCGCACCAGGGCGTTGATGAACTCGGGCTCTGACATGGTGCTAGAGCGGAAGCCGACGTAAACCGAGGGGTTCTCCAGCACGATGGTGCGCTGCAGGTATTCCTGAATGCGGTTGACCTTGTCGATGCTGAGCTGCAGGTTGGCTTTGGTATAGGCAATCGGGAGCAGGTCGTGTGAGGTGAAGCCATTGACGCCAGTCCAGCACAGGTGATCGGACACCCATTCTGGTTCCACTTCGGCAATCAGGCGTTTGAGCTGGGTGAGGTAATTGAGATCTGGCGGCTCATGGGAGCCGATGTTGAAGGACAAGCCGTGCAGCACTACCGGGTAGCGCTCACGCACCTGACGCAAGACCGCGCGGGGTCTGCCGCCAGGGGCGAGATAGTTTTCCGTAATCAGTTCGAACCAGTCGACCTCCGGCCAGTGGGTCAGGACGTAGTCATAGTGCACACTGCGCAGACCCAGTCCGTAGCCGAGCATCAGAAGACTCCGTTGGATTTACCGTCAAGTGCCCCGGAGATTTCCAGGGAGCACGATTACAGTTCAGAGATCAGGTTACCGCCCAGTTTGCCGCACAGCTGCTCGGACAGTTTCATGTCCCCGGTCGCGATCGCGACGAAGCCGATACCGTGGCAGCTGTTCTTGCCGGCGCAGTTGGTGTTGCCGTTACCCTTGCAGGCGCTGAATGTGTTGCAGCTGAACAGGTCATTGCAGTACGCCACCTGCACACCTTCAACCACTGCGGCGGCTGGAGCGGCAGAAACAGAGGCGACCTCTTTGCCGCCCAGTTTGTCGCAGAAGCTCTTGGATACCATGGCGTGACCGCTGGCAAAGCTGACGAAGCCCATGCCACTGCAAGTGTTTTTGCCAGCGCCGGCATCATTGCCGAAGCCCTTGCATGCGCTCTGGCCGTGGCAGGAGGTCAAGCCCTGGCACTGACTGACCTTCACCGGTCCGGCCACTTCTTCAGCCGCGGCACCGGAGGAGATCGTGGCACTTGCTACCAGCAATGCAGCCGCAGAGGTCGCCAGTTTGAAGCCGTCAATGGTATTCATTCTCATAGTCTCCTGGTTGATTCACCGTCATTGGTGCGCGGTGCACTAGCATGGAATCCGGATGTCGTTGGCCGATTATCCTACTCTGTCTGTCGATTACAAGCGCTGCGGCAAATTGCCTCATGGGGACACCTGTGGGAGCGGGCCTCGCCTGCGATGAATCCTGCGTAAAATCTTATCGCGAGCAGGCTCGCTCCCACATTATCGAGCAGACAGCTCCTGCAGCTTCTGCAGCAGACGTTGTTCCCTTGCGTTTATACGATCAACTGCAAGCTTCAGTTCATCGACACGGCTGCTGAAGTGATTCACTTCGCTGGCGCTGGGCAGCAGACGAGCCTCTTCGTGCAGGTATTCTTCAATATCTGCCAGAAGTGTAGTGCGGGTCTGCTCCGTCCATTCCAGCGCCTTGCCAAAGAACTGACTCAATTGATGGGTCGCGACATCCCCGAACAGTGCGGCAAAGTGGTGTTCCCAGTCGACCTCAAGATCGCGCAGGATCTGGTTGAGGTCCTGTATAAGGTGCGTGTCGCCGCCGAGCCGGATATCGGGCGAGAAGAGGGCGTCGGTTTGCCCGCCACTCATTAGTAGGCGGCTGAACGCGCTGGCCGATGCGGATATCTCGGCCTGTGGAGCGGGTTCATAGACAGAGCGGATAGACAGGCGTTCTTCCTGCACCAGGATAAAGACCTGCCACTGCAGTGGAAAAGTGCATTCCACACGCACGGCTTGGCCATGGTGACGCGCCAGACGGCGCGCAGTGCCGGGGTCCTGCGCGAGCAGGCCGTTGAGCAGCGCCTCAATGGGAGCACAAAAAGCGGAGCTGACGAGGTGATTCATCGCGGATCCTGTTGTAGCCGCCAATCAGTTGGCGTGCGCTGATTTGAAACCCAGATGGATGGCGCAGATGCCGCCCATGACGTCGTGGTAGCGGCAGTCGTCGAAGCCGGCATCCATCATCATTTTCTTGAGCGTCTCCTGATCCGGGTGCATGCGGATGGACTCGACCAGATAACGGTAGCTGTCTGCATCGCCCGTGACTAGCTTGCCGACAATCGGCCACAGAGCAGAGTAGCCGTCGTAAGCCTTGCCCAGCAGTTCACTGCGGGGCTTGGAGAACTCCAGCACCATGGCGCGCCCACCCGGTTTGAGTACGCGGTACATGGAGCGCAGTGCGGCGTCCTTGTCGGTGACGTTGCGCAGACCGTAGGCAATGCAGATGCAATCGAAGGTGTTGTCGGCGAAGGGCAGGCACTCGGCATTCACTTGTGCGTAGTTCACATTGTTGGTGATGCCCTTGTCCGTGAGGCGGTCACGGCCGACGCTCAGCATCGAGGCGTTGATGTCGGCCAGCACGACCTGCCCCGTGCGCCCGACCAGCGAGGAGAAGCGAATGCTGAAGTCGCCGGTGCCACCGGCCAGATCCAGCACGCGCTGACCTTCGCGGATGCCGCTCAGCTCGACGGTGAAGCGTTTGATCAGGCGATGCGTGCCCAGCGACATCAGGTCATTCATCACGTCGTACTTGCTGGCGACGGAGTGGAACACCTGGCCGACCCGCGCCACTTTCTCCTCGACTGGCACCTGCTGGTAGCCGAAGTGGGTAGTGCGTGGTGGGTTCTGTGCGTCGTCGGTGCCTGGTTGCTGGTCGCCGGGATTGGTATGGCCTGACATAGTGCTTTCCTGCTGGCGATTGATGCCAGGGGTGTTTTAGAGGCTGTGTTGAAGGCTGTCCTGCCCCGGTCAGGAGTGGGGTGGCGACAGCGGCTGTATGGTAATCACTTGCACCTGCTCTGACAATGAAGCCTTGCCACCGATCGCCGGGTGGAATGGTACCGGATCGCGGCTGGCACCCGCATCCTGCAGGCGTTGCAAGTAGCTCTGCCACATCTCTTCCTGATGGGTACATAGTTCGTACAGGTAGTCCCAGCTGTAGAGGCCTGAGTCGTGCCCGTCACTGAAGACGAGTTTGATGGCGTAAAGGCCTACCGGTTCAATGCCCGTCAATCCCACGTTGCGTTTGCCGGTTTGCAGCACGCTCTGTCCCCGGCCGTGTCCGCGCACCTCGGCAGAAGGGGAATGCACGCGCAGGAACTCCGCGCTGAGCGAATAGCGACTGGCATCCGCATAGGCCAGCTCCAGCACGCCGGAGCGGCGTCGCAGATGAATCTCGGTTGGAGAGCTCGTCATCGTTTGTGGTTCTCTGGATACCGAGTTACAGAATGAACCGGCTGAGGTCTTCGTCCCGGGCCAGTTCCTGCAGTTGCTTGTCGACATAGGCGGCATCGATCACCAGTTCCTTATTGTCACCAATGCCGATGTCCGAAGCCGTGAAGGAGACTTCCTCCAACAGGCGCTCCATGATCGTGTGCAGGCGGCGGGCACCGATGTTCTCGGTGCGCTCGTTGACCTGAAAGGCCGTCTCGGCGATGCGGGCGATGCCATCCTGCGTAAAGCGGACCTGCAGGTTTTCAGTGCCCAGCAAGGCCTGATACTGCTCGGTCAGTGAGCAGTTGGGCTCGGACAGGATGCGCTCAAAATCGTGAGCAGTCAGAGCCTGCAATTCCACGCGGATGGGCAAGCGGCCCTGCAACTCGGGGATCAGGTCCGAGGGCTTGGAGAGGTGGAATGCTCCCGAGGCGATGAACAGGATGTGGTCGGTCTTCACGCTGCCGTACTTGGTGGTGATGGTGGAGCCCTCGATCAGCGGCAGCAGATCACGCTGCACGCCCTCGCGGGAGACGCCGCTGTTGCCGGAGTCATTGCGCACTGTGACCTTGTCGATCTCGTCGATGAAGACGATGCCGGTCTGTTCCGTCGTCTCGATGGCACGAATGCGAATCTCTTCTTCGTTGACCAGTTTGGACGCCTCCTCCTCTTTCAGGAGTTTGAAGGCGGCCTTGATCGGCATGCGTCGGGTCTTCTTCTTGCCGGTGTTCATGGTGGAGAACATGTTCTTGAGCTGACTGGTCATCTCCTCCAGCCCGGGAGGAGCCATGATCTCTACGCCGGTGATGGAGTCGGCCACCTTGATCTCGATCTCCTTGTCGTCGAGTTCGCCCTCACGCAACTTCTTGCGGAAGATCTGCCTTGTGGTGGACGCAGTCCGATCAGCGTCTTCATGAGAGCCGTCACTTCTGGCCGAGGGGAGCAGGGCATCGAGAATACGATCCTCGGCGGCATCTTCGGCAATGTGCTGCACTTTGCGGATTTGCTCCTCGCGCAGCATCTTCACCGCGACATCGATCAGGTCGCGGATGATGGAGTCGACATCACGACCGACATAACCCACCTCGGTGAATTTCGTTGCCTCCACCTTGATGAAGGGCGCGTTGGCCAGCTTGGCGAGGCGGCGGGCGATCTCGGTCTTGCCGACACCGGTCGGGCCGATCATCAGAATGTTTTTCGGTGTAATTTCCTGCCGGATGTTTTCGGTGAGTTGCATGCGGCGCCAGCGGTTGCGCAGCGCGATGGCAACGGCGCGCTTGGCGTCGTTCTGGCCGACGATGTATTTGTCGAGTTCTGAGGCAATTTCTCGTGGAGTCATGGTGGACATGCGTGTGTTCCTGAATGCTTTGCTTAAAATTCCAGTTCTTCGATGGTGTGGTTCTGATTAGTATAGACGCAGATTTCCGCTGCGATGATCAGGCTCTTTTCCACAATGACGCGGGCGTCCAGTTCGGTATGTCGATAGAGAGCTCGCGCAGCGGCGAGCGCGAAACTCCCTCCTGAGCCGATGGCCATGATGCCTTCCTCCGGTTCGATCACGTCACCGTTGCCAGTGATGATCAGCGATGCCTCGCGGTCGGCGACCAGCAGCAGAGCCTCCAGGCGACGCAGCGCACGATCGGTGCGCCACAGCTTTGCGAGCTCTACCGCAGAGCGCACCAATTTGCCGTGATGCGTCTCCAGCATCTCCTCGAAGCGTTCAAACAAGGTGAAGGCGTCGGCCGTGCCGCCTGCAAAGCCTGCGATCACTTGATCCTTGTAAAGACGCCGCACCTTGCGGGCATTGCCCTTCATGATGGTGTTGCCCTGGGAGACCTGGCCGTCGCCGCCAACGACCACTTTGTTGTTGCGTCTGACGGAGAGGATAGTGGTGCCGTGAAGTTGTTCCAATCTGTAGCTCCTGCCGGTGCACGCGCCGGGGTTGGGGAAGTGTGTCGTTCGGCCAAGCTGACGCACACGAAAATGGGGTTACTGGTTCACTCCGATGCGCATGCTGTCGATACCGTTGCTGCGCAGGATTCGCTCCAGTTGACTGAGTTGATCGCGGGAACTGTAGGGGCCGGACTGCACCAGGAACAGCGTCTGCCCGAGGAGAGCCTCTTTCTTGACGCGGGCGTCCAAGCCAAGTGCATTCAGACGCATGGTTTGTGCGACTGCGGCGGCTTCCTGCTGGAAGGCGCCGGCCTGAATCATGAAGCTGGGTTCGCCTGGGATTGCGGCCACAGGCACTATCGGAGCCACGGCGGGCGAGTCGACAACGCTGCCTGTGACAACTGGAGTGATAGTGTCGCTGCTGGGTGAAGTCGCTACGGTTGCTGCGGGAAAGTTCGTGATGACGGTCGCGACCGGTTCCTGCCCGGCCACCAGCGTTGGTGTGGCAGGCATGGGCTGGTTCTGGGCCTGACTCTGGGCCAGAGCTATGGCCTGTTCTGCCGCCGTAGCGGTCATCGTGTTGGAAGAAGTTGCTGCAACAGTGCCCGGCGTATTGTCGACGATGATTTCGTAGTTGGGCAGTTCCTTGTAAAACTCGAGCTGCAGGCGTGCCGCTGCCTGTTCGAGTTCCTCGTTGCGGCGCTGCTGCGCAACAGCGAGCTCTTCGGCGTTGCTGCTGTCGGTAGTGTCCGCCATCGGGTTCACAGGAGGGAGCATCCCTGAGATGTAAATCAGAAAGCTGATGAAGACGCCGAGCACCAAACCTGTCAGGAGGCCCGTCAGCAAAAGGCCTTTCGTCGGCTGAGGTGTAGGCTCCGGGCGTTTTTGCTCGGGCACTTTGCGGGTTCTGGTTTTGGCGAAATCGTGAGCCATGATGTCTCTGCAATACCGTATGAACGAATCAAGCTCGCCATTATCCTGAAAAATCCGGTGAGCAACCAGCCTTATTCCTGTGCTGGTCAGCAACCAGTGCTTAGGCCTCAGATCATGTCCTGAGGGTCGACATCCACAGACCAGCGGACGCTGCGACTCTCCTTCATGCTCTCCAGTGCCGGACAGAGTTGACTGAGCAGATTCTGCAGTAGCGAGCGTTGCGCCGATTGCAGCAGCAACTGCGCGCGAAACTTGCCGGCACGCTTCTCCATGGGCGCTGGCAGGGGCCCCATCAGAGTCACTGCCGTGCGCTCGGCAGGGCCGAGCAGCCTCTCTGCGCATTGGCGAACCAGTGCGAGGAATTGCTCCGGACTCCTGAAGTCGGTGGCCTCGGCGCGGATCAACGCTAGATGGGAGAAAGGAGGCATACCCGCCGCCTGCCGTTCCTTGAGAATGGTTCTGGCGAAACTGCCATAGCCCTGCTGGACCAGAGCCTGCAGAGTGTTGTGATTGGCATGCCGGGTTTGAATGACGACTTCCCCCGCTTGTCCGGCCCGCCCTGCACGGCCCGCCACCTGCATCAGCAACTGCGCCGTGTGTTCCTGGCCACGGAAGTCGGCGCTGAAGAGACCGGCATCCGCGTCCAGTACGGCAACCAGCGTTACGCACGGGAAGTGGTGCCCTTTGGCCAGCATCTGGGTTCCGATCAGGATGCAGGGCTCGCCCCGATGTACTTCGTTGAGCAGGGCATTGAGTTCGTTCTTGCGTCTGGTGGTGTCGCGGTCGACGCGCAGCACGCGCGTGTCAGGGAACAGACTGGCCAGCACTCCCTCACTGCGCTCCGTGCCGAGGCCCAGCGCCTGCAGGTGCTTCGACTTGCATTGGGGGCAGTGGCGATCGACAGGTTTGCGCGCATCGCAATGGTGGCAGCGCAGATGTGGTGGCGTCTTGTGCAGAGTCAGGCGGGCATCGCAGCGCAGGCATTCGGCCACCCAGCCGCAGTCGGCGCACTGCAGCGTGGGCGCGAAGCCGCGACGATTGAGGAACATCAGCACCTGATTGCCGCGTTGCAGGTGGTCGGCGATATCCTGTAGCAGAGGGGCGGAGAAGCCTTCCTGCAATACCTCATTGGTGGTGTCCAGCAGGCGCAGCGCCGGGCGCTCCGCGATGCCGGCGCGCTCGGTGAGCAAAAGATGCTGGTAGCGCCCCGTGAGGGCGTTGTGCAATGTTTCCAGGCTGGGCGTTGCCGACCCCAGGACGATGCCGATGTCCTCGTTGCGCGCTCGCACAATGGCAAGATCGCGGGCCGAATAGCGGAAGCCGTCCTGCTGCTTGAAGGAGCCATCGTGCTCCTCGTCGATGATGATGATGCCGGGACGCGCCAGCGGCGTGAACAGAGCGGAGCGCGTGCCGATCACAATCTCTGCCTGCCCGTCACGGGCCTCAAGCCAGGCCTGCAGGCGTTCTGCATCGGTGAGGCCGGAGTGCAGCACGGCGATCCGGCACTGAAAGCGCTTGCGGAAGCGGCTGATGGTTTGCGGCGTCAGACTGATCTCCGGGACCAGCACCAGTGCTTGCCGGGACTGGCGCAGGACTTCCGCGATCACCTGCAGATAGACCTCGGTCTTGCCACTGCCAGTCACTCCGTCGAGCAGGTAGCAGCCGAAGCTGCCAATAGTGGAGCGGATGGAATTGACCGCCTGCAATTGCTCTGCATTGAGCTGCAGCACTTTCTCCGGCATTGCACTCTCCGGCATTGCACTCTCCGGCATAGCTTTCCCGGCTGCGTGGCGTGGCGAGCGCGGTTGTGCGCTGGTCTCCACGAAACCAGCTTTGGCCATGGCGCTCAACGCCACGGGGGATATCTCAAGTTCGGCGATGGACTCTCTGTCCAGTTCCTCATGTTCGGTCAGGAACTCCAGAATTTCGCGTTGCCGGGGTGCTCGGCGCAGGGCGTCGGTGTCAAGCTGGCGCCCCTGTGCGCTGAGACGCCACACTTTTCTGCCGGGATGGGCGGCTGCGCGGCCCTGCCGCAGCAACGCTGGCAACATGGTACTGAAGACTTCGCCGGGAGGATGTTGATAGTACTGCGCAGCCCACAGATAGAGCTCCATCAATGCCTGTGGCAGCAGCGGGTTCTGGTCGAGTATTGCCGTGGCATGGCGCAATTTGGCGTGTTCTACCGACGCCTGTGTCTGCGTTGATACCAGCACTGCCACCAGCGTGCGCGACCCAAAAGGGACGCTGATACGGACACCTGGCTGCAGTTGTTCCAGTTGCGCGGGAGTGGAGTCAAGCGGGGGCAGGTAGTCAAAGAGTCGGCGCAATGGTGACGGCACGGCGAGGCGCAGGATGACGCTGGCGTGCGGAGCGTGACTGAAAGAATCGGGTTTGGGCATATTAAGAGCGACTGCAGTCTGCACGCGAGGGCGGGTCCACCGGGATTGGCCACGGCCATGTTAAGGGCATTGCACGAACAACCGCAACCTTCTACTGCCCGGGTGTTGCAAAGCTTGGATGATGTGGATGCGGGTTCGCGGCGCTGCTGTATGGGGGCTGTGGAATTGGTTTATACTGCCGCGCAAATCAAAGCGCCCTGAGCGCATTCGTATAAAACATTTCCGAAAAGAGCAATGGAGTCAGACGATGGCCGACGAGCCCGTTCCCGCAGAACTGTTATTGGTGAGAGAGCAAATAGACCGGATCGATCACGGTCTGGTGTTGTTGCTGGCAAATCGTTTTGCCCTGACCAGGCGGGTGGGGGAGTTGAAGGCGGAGCACGGCCTGCAGGCTCTGGACCCCGAGCGGGAAAGTGCCAAGCTGTCCGACATTCGCCAGGTCTGTGCCCGGCATGGAGTCAATGCTGATCTGGTGGCAGAGATACTTGAGCGCGTGATGCGCGAGGTGGTGAAGAATCATAAGCTTATTCAGGAAGGGCTGGCGCCACGCTGACTTGCTCCCAAATATCTCTGTGTGCCGCTATTGCCAATGGACGTCTCTTTGGTAGAATGCACGCCCGTTTCGCTGGCAGTGGGCGTTGTTAACGCCGGTCCCCCTGTGGCGATACCAGTGAAATACCAATGACGAGGTCCAGGCATGAAACCGAATATCCACCCCAATTATGAAGCAATGAATGCAACCTGCAGCTGTGGCAATGTCTTGAAGACACGCTCCACACTGGGTAAAGACATTCTTGTGGACGTATGCTCAGAGTGCCACCCGTTCTATACCGGCAAGCAGAAGATTCTGGATGCAGGCGGCCGCGTCGATCGTTTCAACAAGCGTTTTGGTTCACGCTCACTGAAATAATCCCCTCATCTGCGTATAGCGGATAGCAAAAAAGGCGGCAGAGGAATCTCTGACGCCTTTTTGTGTTTTGCCTGATTTCACTGGTATGGAAATAACGGAGGGGCGATCAGAACAAAATCTCGATCGTCGGAGCCTCATCCGTGTCCCGTGCGTCGCGTGTTGTGTCGCTTGTGGTGTCGGTCGTGTTACGTGTGATGCCAGTCTGCTGCCGTTCCTGGGTTGCCGATGGAGCATTCTCCTCCATGAACACTTCGAACATGGTATTGGCCTGCCCAGGGCGCGCGCTGCGGCCGGATTGTTTGTCTATCAGCCGGTCCACCAACCCGTCCGGTCGGTCCATCATCCGCTCTGGTGTTCCCGCCAGCACTGTCTTCATGTAGTCGATCCAGATCGGCACCGGAACGGTAGCGCCCTGTTCACTCTCGCCCATCATCTGCGGCTGGTCAAAGCCGATGAAGACGCTCGTCGACACGTCCCGGTTGAACCCTGTGAACCACAGTTCTGAAGGCCCGTTGGTGGTGCCGGTCTTGCCCATGAGATCTTTTCTGTCGATCTCTCTGCCGACGCGACGGCCGCTGCCTTCTTCGATGACTGAGCGCATCATGCTGCCGAGAATATAGGCGATACGGGGGTCCACGACCTGCGGAGCGGGTATTGTCTGTGGGCCCGGGGCCTGTGCGGCTGATGCGAGGATCTGCTCGCCCGCTTGTCCTGCCATAGCTGTACAGTCCTTGCTGCAAGCAACTGGCTGCGGAGGACGCGGGATGATGCCATCGAAGGTCTTGATCTGCTTGATGAGTGTGGGTTCCACCTTTTGTCCGCCATTGGCGATAGTGGCAAATGCAATGGCCATCTCCAGCGGTTGCACATCCTGGCTTCCCAGTGCGATGGTCAGGTCGTTGGGAGGAAAATTCTCCGTATGAAATCCAAAACGCTTGGCGAATGGGAACAGCCGCTCAGAGCCGAGCTGATCATAGAGACGCACTGCCGGAACGTTGCGCGAATTGGTGAGGGCGTAGCGCAGGGTGATCGGGCCCGCGAAATTATTCTCGAAATTCCTGGGGCGATAGTCTCCTCTGACAAACGGGGCGTCATTGATAGTGCTGGCGGCGGTATAACCGTTCTCTAGTGCCGTCCCGTAGAGGAAGGGTTTGAACCCGGAGCCTGGCGGGCGTGGTGTGGTGGCGCGATTCACCTGACTGTACCCGAAGTCGTAGCCACCAATCAGCGCGAGAATGTCGCCGTTGTCTGGAGAGACGGATACCAGTGCGCCCTGCAATTCCGGGATCTGGCCCAGTGACCAATTGCTGTCCTGCATCTGTTTGACGCGAATCAAATCACCTGTCTTGACGATTTCTCGCGCCTGTTGCGGGCGTGGCCAGGCGTTGCCACGATCGACGAACGGTGCAGCCCAGCTCAATCCTTCCCAACCGATATCAATGATGCTGCCGTCCTTCAGCAATGCCTTGATTTCACGATCACCAACATAGGTGACGACGGCGGGGTGCTGATTGCCGATGACGGCGTGTGGCTCCAGCGCTTCCAGCCAGGCTGGAAGCGGATCGTCGCCCATGGGCGCGATAAATCCTTCGGTGCCGCGATAGCCATGACGTTTGTCATAATATTCCTCCAAGCCATTGGTCAGGGCGCGGTTGGCGACCATCTGCTTGTCGCTGTGGATGCTGGTGGTGACCTCGAATCCCTTGCGATAGATGTCCTCGCCGTACTGCAGGTACAACTCCTGGCGCACCATTTCCGCAACATAGGGAGCGCTGACTTCGATCCTGCGGCTGTGGCGGCGCGCATTGTCTGGAGTGCTGACAGCCTTTTCATATTCTTCGCGGGTAATCATTCTCAGATCGTACATCTTGGTGAGAACGACGTTGCGCCGGGTTGTCGCCCGTGCCGGATCGGCAATCGGATTGCACGGCGATGGACATGGCAGCACCGAGGTCAGCATTGCGAACTGGTGGAGTTCCAGCTCCGCGATGGGCTTGCCGTAATACGCGAAAGCGGCGGCATTGATGCCATCGGCCCCTGAACCGAAGTAGATCAGGTTGAGATACAAGGTGATGATCTCCTGCTTCGTCAGCTCGCGCTGGATGCGCAGGGCGAAGGGGATTTCCTTGAGTTTCCGTGAGTAGACGTTGTCGCTGTCGAACGAGATGTTGTTGGCAAGCTGCATGGTGATGGTGCTGCCGCCGCCAAGATTGATGCCGCGCACGAAGCCGTAAAATCCGCGCATGAGGCCCAGGATGTCCACGCCGGGATGGGAGTAGAAGCGCGGATCCTCGCTGGCGATGACTGCGTTGATCATCATTGGCGGAATCTCTTCGTAAGGCACGGGGTCGCGCCGGATGCCGATTTCGTCGATCAGTTTGCTGTCTGCAGTCAGGATGCGCAGTGGCGTCTCCAGCTGGACATTGCGATAGGACTCCGCCGACGGCAGCTGGGGTGACAGGTACAGGAATGCCGCCGACGCCACCATGACGACACCACTGGCGCAGAAAATGCCGAACCAGAATAACGCTCTGAATGTCTTCTTTAGCCTGGTGTTCACGAATGGGGCCGCTTTTGGTGGAAACTCAAGGTGATACAGTCCTCATACAGACCTGCGGAGGCGGGGCTCTATTCCCGGGATTCTGGTTGTAACGGGGATGGTGGGCTGTGCTCACGGCGCGATTATATACCCATGTGCAGCGCGAAATAAGTTGAACTGGTTAACAACATAAAGTTATTTATTGAAATTGGTCCATAATCTATTGAATGTTATATATAAATTTGTTTTGATGTGTTCGCGTGTCTAGAAATGGCGTCGGTCCGCTCGTTTTCACGTTTGCTACTATACTGGCATACAGAGCTTTTCGACTTCACAAGAACTGACCAAAACAACGAAATCCGGACTTGCGACTGTGCTGGGAATCCTGGGTAAACAATCGAAGACACTACTGGGGGTGGACATCAGTTCCTCCTCTGTGAAACTTCTTGAGCTGAGTGTTCGAGGTGGCAAGTACAAGATTGAAAACTATGTCATACGGCAGCTCCCACCCAATGCGGTAGTTGAAAAAAATATCAATGATATTGATGCGGTGGGGGAGAGCATTCGCCACGCTATTTCCATACTTAAACCTTCCACCAAGGAGGCTGCTGTTGCTGTCGCGGGTTCTGCTGTCATCACGAAGATTATCGAGATGAATGCGGCATTGACGGATTCCGAGATGGAAAACCAGATCATTGTGGAGGCGGATCAGTACATTCCTTACCCTCTCAGCGAGGTAGCCATCGATTTCGAGCGGCTGGAATCCACAGACAACAACTCCGATTTTGTCGACGTGCTGCTGGCCGCGTGCCGCAAGGAGAATGTGGAGTCCCGGGTGGCGGCCCTGGAGGCGGGCAGGCTTATTGCCAAGGTCGTTGATATTGAAGCCTACGCAGTAGAGCGCGCCTATTCATTGATTGCACCCCAGCTCACCGGGGTGGACGTCAACAGTGTCGCAATTCTGGACATCGGCGCGACGACTACCACGCTGCATGTTCTGGTCAATGGCAAAACGATCTATACCCGCGAACAGCTCTTCGGAGGCAGGCAACTGGTAGAGGACGTGCAGCGTCGCTTTGGACTCTCTGCCATCGAGGCGGAGACCGCGATCAAGCGTGGCAATCTCCCTGCGGAGTATGAGCACGAGATTCTTGCCCCCTTCAAAGATGCGGCAGTCCAGCAGGTCAGTCGTTCACTGCAGTTCTTTTTCTCCTCCAGTCAGTACAACGATGTGGACTACATCGTGCTGGCTGGCGGCATCGCGGCGGTCGACGGCTTGAGTGAACAGGTGCGCGAACACCTTGCCACCCCCGTGCTGGTCGCCAATCCCTTTGCAAATCTTGCCACGGGTCCGAAGGTCAACAAGACAATGCTGATCAACGACGCCCCGTCTCTGATGATTGCCTGTGGTCTGGCGATGAGGAGCAGGTACTGATGGCGCGCATCAACCTCTTACCCTGGCGTGAGCAGCTGCGCGAAGAGCGCAAGCGCGAATTTCTGGTGCTGCTGCTGGGCGTTGTGATCATTGCGGGCGGCATCCTGTTTCTGGTCGATCGCAGCTTTCGTGGTGATATCCGTTACCAGCAGTCGCGCAATGACTTTCTGCGCCAGCAGATTCTGGTGCTGGATGCTCGTATCGAGGATATCAATCAGCTCAAGCAGCAGAAAGAGCAAATCAATGCGCGCATGGAAGTCATTCAGGATTTGCAGGGCTCGCGGCCGGTCATCGTGCGTGTCTTTGATGAGCTCGTAAAGGCCTTGCCCACTGGTGTCTACTTCAACACGCTGGTCAGAACCGACAATACGCTTGAGATCGAAGGGATTGCTGAATCGAACAACAAAGTTTCGGAATTGATGCGTCGTCTGGATGACTCCGAGTGGTTTGTGAATCCGAGCCTGCAGCAGATTTCGGCGGCCAGTGCCGATGCCAATGCCGAGCAGCGCACTGCCAACGCGTTCTCACTCACGCTGGTTCTTCAGGAACCTCTGCGGGATCAGGAGCAGTGACATGACCCCCATTTCAGGCTTGATCAAAGAACTGCAAAATTTCGACTGGAACAATCTCAGTGATCTGGATTCCATCGGCGTCTGGCCGGGCGTCGTCAAATTCGTCATCACTCTGGTGGTGTTTGTCCTCTGTCTTGGGCTCGGTTTCTGGTTCGACATCCGCAATCTTCAATCAGCGCTGGAGCGCTGGGCTGCCGAGGAGACGACGCTGCGCGTGGAGTATGAACAGAAGGCGGTGATGGCCGCGAATCTGGAGGCCTACAAAGCACAGACGATCGAAATGGAAGAAGCCTTCTCTGAACTGCTGAGGCAGTTGCCCAGCCAGACCGAAGTGCCGGATCTGGTGGATGAAATTACCGAGACGGGGCTTGGCGCCAGCCTGGCGTTCTCCCGTATCGAGCTGGACCCGGAAGTGGCGCTCGAGTTTTATATCGAACAACCTATTCAGGTAGAAGTGCTGGGAAACTATCACGATTTTGGTACCTTCGTGAGCGGAGTTGCCAGTCTCGCCCGAATTGTGACTCTGCATGATTTCTCGATTGTCGCGGCGGCCAGCCGCACTCTGCTGACGATGACAATCACCGCGAAGACTTATCGCTATAGGAGTGAAGAAGAGGAGGAAGTGCCAGATGCACCTGCTCCCGCACCGTAATGTCAGTGCCATGCGCTGGCTTCGATTTGTCATATTGAGTCTGTTATGTATCGTGCTGGCAGCGTGCTCGCGCAACGCCGATATGGCCGATCTGCAGCAGTTCGTAGTAGAAGTTTCCATGCGCCCTGGAGAACCCGTCGAGCCGATGCCTGTATTTCTCCCCTATGAAGCGTTCACCTACAGTGCTGCCTCCATGCGCAGTCCCTTCGATGTTCCTGTCATGGCGGGGACTGGGGTCGGAGTGGCGTCGACGAGCACGGTGCAGCCGGACTTTACGCGTACGCCGGAGCCACTGGAGAGTTTTGCTCTGACGGCGTTAAGCATGGTGGGGATGATCAGTCGCGACGGTGCCACCATTGCGTTGATTCGCGACGAGCTTGGCATGATTCATCGCATCGGTCGGGGTAATTATCTTGGACGCAATCATGGTCGCGTCGTGCAGGTTACGCCGGACGAAGTGGCTATTACGGAGATAGTCCCCTCTGGGGATGGTGGCTGGGTAGAGCGGCCGCGTACGCTGGCACTGGTTCGTTGACAGTTACATGGAGTTGATGACCAGACGGTTCATGAAGAGTGGTGTGTCGAAACAGCGTTTTGTTCGCAGCGAATGACCTTGCTGCATTTTCAGGTGATCAAAAAATGTCTACAGCAACGATGACTTCAACAGCCAGGGTGCGAGCCAGGGTGCCAGGCATGAGTGCCGTCTGGAAATGGTGTTTGCCGTTCCTGCTTGCCTGCCTGAGTCTGCAGTCGCTTCAGGCGCAGGAGCCGGTGAATCTGCAGAGCATCGGGTTCGCCAATCTGCCAGGTGACAGTCTGGAAGTGAGACTGGATTTCGATGCAACACCCCCGCAGCCGACAGGTTTCACGCAGGAAGACCCGGCGCGCATTTCCCTCGATCTGACCAATGTGCAAAGCAGTCTCGGCGAACGCCGTTTCAATATCGATTCCAACAATGCCCAGAGCGTCATGGTGCTGGAGACCAGCGACCGAACACGATTGGTGTTCAACCTGACCAGCCCTGCCGAGTACGAGACGCGCATTGAGGGCAACACACTGGTCGTGCGATTGGGCAGCGACCGGGTCGTGACCGCCGCCTCGGCACCGGTCAGCCAGATAGAGTCCCCCGCAGCAGTCGCCGCCACCGGCGCCTCACTGGCCGACGTCTTGTTTCGTCGTGGAAGCGATGTCAACGAAGGGCAAATTGTAATTACTCTTAGCGATGACCAGCTGCTAGGCAATGTCGAACAGGTCGGGTCGAGGATTTATGTGGAATTTTCCGGCGCCACTGTGCCCGAGCGCCTGAATCGACGTTTCGATGTCACCGATTTCGCGACGCCTGTGAATACTGTTGATGTCTATCCGCAACGCGGTAACGCGACTATCGCCATCGATCTGAATGGTGAATACGAGTACGTCGCCTACCAGCAGGGACGGCAGTACACCGTAAGTGTCTCCCCCCCCGGAGCCGCCGCTGCAAACAGTGACCCTGCCGCTGCCTATTCGGGTACTCTCGTTTCGCTGAGTTTCCAGAATATTGATGTGCGTGCGGTTCTCCAGCTGCTTGCCGACGAGAATGATTTCAATCTGGTAACCAGTGACGCCATCTCCGGCAATATCACTCTGGAATTGCACGATGTCCCTTGGGATCAGGCATTGAACCTGGTGCTGCAGTCACGCAATCTGGATAAGCGCCTGGTGGGGAATGTGCTCTATGTGGCTCCCGCCGATGAGATCGCCGCTCAGGAGCAGCAGGCCTTGGACGCCACACGACAAGCCGAGGCGCTGGCACCGTTGCATACGGAATTCGTGCAGGTGAACTATGCCGATGCGGCTAATATTCTCACGCTGCTGACGGGCTCTGCGACAGGCAGTACGCCTGCGGCTGCCGATGGTGCTGCGGCGGGGCCCACCAGCACAGGAATCCTTTCCAGTCGCGGTTCAGCCACAGTTGATGCGCGGACCAACATCATCATCATTCGCGATGTGGCAGAGAAGCTCGACGAGGTCAGGGAACTGCTCAGTCGACTCGATGTGCCTGTCCGTCAGGTGTTGATCGAGGCCCGCATCGTCAATGTCTCGACTGATTTCGGTCGAGATCTGGGTATTCGCTGGGGTGGTGCAGGGCGCACGGATTCCACTGACAATTTCCGCTATGGTGGCAGTCAGGCATCCACACTCGAACAGCAGAACAATCGTGTTGCCGAGAGTATCGCCGTACAAAAAGCTCTGGCAGCAGGTGACGCGGCGCGGGTCAAGGCGCTGCAGGACGGGACAGACCCCAGCCTGATCGATGCGATCGTGTCTCAGGCCATTGCTGCCGTGCCCATTCCAATAGGCTCCGTGACCTTCCCGGATGCACTCGCTGTGGATCTTGGGTTGCAGGACGAGTCGGCATCATCATTCTCTGTTGGCTTCACCAGCAACAGTGGCTTGATTGAACTGGAGCTCTCGGCGCTGGAAAGCAGCGGAAATGGTGAAGTGATCGCACGTCCCAAGGTCACCACGCAGGACAAGGTCACCGCCACCATCGAATCGGGTGTGCGCATTCCCTACCAGGCTCAGGCTGGTGGTACGGCTGGTGGTTCGACAACTGAATTCGTCGATGCCGTCTTGTCTCTGGAAGTGACGCCGCAGATCACGCCGGACGGCCGCATCATCATGCAGCTGAATATCCACCAGGATTCAGTGGCGGTAGGTAGTGGTAATGTCCCGGCCATCAACACGAACTCTATCAATACCAGTGTGCTGGTTGAGAACGGGGACACGATAGTTCTGGGGGGGGTGTTCCGCGAGGAGACCACCACCACCGAGAGCAAGACGCCCGTGCTCGGCGATGTTCCATATCTTGGTCGGCTATTCAAGCGCACCAACAATGCCAATCGCCGCACTGAGCTACTGATTTTCATCACGCCGAAGATTATCGCCGAGATCAATACGCGCTGAGACGTGCCTGGCAAGTATTTGGTCTGGTACTCGCTTCCCGATACACCTGCTTCGCTTTGCGTCGGACAGCTCCTGGCTTCATCGCCCCGGAGCTGTCCGCGACTGGCCGTGATTTTATCCTCTTGCACGGGTTACAATGCCCGGCGCTGCTCTGGTGCTGTGAGCCGGTGTCAGGGAAAATCATTCATTGCGCTGTCGCACATGCGGCGCTGAGAAATCGGATTATTCATGGACAAGCAGGACAACATATTTCTTATTGGCCCCATGGGCGTTGGTAAGAGCACCATCGGGCGGCTGCTGTCGATGCAGCTGGATATGCCCTTCTTCGATTCGGATCGTGAAATCGAATTTGTGACGGGTGCCGATATTCCCTGGATCTTCGATGTGGAGGGTGAACAGGGCTTCCGCATCCGCGAGGCCCGTATGATCGATACCCTCACGAAACGGCGCGGCATCATTCTGGCGACCGGAGGCGGTGCGATTCTGGCCTCGGAGAGCCGTGCCCATTTGAGAGATCGAGGGATTGTGGTTTACCTGCGAGCCTCGGTGGCGCAGCAACTGGAGCGTACCGGCAAGGACAAGAGTCGTCCGCTGCTGCAGACCGACAATCCACTGGCGAAGATAAAAGAATTGATCAAGATCCGTGAGCCCTTGTACCGTGAGACTGCCCACGTCATCGTGGACACCAGTCGTCGCAGTCCCCGCTCTGTCAGTACCGAGATTCTCCTTCAAATCGAAGAGTGGCGCGCGGCCAATCTGGCACTGGTGGCAGAGATGGCTGTTGAGAAAGAGATGGATGTGCATAAACGGAAAGCAGAACATGATCAAACTTGAAGTAGACCTTGGGGAGCGCTCCTACCCCATATTCATTGGCTCCGGGCTGTTGGGACAGGCCGGGCTGGTTCGCCCCCATGTGCACGGCAGACGGGCTCTCATTGTCACCAATGAAGTCGTGGCACCTCTCTATCTGGCGCAACTCAAGAGCGCTTTGGGTGACGTGCAATGTGATCATCTCGTTCTGCCCGATGGTGAGCACACCAAGACGCTGGCCACCCTCGGCACCATCTACGACAAACTGCTGGCCGATCGTCATGAGCGCAGCACAACGCTGATCGCGCTGGGCGGAGGCGTGGTGGGAGATATCACTGGTTTCGCGGCGGCGACCTATCAGCGCGGCGTCAATTTCATTCAGGTGCCCACGACCCTGCTGTCACAGGTGGATTCCTCTGTCGGGGGCAAGACCGGTGTCAATCACCCCCTCGGCAAGAACATGATCGGTGCGTTCTATCAGCCGCAGTGTGTCGTCGCTGACACCGACGTGCTCGCCTCGCTGCCGGATCGAGAACTCAAGGCCGGTATCGCCGAAGTCATCAAGTACGGGCTCATCGACAATCTGCCGTTTTTCACCTGGCTGGAGAGCAACATCGAGGGCTTGTTGGCGGGCGACAAGACGCTGCTGGCAGAGGCGGTCAAAGTCAGTTGTGGAGAGAAGGCGCGCATCGTCGCCGCCGATGAGAAAGAGGGTGGGGTGCGAGCGCTTCTCAACCTCGGGCACACCTTTGGGCATGCCATCGAAACGGCGATGGGGTATGGCACCTGGCTGCATGGCGAAGCGGTCGGGGCAGGCATGGTCATGGCCGCCGACCTGTCAGCACGCCTGGGTTGGCTGGAGGCGGATGCGGCGGCAAGGGCCAAGGCACTGCTGCAGAGAGCCGGTCTGCCAGTTGCTCCGCCTGCTGGCATGAACGCCGACGATTTCATGCGCCTGATGGCGTTCGACAAGAAGGTGCAAGGCGGCAAGATTCGCTTCATTCTACTGCGTGGCCTGGGTAAGGCCGTCATCGAGAGCGGAGTCGATGCGACTCTGCTGCAACAGACATTGGAAGCGGGAGATAACTTGTGTCAAAGGTAAACGAGACGCTTGAGTCATTGCACCTTTCGGCCAACCCGTTCACGGCAGACACGCCAATGGCCAGTCTCTACCCGGGTGCGCAGCGTCGCCAAACGCTGGAAAAACTGCTGCATCACTCGACTCACAGTAATCACATCATCGCTCTGCTGGGGCCTGCAGGCAGTGGCAAGAGCACGATCGGTGATTTCTTCGTCAGGCAGGCCGGCAAGCATCAGCTGGTCGCCCGGGCGCGCGCCAGTCTGTTGACCAGTCCCGCGCAATTGCTGGAGGAGATGTTCAAGGCCTTTGTGCTGGACTTTCCACCCCATGCCACACTGGCCGACCTCAAGGCGGCGCTGCTGGATTACTTCGAGTCTGTCCGGCAGCAGTCGCGCAGCGTCGTGTTGATCGTCGATGACGCACACGAGCTGGGTGATGATGCGTTGGCGTTGCTGGTGCGGCTGGCGTTGGTCGACAATGCTGAGGGGACTTTTCATCTGATCCTGCTGGGCCTGCCGCAGCTGCTGGATACACTCGATTACACCTGTCCGCTCCATAATGGCGAGCAGCAGTTCAGCGTCATCGACCTGCCAGCGCTGAGCCTTGATGAGACTCGCGACTATCTGCGTTACCGCCTCAATTCCGTAGGCTTCGCCCAGGGTGATCAGGCGCGGCCGCTGCCGTTCAGCAACAAACAGATCGAGAAGATTCACAAGCAGTCCGGTGGCATGCCTGGCGCCGTGAACGTTCTCGCAGGCGCTATGCTGGGGGCGCCGCAGGGAAAGGGACTGGCGCTGGATTTCTCCTTCATCGCCAGTATTCCGACGAAATACGCGCTGTCAGCCGTCG
>JAUSMU010000074.1 GCA_030645995.1 Gammaproteobacteria bacterium | reverse complement strand
GCGCGCTCGACGCCCAGCTCCACTCCCTGACCGCCTGTCAGATTGAAGGTATAGGAGCCACGCACGATCTTTTCCTGATACACGCTGCTGGTGTCCAGAAACAGATTCTTGATGCCCGCATCTGCGGGCGAGGTGGCTCGGTAGCGCTCGCGCGTGGACTGATTGTCACGCTCGTTCACGATGAACAGCCCCTTCAGGCGACTGCCGCTGGCATAGCGGTGCTCGTAATCGCCCCCGATCTCCCAGTTTCTGGCGGTGGCCGGAATGGTCTCGCGTTCGTAATAGGTGTTGACCGGCCTGGCACGCTGATCGACGTAGGTGCGCAGCAGTTTCACGGGCGGGTCCTGTTCGCCGTACAGGGCATTGAAGGTAATGCGGTCATTCGGCGTCAGGGCATAGGCCAGCGTGGAGTTGAAGGTGTAGTTGGTCTGATCGCGGTAGCGGTCGGCGGCGATGGTCTCGTTGGGCGAGAAGTCTCCCAGGATGCTGGTCTCGAAACTCTCCTGATGTTCATAGGCGCTGGCCACCTGGCCGCTGAACAGATAGTTGAGACGGCCGCGCTCGCCACTCAGCGATAGCGAACCGCCAGGGTTCAGGGTGCTGTCGCTGTACTGCGTGACATTGATCTCGCTCGACAGGCTGCTGGTGGGCAGCGCTTCCAGCAGGACAATATTGACGATCTGGTTGCCGTTCTGCACATCCAGATCGCTGGACGAGCCACGGATGATTTCGATGCGCGCCACCTGACTGGCGGGTATGCGGGCAAGCTGGCTGCGGGCCTCGTTGGCCTTGCCGGCCATGCGCTTGCCATCGATCAGAATCTGCGACGTTGCCCCCAGGCCCCGGTTGCCATCGCTGGAAACAGACGAAACGTTGGTGGCCTGCAGAATCATCTCGATGCCCGGTACGCGGTCGAGCATGTCATTCACGGTCAGTGCGCCGGACCCTTGAAAAAACTCGGCGCCATACGTCGCGGTGGAGTCAGTGTCTGGCGTCTGAGCCAGTGCCGTGGAGATGGTAGTGGAGATGGCAGTGGTGAGGCAGAATGCAGTGGTCAATCGATGCAAATGGGTGGCGCGGCGCATGGGGCTCCTGAAAAGCTGGTGTTTTTATTAGCCGCTAAGTTACAGTGAGCTCCCCATGCGTGTATATACACGACATGTGTTTTTTTGTTACTACACTAGAGGCCCTTTTGAACATGAAGGCTGACAAACTCACATCCATGCAGGACGCTGAATTCACGCCAATGGACAACCCTTGCAATCTGTTTTACCTGCGCCGCGCCGCTCGCGCTGTCAGCAAACAGTACGGCGCGGCCATGAAGGACAGTGACGTGCAGGCCACTCAGTTCAGCGTGCTGTTCATCCTGAGCAAGTCAGGCGCCTTGTCGATTACCGACCTGGCGAACAAGATGGGGTTGGACAGAACCTCAATGAGCCGCAATCTCACGCCGCTGCAATCCCACGGGTATATTTCAGTCAGTGACGAAGGCATGACACGAGCGCGGGAAGTCACCATTACCGAGGCTGGCAATAAAGCCTTGCAAGACCTGATGCCAATGTGGAGGAAGGCCCAGGCCGAGTTTGCGGAGCACCTGGGCGTAGCCGACACGGCTCTTTTGATAGAACTGCTGCGGCGGGTGGCCACGATCGGAACGAAGGATTGATGAGTTGATTTGTCAGCAGTAGAGGCGTGCAAGAGCTTACCTGCAGTAATCACTCATAGTCCCCGACACGCCATCCCCCGGTGGCAAACTGCGCACCCGTGCATTGTCAGTTGCAGGCAAGGCGTCGAGCCAGCAAATGCCATAGGGTTTAAGTTCGCCATCCAGGTCAGTGGTAGCAGGGTTGCGCGAACGCAGATCATAAATACCGAAATCCATGAACACATTGCCAGGCACGCCGATTGCTGCAGCAATCGGTTCGCCCACGCTTACCGTATAACCGGACAGCTCAGTGAAAGAGCTGTTGGTGGTAGCCGGCGGCAACGTGTCGGCGATGGCGGCAAACTTTGGTGACAGTTCCAGAAGATGCCCAAGCCTCATCATCACGCCGCACGGATTGATGATATCGAAGCCGTACTGTACAACCCCGTGCGCAGTATCGCTTTCCCCCCGAACCACGGTGCCTGCTATCGCGGACACCACAGTGACCTGGTTAGTCTGACCCGCGCCATCAAGGCGGAAGCCACCGTGTGCCTTGTAATCACCGCCACGCGTCTGTCCTGGATAGAGAATTGAGGTCACCTTGCTGAGATCAACAGGGGACTGCAACAGCGGGCTCTGACATTGTGTCGCTGTACCGTTACTCTGCCAGGCCGTACCGTTGAAGAACCAGGACGACGAAGCATCGGGCAGGCCAGTACTGCTGCTGAGGCTGAAGGGAGTGGGGCTGTAGTGCAGCACGCCATCGGGGCCGCGATAACCCAGGAACAGTTCGAACTGCCCAGTGGCGCCGAGCTGTCCTGTGTACAGATCCACCTCGGTATCGGCTGCCAGCATTGCTTGCTGCCGGAAAGGCACCAACTCGGACAGATCGCCGCTCCACTGCTCAAAGGCACCATCTGTTCTGCGCATCAGGACGACGGCTCCCACCTTCGCAAGCAGATAAATGTCCGCTGCCTGACCAATCTGAGACGCTTCAGGCCGTACCTTGCCCACGAGACGCAGCTGATCGGTTGGTGTGGCACTGTTGCGCCAGCTGAGACCGTTGTCGGTGGTGATGCCAATAGCGAAGGTGGCGCTGGTACCCACGCCGGAATTGCCTGCTGACGGCGCGCGCGCTCCACCCAACTCAGTGATGCTGGTGCTCTGGGCCATAACGGCGCTGCACAACACGGCACTCGTCACTATTGGAAGCAGTGTCCTGATAAAGCGAATTATTTCCATATTTTCATTTGTCCGCTGCCGCTGTGGATTGGCTGTAGGGCCCACTTGCTGAATGGAGAGCTTCTCCGAAATGTTCTGGAGCTAGTATAGGCGCCCATATGAAGAAAGCTAACGCACATAGCGCAAATGGGTCGCGGCTGGGTTATGGAGCACTTGGTCAATTCGGAACTGGGGAACTGGCTCGCGAAGGTTTTCGAACAGGCGCCTCCCGCCGCCGAACATCACCGGCGCCAGTGCGATTTCCAGCTCTTCGATGACGCCCAAATTCAGGTACTGCTGGATCACGTTCGCGCCGCCCGAAATCCGAATATCGCGACCACCCGCAGACTCTCGAGCCTGCTCAAGAGCGCTCTCCGGGCCGTCGTTGACGAAGTAGAATGTCGTCCCGCCCGGCCGCGCCCAAGGTTCGCGCTTCTCGTGTGTAAGCACGTATACCGACGTGTGAAACGGAGCCTCCTCGGGCCATGAAACCTCGCCTTGCTCAAACATTCGCTTGCCCATGATGCTCGCGCCGCTACGCTCCATGGTGTAACGAAACATGTCATTCACCGGACCGGTCTCTCCGCCTGGTCCGAACTTGAGGTTCTCGCGGAAATACTGCAGCTCAAGAATCCAGCTCATCATCGCACCCCACTTCGCGCCCCAGTCCTTGTATTCGGGCCTGTCCCAGTTCTCAATTGCCATCCCTTCCGGAGCCATGTAGCCATCAAGGCTAAGTCCGATGTTTACGAATACTTTGCTCATGATTCTCCTCTCATGACTTTGAATGTCGACCTAACGCCTTTGTCGCTACTTTTTGTATAGAGCGACGGATGCCGCTGCTTTTCATTGACCGAGATTTCATTCCATTCGTTGATCATCTTGGTTTGCATCTTGCTGGCGACAGGCTATCTCAGCCGTGATGTTTCCGTTGCCTGGAGACGACGAAGTAAGCGCAATATTGTCATCGCCAAGTTCACCCCTATTTTGATTCTGCAAATGTCTTAAGCTTCCCAAGTGCCAACTCCCACTCCCTCCCAATTATCTCGAGCGTTCGTTTCGCTTCCTCGATCTGCTTTGGCTCCAACTGCCATAGCCGTTCCCGACCGAGCTTCACGTTGCGCACCATGCCCGCGTCCGCCAACACCTGAAGGTGTTTTGTTACGCCTTGCCGACTGATTTCGGTATTTGCCGTTAACTGCACAATCGAGAATGCACCGCCCGCGCAGAGTATCGCCACGAGTTTCAGTCGCGTGGGATCACCCAAAGCGGCAAATATGGATGCAAGCGTTTCGCTCGACCGGGCAACAGACCGCAAGTCTGCACTATTTGCCGGCCCCTTACGTGTTGGCATGGCGCGCAATATTACCGAGTTGCGCATCCCAACCACCACCATGCATGCGGAACGCTTCGAGGCGGCGGTGCGGTGGAACCTGATCGAAGCCAGATTCCACCACAGTCAGCAGCGTGCCGCTGCCGGGCGCATTCGTCAGCGTGAATGTCACCAAAGTAGGCTCCTCCTGTGAATAGTCCATCGTAGGGTCAACTGCATACGGGTGCCAGCGGAACGAGAGCAGATTCATGGGCTCGATGCGGTCAACAATAATATCGAACCATACATCCTCGTGCCCGCAGGCGGTATTTAGACCACGCGTACGCTGATTCTGAACGAAAGCCTGGCCTTTCAGATCGACACCGAACCATGTGCCAAATTCTTCTGCACTAGAGATTGCACGCCACACTCGCTCGCGTGAAGCATTGATGACGATGCAGCGTTCGATACGATCGGTATTTGATGAGGCGCTCATAAGGTGATTCCTTAATTAAAAGCAACAAAAAGGTTGCCTTTAAATTTTATGGCACGCCAAAATGAAATGCAACCATATGGATGCTTAATATTGCCAGGGTTGTCAATGTTAGCGATCGGTATAGTGAAACCCACGATCTCGTTCACGCTCCAGCCTAACTACTCGCGTGGAAATGATGGTTAGCGCTACGATGCGTTTTGGTTTTGTTTGTTAGCTGCTTTTCTCAATCAACTGACCATCTATATATTTATGCAAAACACTTGAAACCAAGGTTTGATAAGGAATTCCTTCCCTCAGCGCCTTTGCCTGCAACGAACGCAGATCACGTGAAGAAAGCCGTATATTTATTCGAGCATCCTTCTTGAAGGTTGCATCCGCAGCACTTCGGTGCTTCTGAACCTCTCGAGATTGGTTCAGTGATTGTTTTAGCTTTCCCGTCTCAAAAGCTTCGAGAATCTCTTTCTCTTCTTGACTCAGCCTGCTCATGGCATTTACCTGTAGTGTTTCGTAGCTTTAGGACTTGGAATAATGGTTTTGAGAAATATTTCTGTCTCATTTTCAATGAAAGGAACGAGATATACATACTCATCTACTGTGACTGCAGAAATTTTATGTGTGCGCTTTGTCATCAGACCACTAGCGCGATGCGCAACCGCGCAGCGAAGCTGCATCCGTCGCAACTGTTGACGCCCGCCTGAAACATTCCCATCCCATTTGACCAAGATCAAGGGGCGCTTCGCGGCATCTTGCTAGTCTGGACCCTGTAATGAACCCAGAATACTACAGAGTGTACCGATGATTTCTTTTGCATGTCTCGCGTCGATTCGCCCCCTTTCCAGGCTATTGGTCCTGGCTATTGGTGCCTTTGCCTGCATTGCCACGGCAGCAGCAGACTCTACGATCCTGGCAAAGAGGTATCCGGAGCTGCAGCAGCTGCTCCTGGCTCACGATGTCCTCCAGGCCAGGGCGTATGAAGAGATCGTGCTTACCAATGAATCCCCCTCCGCAGCCATTGGCCAGCGCATGCTGCTGGACAAGCTGGACGAGCTGGAGGAAACAAAAAGTTCCCACTACCACACCGCAGGCAACCACCTGTCACTGCTGGGGCCGCATCGCGCGTTTGAAAGCCGGGTGACACCGGGGCTGCTCGGTGTGATCTACGAGGAACATGACGCGGACGAGGTCCGCCCTCTGCTGGCAGAAATTGGCAATCTGCCTCCGGTCGCCCTGCAGACGCTGCAAAGAGGACGCGAGTTCGTGGAGCAGCTCATCGAGATCCACCTGAACCCTGAGATTGAAGACAAGAAGTCGGCGGTGGCAGACGCCGTGCAGAACTACCTGAGTGACGATGCACATTCGGTTGCCTCACGACCCAAGTCTGACGACTTGCTGTCCGAACATGCCTATGCCTATGCCTATCCGGTTGGCTTCCCCCAGTTCAGTGGACTGACCTGGGCCTCCCAGTGGCTGAAGATCGCCCTGCTGGAGATCGTCATTACCGCAGAAAGCGACGCGCAACTGGATGCGGACGTCGAGCGCCTGATTGCCCTGTACAACGAAAAGCTCATCAGACAGCACAGCGGGTTCGTTCAGCTGCCAGCCGATATTCCCACCAGCCCGGTCATCGCGCCCACGTTCTACGAACTGTATCCGGATGCGGCGTACATTCTGGACAACCTGGAAGCCCTGAAGGTGGTCATCGGCGATGTCCTGGCCTATCCGGGCATTGAGAATCGGTCGCAGGGAATCGCGGACGCCGTCGCCGCCTACACAGACAAGAGCGCCAACCTGGCGCCCGATGACATGAAATATCTGCTATTTGTGTTGCGCGGGGGAATCTATAACGCGGGTGGCCCGGCGCGTGGAGGCCTGACCTGGCCGGACCGCAATTGGTCCCGGGAGCAGTCGGAGAACCCCCACGTCAGCATCAGTCGCGAAGCAAATTAGGAGGTCCTGTGGGTAGTCCTGTAAGTAGGCCCGTGAGTAGCAAAGTTCTAAGCACGCTCTGCTTCATCCTGAGTGGCTTTGTAGTGGGATTGACCAGCATGTCGAGTGTCGCGGCGCCCGAGCGGGTGGGCGACTTTGCGCTGCTGGATGAGCAGGGCGTGTTTCATCAGCTCAGTCGCTACCAGCACCGCGAAGCCGTGGTACTTCTGGCCTATGACAGCAACTGCCCTGCCGCGAGAGACGCCGCAGCCACTCTTGCAAATCTCCAGTCTCAATTTGACGACCGCATCGAGTTTCTTGCACTGGACATCAACGCGATGGATCGAGCCACCCAGCAAGACTGGCATTTGTCCTTTCCCATCCTGGCGGATGAGCTGAAACTGGTGGCGGAAGGTCTGCAGATCAGCCAGGCAGGCGAGGTGCTCGTGTTCAACCCGGAGCGCCTGTCCTTGCACTATCGCGGCGGCGCCGGTCAGGCGCTGCAGGAGAATCTGAACTCTATACTCAGCGGCAAATCGGCCGCACCTTCGGGCTCAGAGGTCAAGGGCTGCCCGATCGCCTATGACAGCGCCACAGCACCCGTGCCGGACTACTCCACCGAAGTTGCCCCCATCATCGTGGAGCACTGCTCCATCTGCCACCGGGAGGATGGTGCGGGCCCGTTCGCATTCAACGGGCATTACTCTCTGGTCGGCTGGTCGGCAATGGTCAGGGAGGTGATCATGAACAAGCGCATGCCGCCGATGCAGGTCGACCCGGCCTATGCTGCGACTCCCAGTGCGCATTTCCTGTCAGCCGAGAAGCGCCAGAAGATCATGCACTGGATGCAGGCCGGTGCACCGCGAGGCAATGGAGCTGTGGATCCGCTGGCAGAAGTGCCTCTGGAAAAAACCTTCGACTGGCAACTGGGTGCGCCGGACTTCGTCATCGACACCCCCAAGAATGTGATCCCCGCCGTCGGCATTCTGGATTACATGTATACGGAGCTTGCGTTGCCCTTCACCGAAGACAAATGGGTGAGGGCGTTGCAGTTTTCGCCAGGAGAGGAACGGGTGATACACAACTTGTCGGCGTTCATCGTGCCAGCAGAGAGCGATTTCTGGGGAGAGGAACGAGAGGCGTTGACCTCCGAGAGGCGCTTCCTTGGCAGCTTTGTCCCGGGTGAGAATCCGGCGACCGTGTTCCCCGAAGGCACAGGCGTCCTGATTCCTGCGGGCCACAAGCTTGTCCTGCAGTTTCATTACTACTCCCACGGTCGGGTGCTTGAGGACAGCACGGCCATAGGGCTGTACTTTCATGACGCTGCCCCGGCACGGGAAATAGTGACTCGCCCTGTTTCCGCGAAATTCACCCTGGTTCCCAATGACAATGAACAGGCTCTGCTCGCCAGCTACGAGTTTGAAGAGAAGGCGACGCTTCTTGCAGTGCGGCCGCGCATGAACCAGCGCGGCAAGCACATGAAGTTCGATCTGGTAGCGCCCGGTGGCGAGACTGAAACCCTTGTCAGCGTTCCTGCCTACAACTATGGCTGGCAACCGCAGTACTGGCTGGAAACCCCACGCTCTATCGAGCCGGGGACGGTGATGAATGTAGCGGGGGCATTCGATAATTCCTTGTCCAACCCGTTCAACCCCGATTTCCGGGAAGAGGTCGAGTGGGGGTTCGGCAGCGGCGAAGAAATGTTTACCGGGTATATGACTTACGCGATTGAGCGGTAAACCCTGTCGCTGTGCAGCCGATTGTTAACCGACATTTGCAACCACTTAACGCACTGAAAAGCCTACGTACGGGTCGCGTCTGGTTCGGCCGACAGCGCGTGTGCCAACCGCAACTCCCGGAGCGTGGCACGTTTCTTGGCCTGGTGGGCCTGCATGCGTCGCAAGATGTCGTCCAGAACCCTCACGGCGCTGAGCACATGCGGCCCCTTGTTGAGCATGACGCACTCGGCCCGATCCGCCATTGCGGCGTCCGTGATCTCGGCACGGGAGGGCATCCCTTCTTTGGCGAGCGTTTCCAGAACCTGCGTCGCCCAGATCACGGGAACATGGGCGGCCTCGCAGATCCAGAGGATCTCCTCCTGAACTTCCGCCATCCGCTCGAAGCCACACTCGACGGCCAGGTCGCCGCGGGCAATCATCACTCCGCAACACGGCGACCGCATGGCGGTGAGCAGCATGTCCGGCAGGTTGTCGAAGGCCCGCCGAGTCTCGATCTTCAGGACGATCGCGGGCGGACGGCCTCCTAGGCGCGCGAGATTCCTCTGGAGCGATTCTACGTCGTCCGCGCAGTTGGCGAAGGAGAGTTCGACGACATCGGCGCGCTTGGCCACGAAGATCAGGTCTTCGAGATCCTCAGCGGTCAGAGCTGGCAGCCGGAAGTTGCTCTCGGGCAGGTTGATCCCCTTGTCGGCGCGCAATTTCTCTCCGCGCAAGCCCGTCTGAGTGATCCGGACCAGAACCCGTTCGGTCTCCACCTTCTCGACCACGCCACCAATCTTGCCGTCATCGAACCAGATCGACTCTCCCGGTCGGATGGAATCGAACACCTCCGGAATGGAACAGCCAATCAGAGCCGGGGTGACCAACTGCCCCGCGCCGTCGCGGGTGGCCGGGCGGCCCGGCTCGAGGTTCCGCGTCAGGATGAGCCGGTCGCTCCGCTGGAGAAGGATGGCGTTCTCGGTGGCCGACATATCCCCAACCAACCCCTCACGATCATCCACTTCGCGCTCGTGCCGCAGAATGGTGCCGGGGACGACGTAAGCTGTCTTGGTTGCCTCCACCCGGCAACCGCCGTGCGTCACATCGACGACAACAAGGATTCGCTTGGAGCCCCGGGCATCGGTGAACTTCACTCGATCTCCCGGTTGGAGGCGCGCCAGCCAGGCCTCCGGTACCGGAAGGCATGCGTCAGCCGACGACGGGGAACGATGGAGGGCATTCCCGGGAGTCAACAATATCCGCGCGGGAGCGGTGACCCGGCCGAAGACGTCCCGGCGGGGGCGAATTTTCACCACTGCCGGGCCTGGCTCCAGCGGCCCGGTGCGCAGCTTGGGCCCGGCCAGATCCATGACCACGCGGCACGACCGCCCCAGCTCTTGCTCGGCCCGTCTCAAGTGCTCGATCATCCGATCCCACGCCACGACGTCGTCGTGAGCGCAGTTGATCCGCATGCATTCCATGCCGCCTTGGATAAGGTCGCGAACGAGCGTGTAGTCGTCCACCGCCTCGCCCGGCATGGTGACCATGATCCGAACCCCGCGTCCCGGCGTAACGGGGCCCAACAGCGCTTCGGTGTGTTCCGCCAGCAACCGCTCTCCGGTACCGAAATCGATGACCTCGGTCGCCGACGGCGTCGGTGGAACGGGGCATCCTGTCAGTCGATGGAGGACCTCCAGGACAGCATCGACCGTGGCCAGGACATGCGACTCCGCGCGGCCGAGGGAGGAAAGCCCGAGTGTGGCCAACCGCATCTGCAACGGGCGGAGGTCGCGACGCCGGAGGGCGAGGTAATGGACGAGGTTCCCGGCGCTCTCCCGGTAGTTGGAGTGAACCTGATCGAGGCGTGCCGCCGACCGTGCTGCGTCGGCGACCATGTCCGCGCGGATGGCCGTGAGCTCATGGAGAATGCGTTCAAGGAGCGCATTCTCCAGTCTGGAACAGTCGTCGTGTTCCACAGACATAAGCCATCACCTCCTGCGGAAGTCTCCCGCGTGCTGAGAAAGATCAACAGAATATCAGTGCTCGCCTTCATCTGCATGTCCAGCTTACTATCATCGTGTACGATCAGTAGTGTCCGCAGGCTTTTCAAACAACGACAGAGGGAGTCTTCCCATGCGCTGCCAAACTGATGCACGACGCTTCCGCACCGTGGCCTTGCTGTTTCTGTCAGCCGCCATACTGCACGCCTGCTCCACGCTACCCGCAGCTATCGAGCCGCAAGTTGTCCAAATGCTGCAGCAGACCTCCCAGTCCTTTGGAGCCCGACCCCAGATCATCAGCCCCGCTGACATTCACGCCCTTACTCCAGAACAGGCGCAGGAATTCCTCGATTTTTTCAACCATCCCCGCCTGGCTGATGAGCCTGCGTTTCGCCGCCTGTATTACTATCTCGAAGGCAAGGTGCAGGACTTTACCTATCGCAATGACACGCTGACCGCCAGCGCCGCGTTCGCCAGCAACAGCGGCAACTGCCTCTCCCTTGCCATCATGACCACGGCTCTGGCCAATCTGGTGAATGTGCCAATCGAGTATGAACTGGTGGACGATTATCCGGTTTTCGAGCAATACGGCACCGTCATCGAAAAAGGCCTGCACGTACGCTCGCTGCTGTTTGATCCGCACCGGGCGGCGCGCGGCGATTTCATGTCCAATAATCGCGGCATTGCCATCGACTATTTCCCCACCAATGCCGAGCGCTTCGTCATGAAAATGCGCCACGAGGAATATCAGGCGATGTACTACCGCAACAGGGCCGTCGAGGCACTGCGCAGCGAAGATCTGAGTTCAGCGTACTGGTACACAATGGAATCTCTGCAGTTGTCCCCGGCCAGTGCTGAGTCTCTGAACATGCTGGCCATCGTGAACCGTCGAGCGGGCAATCCGGACACCGCCGAACAGATCTATCGTTACGCCATCGAGCACAGCGACGAGAAGCTGAGTCTGCTGAAGAACTATCGCATACTGCTCAGCAGTCAGGGTCGTGTCGCCGAGGCGATGCTGATCGAACAGCAACTGCAGCAGATGGATGATCGCAGCCCCTTCAACTGGCTGCACCTCGCGCGCAGCGCTCAGAACGAAGGTGATTTCAGTCGCGCCATCGAGTATTTCCAAAAGGCGCTTGAACTGGCACCTTATCTGCACGAGGCCCACTTTGGCGTGGCCATGGCCTACTACGAACTCGGCGCGCTG
>JAUSMU010000055.1 GCA_030645995.1 Gammaproteobacteria bacterium | reverse complement strand
CCAGAACAATGCGTTGGCGTTTATACCGTTGAACTGATTTTTCGAAATTGATTTGAGCTTCGAATGTCGATCTGAGTTGCGGGGAGTTCCACTGCCGGACACGCCGCAAGTACTTCCATGTAGGCTCGGCTGCCGCCATCCCTGGCGGCAGACGGTCCGGCAGTGGAACTCCCCGCAACTCAGATCTACTTTCAGTGCCAGACGAAATTTCCTGCTCACTGCTCTCTCTCCAGCACGATAAAGCTGTAGGGGTATGGGTTCGGGCCTTCGGCGTTGAAGTCCTCGCGGGCGAGTTCATGCCATTGCGACAAATCGAACTCAGGGAACCAGGCATCACCTTCTACTTCTGCATGTACTTGTGTGAGGTAAAGACGTTCGGCCTTGGGCAGCGCCAGAGCGTAGATCTCGGCCCCGCCGATCACGACCGCCTCTTCAGCACCCTCGATGACACCGATGTGTTCGGCAAGGCGCAGCGCGTCGTCGAGTGAGTGCACCACACGCACGCCCACCGCCTGAAAATTCTGATCACGCGTGATGACGATATTGGTACGCCCGGGCAGCGGACGGCCAATCGATTCCCAGGTCTTTCTGCCCATGATGATGGGCTTGCCCATGGTGACGCGTTTGAAGTAGCGCAGGTCTTCCGACAGATGCCAGGGCAGCGCGTTGTTGCGGCCGATGACCCGATTGCGCGACATGGCCCAGATCAAAGCGAGTTTCATAAGTGGAGCCCTTGCAACAGCAGCGGGTTAGATGGCCACTGGCGCCTTGATATGGGGATGGGATTCGTAGCCGACGATCTCGAAGTCATCATAAACATAGCTGAAGATATCGGCCGGGCGCCGCTTGATATGCAGACGCGGCAGCGGCAATGGCTGACGGGTGAGCTGCAGGCGCGTCTGCTCCAGATGATTGCTGTAAAGATGCGTGTCGCCACCGGTCCAGATGAAATCCCCGACATCAAGGTCGCATTGCTGCGCCACCATGTGCGTGAGCAAGGCGTAGGACGCAATGTTGAATGGCACCCCGAGAAAAGTGTCGGCAGAGCGCTGATACAACTGGCAGGACAATTTGCCATTGGCCACGTAGAACTGGAACAGGGAATGGCAGGGCGGCAGCGCCATCTGATCGACATAGGCCGGGTTGTAGGCAACCACCATCAGGCGCCGTGAATCCGGGTTGCGCCGAATCTGCTCGATGAGCTTGCTGATCTGATCCACAGACTGGCCATCGGGGCCGGGCCAGGAGCGCCACTGAAAGCCGTACACCGGCCCCAGGTCGCCATGCTCGTCCGCCCACTCATCCCAGATGGAGACACCGTTTTCCTTCAGATAGCGGATGTTGGTATCGCCAGTGAGGAACCACAGCAGTTCGTGGATGATGGAACGCATGTGCAGCTTCTTGGTGGTCAACACCGGAAATCCCTGCGCGAGATCGAAACGCATCTGATGGCCAAAGACAGAGAGCGTGCCGGTGCCGGTGCGATCCGTCTTGGTGGCACCCTCATCGAGAATGCGTTGCATCAAATCGAGGTATTGTTTCATGTCTGTGTCATCTCTCTAACATCACTCAACCGTGCGATAGGCCTTCACCATCAGGAAAATACCCGCCGCGATCATCGGTAACGACAACAACTGCCCCATGGTCAGCCAGTCCAGCGCCACGAATCCCAGCCCTTCATCCGGCTGGCGAAAGAACTCCACGAAGAAACGCTGAGCGCCATAGCCTATTCCGAACAACCCGGAAACAGCGTACAGCGGGCGCGGGCGCGAGGAGAACCACCACATGATGCTGAACAACACGACGCCTTCCAGAGCGAACTGATAGAGCTGCGAGGCGTGACGAGGCAGATTGTCGACGTGCGGGAACACCATGCCCCAGGGCACCTCCGTCGGGCGTCCCCACAGTTCTCCGCCGATGAAGTTGCCAAGTCGTCCAGCACCGAGTCCGAAGGGTGCGAGAGGCGCGATGAAATCGAGCACTTCGAAGTAACGCTTGTTGAGCTTGCCTGCGTACCAGTACAGCGCACCCATGACGCCGAGGAAACCACCATGAAAGGACATGCCGCCTTCCCATACGCGTAATACCCACAGCGGGTCGGCCAGGACTTTGTCGAAATTGTAGAACAATGCGGACCCGAGACGCCCACCGACTACGGCGCCGAGGGCACCGTAAAACACCAGGTCGGCGATCTGTTCGTCAGTCCACAGGCCGGGGCTGCGGCGCGCGCGCAGTCTCGCAAGAAACCAGGCACCTCCGAAGGCGATGATGTACATGATGCCGTACCAGTGCACGGAAAGTGGGCCGAGCGAGAAGGCGACGGGATCGAACTGGGGGTAGGTCAGCATGGACGATTATTCCGGAAACTCATTCGAGCAGATCGAGAAGTGCCTTCTTCTTCTCAGAAGACAACTGCTGGAATTTTTGGATCAGGCGCAGTGCTACGTCATTCAAATCACCATCCACCGGCGCCAGGCCGATGCGGTCGGCGGCAATCGGCGCGCCGTCTCTGGCGACGAACTGCTCCAGCAACAACGTAATCTCGGAGTTCATGCTGCGGCGATTTCTGCGGGAGATCGCTACGAGCTGTTCGTGGTAGCCATGCGGCAGACGCAGCACGAACTTGTATTCCTGTTTGTCGTTCGTGGCCGGGGCATTCTGATTGGCTTGTTGGCTACTGGGCATGATTGACCTACGTTCGCGGTCATCGTTGGACGCTCTTCCGCAAATGGAGGGCTCCAAGCGTGACCTCAAAACGGTTTGTTTCGATGGTTGTCTACAAGGTTTTTTAAACTGTTTGTTGAAATCGGGAAACGTAACCGGAATTCAATTCCGGCCAGTCTATTAGATTGAGGCTGACGATTCCATCCGTAGATTCGTCAGTTCTCGTTATGTCCCTATGGCACTCTCATCCAAGAGCTATCCTGGGTAGGCATTATCCTTATATTCGTGGGCAAATCTGTAGGAATTTTGCCATAGTACTGAAATATATTTGGCAATCGACCTGCGAGGCGGTCGTTTGGCCTCCGTCTCAGTTATTGCGCGAAGAACGCAGCAGCCTGTCGATGCCAGCGTTGTACAGTGCCATGTCGACACAGCTGCGCACCATTTGGGCCTCATCCAGTTGCATGACCTCGGCCAGCAACTCTTTGGCCGTCGTCAGCGGGATGCTGCGAATCACCGCTTTGACCTTCAGCAGCGTCGTCGCGTTCATGGACAGGATGTCGAACCCCATGGCAATGAGCAGGACGGCCGCAGCCGGATCGCCCGCCATTTCCCCGCAGATGCTGACGGTTCGGTTTTCCGCATGCGCTTCGGTCACGATGAACTGCAGCGCCTGCAAAACCGCCGGGTGAAACGAGGAGTACAGGCTGGCGACACGCGGATTATTGCGATCCACGGCGAGCAGGTACTGAGTAAGATCGTTGCTGCCGACAGAGATGAAATCCACCAGACGACAGAGTGCGCGGGTCTGATAAACGGCCGCTGGCAACTCGATCATGACGCCGATCGGTGGCATGCGCACTTCCAGCCCCTCTTCACGCAACTCCCGGAAGGCGCGTTTGATGATCTGAATCGAGCCGGTGACTTCCTGCACGTTGGAGATCATGGGCAGCATGATCTGCAGGTTATTCAGCCCTTCGCTCGCGCGAATCATGGCGCGCACCTGGGCGATGAATATCTCCGGGTGGTCGAGTGTGACGCGAATGCCGCGCCACCCGAGGAAGGGGTTTTCCTCTTCAATCGGGAAATAGGGCAGCGCCTTGTCGCCCCCGATGTCCAGTGTCCGCATGGTCACCAGTTTGGGGGCAAAGGCCTGCAGTTGCTCGCGGTAGATGGCTGTCTGCTCGTGCTCACTGGGGAAACGCTCGGCCAGCAGGAATGGCACCTCGGTACGGAACAGTCCGATCCCTTCCGCGCCGTGATCCAGCGAGCGGATGACATCCGACATCAAGCCGGTGTTCACCCACAGATTCACCCGATGCTTGTCCGGGGTCTCGCAGGGCAGATGGATCAAGCCTTCCAGCCCCTTGACCAGGTGCTCTTCCTCTTTGATCACTTCACGGTAGCGATTGCGCAGCTGATCCGAAGGGCTGCTGTAGACCTGACCATTGTAGCCGTCGATGATCAGCTCTCGACCATCGAGTTGCCGATACGGTAGATCCACGACGCCCATGGCCGTAGGGATTCCCATGGTGCGAGCGAGAATGGCGACGTGGGAGTTCCCCGACCCCTTCACCGACACCAGCCCCCGCAATTTCTCCTTGGGGACATCGGCCAGCATGGCGGCTGTCAACTCTTCGCTGACGAGGATAGTGTCGTCGGCGTAGTCAGTCTTCACCACGTCCTTGTCCTGCAGATAGAACAACACGCGGCTGCACAAATCCTTGATATCAGCGGCGCGTTCGCGCAGATAGGGATCTTTCATCATCTCGAAGGCGCGTACATGATCCTTGGTGACATCGGCCAACGCACCCTGTGCCCACTGCCCCTCGCGAATTCTGTCGACGACTTCCTTGCCCAGCGCATCATCGTCGAGCATGCGCAGGTAGACGCCGAAAATCTCGCCCTCTTCGGGGCGCAGGCGCGACTCCAGCGTACTGATCAGCGCCGTCATGTCGTGGCGCACCGAATTCAGAGCGGCGTTGAAATAATCGATTTCCTTGTCGATGTCCGTGCAGGCACGGTTGGGTATCAGATCGATATCGGCGGGCGGGAATACCACCACCGCATGCCCGATAGCAACGCCTGTCGCACCGGGGACGCCAGCGAAGCTGGTATCGGACTTGCGTTGCCCGGAGGGGCTGACTCCCAGAATGGCGCCAGTCGCCTCGGCAGCGGCAATTACCCCGGCAAGCTGGGCAGACAGGGTGACGAGAAAGGCTTCCTCGCCTTCGTCGAAACAGCGCATTTCCCGATGCTGCACGACGAGCACGCCCAGCACCTTGCGGTGGTGGATGATCGGCACGCCCAGAAACGAGCTGAACTGCTCCTCGCCCGTTTCCGAGAGGTAATGGTAATTGGGATGGGACTTGGCATCCTCAAGATTGACCGGCTCGGCATTGCTGGCGACCAGCCCCACCAGACCTTCGCCGACCTGCAGGCTGACATGGCCGACGGCTTCTTTCTTGAGACCCTCGGAGGCCATCAACACGTGGCTGTTGATTTCCTGGTCGAGCAGATACACGGAACAGACCTGTGTGTTCATGGCGGCGCGCACGCGCGTCACGATGATATCGAGGGCCGACTGCAGATCCCGCGCAGTGTTGACCTCTTGTACTATCTCACGCAGTCTTTCCAACATCATGATTCAATTCCGTGTCTCTTGTTACGGTGGCTGCTCTAGATTGGCTGGGGATGGCGTACCGGTAAAGGTGTGATCTCAGGGATGCATGAACCGATTCAGGGGGGTGACCAGTTCCTTCAGCGCCTGTCGATAGACCTCACGTTTGAAATCAATTACCTGGCTCAATGGATACCAGAAACTGACCCATTGCCAATCATCGAACTCCGGCATGTTATTAGCCCGCAGATTGATCTTGTGTTCATCACAGCGCATTTTCAGAAGATACCACTTCTGCTTCTGGCCAATGCAAATCGGATTGGAATTCTGTCGAATGAGATTCTTGGGCAGTTCATAGTAAAGCCAGCCCTTGGTCGAAGAGAGTATCTCCACATCGGCTGGTCCCAGTCCTACCTCTTCCTTCAATTCCCGATAGAGTGCCTGTTGCAGACGTTCGCCGTGCCGGATGCCGCCCTGCGGAAACTGCCAGGCGTCCTGACCAATGCGTTTCGCCCACAACAGTTGACCGTGAGGATTGCAGATGATGATGCCTACATTAGGTCTGAAACCTTGAGAATCTATCATCCTGGTGTCCCGTCCTTAGCTAAAAAATCAACCTCGGCATTGTTTCACAACTGCGGAGGCTTGTTCAACGACTGGCTGCGGAGCACAGCGGAACGGGTATAATGCCCGCCTTAAACGGCAGCACCCGGACCCTGAATAAATGACTCTTGCTATTTTCGACCTCGATAACACCCTGCTTGGCGGCGACAGTGATCACAGCTGGGGAGACTTCCTCATTGGCAAAGGGCTGGTGAACGCCACGGAGCACAGGGCTCGCAATGATCAGTTTTACTACCAGTACCTGCACGGTGGCCTGAACATGGTGGACTACGTCGAGTTCGCTGTCGGCCCGGTGAAGGGCATGCCGAGAGCCACCCGCGAGGCGTTGCATCGCGACTTCATGGCGGAATTCATCGAGCCGATGATTCTGCCGGCAGCCATGCAATTGCTGCAATCCCATCGCGACAGAGGCGATTTTTGTCTGATTATTACGGCGACCAATCGTTTCATCACCGAACCGATTGCACAGCGGCTCGGAGTCGATGCCCTGATCGCCACCGACCTGGAAATGGAGAACGACAGCTACACGGGACGCGTGCAGGGGGTTGCCAATTTTCAGGCGGGGAAAGTACGTAATCTGGAGCAGTGGTTAAGCGCGCGAGCCGGTTCCAACTCTAACGCTCTGACTATGGCGGACAGCGTCTTCTACAGCGATTCCTTCAACGACCTGCCATTACTGGAGAAGGCGGCTAAGGCTGTCGCCGTCGATCCAGATCAGACGCTGTTGAAGATCGCCCGCGAACGCGGCTGGGACGTCATCAGCCTGCGCGGCCAGCAATTCTGACGCCTGCATGCTTTAACGTCGCATCCCAGGGGCGTATCAGAGCGTGGCGAGGTTGATCTCGACGATCAGGTCATCCGCCAGGCGCTCAAGCTGTCGCTGCAGGTCATGCAGATCCAGATCGGTCGGCACCTTGAGAAGCGCCTGAGCATTGAAGAGCGGCTCACCCGACATCGGAGCGCTGCTGCATTGCGTCGTCAGCTCCTCGACGTTGACATGCTGCGCAGCCAGCGCCCGGGAAATCTCCTTGATGATCCCGGGCCTGTCATTCCCCACCAGCGTCAGCCGCAAGGTGCGCTGAAGAGCAGGTGGTTCTGTCATGCTGACCTTTTCCACGACAAGGCGCAGCACCGACGAGAGCCGTTGCAGATCCTGCACCAGCGCGTCGGCATGCAGGTCATACACGCTGACACGCAGAATTCCCGCAAACTTGCCAGCCAGATGCGCCATGTTGCTCTCCAGCCAGTTGCCGGAGTGGCGGGCGATGGTCTCGGACAGCAGCTCCACCAGACCGGGTTTGTCGTCTCCGATAATTGTCAGCACCAGATAAGTCGCCACTTCAGTTCCACTCCTCTTGCGTTGGTGTTGCGTGCAAACGGCTACACACTCTCTTTATACGTCTATCAGGCGCTGATCATGACACGGCGCGGGAACTGACCGAACTCTTCCCAGAAGCTGACGCGCTCGGGCAGATCTTCCTGCCTTGCCTGGGTCTTGCCATTCGCATCCGTGACACGCGACACCAGCGTGTGTTCGCCGGGCTGAGCCCCTTGCCAGTTGAAGGTGAAAAGCTTCCAGGTAAATTGCGAAGACTGCGGATTAATGGTGGCAGCCTGCCAGGGCCCACCGTCAATGCTGACCTCGACACTGCGGATCGGCGTCCCGTCGTTGAAAATGAAACCCATCACGGTGTGATCTGCGCCACTGCGGGTCACGCGGATAATGGTCGATTTCAGATTCATTTTTGCGACCGAATTCTCGACCCAGCGCTCCTGACCACCCACCATCTCGCGCTTCAGGGTCACGTAGTCGCGGCCCATGAAGCGGCCCATATAACGAGTATCCTGAATGTGAATCTGAGTCAGCCACTTCACGTTGGCGACGCCATACCAGCCCGGCACCAGCAGACGCACTGGCTTGCCGTGATAATGCGGCAGCGGCTCGCCATTCATTTCAAAGACCAGCATGTTGTTTTCGTTCAGCGCGTCTTCGACAGACAGCGCGCGTGCGAAAGCCTTGGGAACCTTGCGGCCACGGATCTCTTCTTCACCGATATCGGATCCGAAGAACACTACTTCCTTGCCTTCCGGCTGGATGCCAGCTTCCAGCAGGATGTCACGCAGGCTCACACCGCGCCATGTGGCATTACCGACCAGACCGTGAAAGAGCCGACCACCGTTGCCGCCACACTCGAAGCCGACATCCTTTTCGATGATGGGGCGGCTGCGTAGTTGCTCCAGAGAAAAATTAAGCGGGCGGTCTACCAGTCCGGTCACGCTCAGTTGATAACTGGCGTTGTCTACCTCGGGCTGGCCATAATGCTGCACCAGATAGAAGTCGTCATTGGTGGAGTAGAACGAAGAAATCTTGCGGGTATCCTGGAAATGTGTGGCACCAGGGCGTACCGGCTGGGGATTAAAGGTGTCAGGAACATCTGTAAAGGGAACTTCAATCTCACCTTGCGCCAGTGCCGGCAACATCCACCCCGGGAAGGCGCTCGCGCCTGCGGCGATGAGGCCGGTATTGATGGCCCCCTTGAGCAGTTTTCTTCTGCCTGGATTAGCAACGGCGACGTGTTGCATTGCGGGGTTGGCGATGGGAGAGCTTTCGGAATCTTCGGGGTTCATTGACACACCTCTTATGACTAATTATTAATGACTGATGACTTTCACCTTCCGGCGGACTGGCTGGTGACGATATCACAGGGCTGAAGTGTTGCCTACACGCCAGGCTCTGTACGACAGCGACTGGACACGGAAGGCTAAATTTGGAAAGATCGGTCGCAGCCAGACCTGACACCATTGTGAATGGAACCATCAAGCCTATGGAAAGCACGCTAGAGTCAACAGACCTGTCTCCCGCTCCCGCCTTGCGGCTCGATTTGGCCGGGTTGCGCAAGGGCGTCAACAATTACCATATTGATGTCCGCATCAGCCCGAAGTTTTCGGCGGATGTTCGCCGCCTCGCCACCGCACTGCTGAGCCAGGCGACTGCCCCCACTGCACAGACGAGCGATCTCAGCGCCCCGTTCAACGCGCTGCGTACCAGTTATCTCGACATGATGACCGCGCTGTTGCATCGGGTGAAAACCGATCTGAATCCGGACAGCGTCGGCCTGTTGGAGTTTGCCACGCTCAAATTTATTCTCAGCACGTCAAGGGGGTTGCTGGACGAGAGCATCGACAGCCTCAAAGGGCATGGTGCCGCCGGGCAACAGAATCAATCCGGCAACGCTCTCACCACCAATCAGCGCCTGTTCTGGCTGCAGAAAAACTACGACGCCATATTGCTGGCGGTCAACAGCCAGATCTTTGCGCAGCTGGAGCGTGTGGAGTCGCGCCAGCTGCGCGATGTCCGCACCCAGTATCTGCCGCTGCAGGGCCACAACGTGCTCGACCTGCGCCTGAACCCGATGCTGTTTACCAGCGAGCCGGGGGCCAGCGCCTTCCTGATTGATCGCTATCGGCTCTGGGGCGGCGACAGTGAGGATGCCGGCTTCAATGCGCTGAACGCGGACGTGGAAAGGCTGCTTCGCGAGCAGCTGCCGCACCTGCACAGCGCCGGGCTGCTGGAGACACCCGGCACCGGCACGCCGGAACTCTATGACGAACTGGGGGGGTTGTTTCAGACCCAGAAGTTCATGGGCATGGCCACGGATATGAAGACCACCCTGACAGAGGAATTTTCCTGGCTGGATAACCCCGCCAATCTCGATCTGCTCTTCAACATCGAGCGGCAGACTGCAGCCCTGCAGGAACTGCGACGGCAGTCGGGCTGGGGCGCGTGGTGGGAGGGCAGGAAGGACCTGCAGAAACGTCGCGGAATTCTGCTCAGCATCATCAAACAGTTGAAAAAGCGCCGCGTATTGACGCTGCTCATCGCGTCGCCACATGTTCAGCGCATCTGGTCGTCAGCGCTGGCCGAGCAGATCGAAGGCAGGATTCTCTGTCAGTATCTGGGCGGCCTGATCAACACGCAGAAGCTGCAGAGCCGCGCGCTCAACGGCAAGACCTTCACGTCGGCCCAGATCAAACAGTTCGAGGGCATCCGTCAGGAGATCAAGCGCGAGTCTGGCGCAGGACAGATGGAGAGCATCCTCGGCATTCTGCAGGACATCGCCCGCTTCCGCTTGCATTTGAAGTACTACCGCCTGGCGCACCGGGCCTTCAACAGAGTCAGGATTCTCAAACTGGACAGCGAGCTGACGCTCTCCAAAGAGGCTGGAACCCTTTACTCCCTGCTGACCCCGCATGAGCAGGTGGATGAAGAAGACCGTATCGTGCATCACGCCATCATCAAGGCGGATGTGCGCGGTTCGACCACGGTGACGGAAGAATTGCAGAACAAGGCGCTGAATCCGGCCTCCTATTTCAGCCTGCGTTTCTTCAGCCCCATCAACAAGCTGTTGCCACTCTACGGAGCCAACAAGGTCTTTATCGAGGGCGACGCGGTCATCCTGAGTTTCCTCGAACACGAGAAGAAGCCCCAGCAGTGGTTCGCCGTGGCGCGGGCCTGTGGTCTCGCCAAGGACATGCTCAATATCGTGCACGCCAACAACCGGCACTCGGAGCAGATGGGCCTGCCCAAACTGGAGCTTGGCATCGGCCTGTGTTACGCGGCGACGCCACCGCTGTTCCTGTATGACGAAGATAAACCCATCATGATCTCCTCGGCCATCGGCAAGGCCGACCGGCTGTCATCCTGCACCTGGAAGCTGCGCAAGCTAGTGCAGCCGGGGCTGTTCAATGTGGAGGTATATGCGTTGGCGGACGGCGAGCATGGTCGCGGTGAGAAAGGCCAGAACTCGATCCGCTACAACGTGAACGGGATTCTTCTGGATAACGCAGGGTTTGCCAAACTGCAGCAGGAAATCATCCTCAAACGCGTGTCCGTGAAGATCAATGGCGACACGGTCGTGCTGCATGTCGGCAAATTCCCCGACGTCGAAGGTAGAATGCACGACCTGGTCATACGCGAGGGCCAGGTCGGGCTGTGGCAGGATGACGCCCCAGTGCCAGACCACTCTTCCGACGAGTGTTTCTACGAAGTCGTGACCAACCGCAAGCTGATCTCGCAGGTGAGTACGCCGCAGCCATAGGGGGCTGATCAGTGGTGATGGCCGCCCTGGCCATGCGCGTGTCGGTGCTCGATTTCATCGGGGGTCGCCGGACGCACACCAACAATCTCTATCTCATAGTGCAGGGTTCGGCCCGCATACGGATGATTGGTGTCGACGTCGACATTGAAGCGCCCCGCCTTGACCACCAGCGCGTTGCGAATGCCGTGATGAGTCTGAATCGCGACAATCTCACCGGCCATGATCTGCTTCTGTCCCTGTCTGAGGTGCAGGTGTTTGATGGGCACACGCTGAACCGAGTTGGGACGGCGCGGACCATAGGCTTGCTCCGGCTCCAAGGTAATGGACAGTTTGTCCCCTTCAGATTTGCCCACCATTGCCTCTTCCAGGCCCGAGATCACGTTCGCGTGGCCGTGCAGATACAGCAGTGGTTCTTTGCCAGCGGATTGTTCCAGCCAGCCGGACAATTCACCTGCCGCGTTCACCTCGCAGAGGCTGTAGTGAAAGGCAACTACGCAGTCTTTACCGATGACCTGCCTGGCAGGGGCCTGAGCTTCTGCTTCTACTTTTGCTTTGGGTTTTGCTCTTTTTTTGGGGGTTGCTGCTTCAGTCATACATCCGTACTCCAGTCAGTTTCGGCAATTCTAGCAAAGATGGGAACGCCAATGACACAGACAGGCTTCGTGTTATCAAATTTCACTATCAAAGCGGCAAGGAAAAATTAATTAGAATTATTGCCTGCGGTGGACTATGTTCCGGGGAGCTCCATGCGGGGCGATCAAGCCTCCCGTTGAAGAGGCTCAGCATAATCAATCAGGAGAACAGCCATGTCCCTCAAAGGTTCCAAGACTGAAGAAAACCTCAAAGCCGCATTCGCGGGAGAATCTCAGGCCAACCGTCGCTATCTCTATTTCGCTCAGAAGGCCGATGTCGAGGGCTATAACGACGTCTCTGCACTGTTTCGTTCGACTGCAGAAGGTGAGACCGGCCATGCCCACGGGCATCTGGAATATCTGGAAGAGGTAGGAGACCCGGCCACCGGCATGCCCATCGGTGGCACCGCCGACAACCTGCGCTCCGCAGTAGCCGGCGAAACTCACGAATACACCGACATGTACCCAGGCATGGCCAAGGATGCCAGGGATGAAGGCTTCGACGAGATCGCCGACTGGATGGAGACCCTGGCCAAGGCCGAGCGCTCGCACGCCAACCGCTTCCAGAAAGCCCTGGACGCGCTGGATGCCTGATGGTGTTTCGGCTGCGATCCTTGGTGACATCACTGGATCAAACCCCGGTATCGCAGCCGACTCGCCCCTGCTGAAAACCCCGGAGATCTGTCATGGCCGAAGAAAAACGCGAAGGAGGTCTTGGAGCTCCTACACGCCATCCGCTCAATCAGCATGACCCGAAATTCTACGACCCGGCAGACCTGCACAAGGAGCTGGAGCGCGTCTATGACATCTGCCACGGCTGCAGACGCTGTGTCAGTCTGTGCAATGCTTTTCCCGTGCTCTTCGATCTGGTGGACGAGAGCCCCACGATGGAGGTCGACGGTATCGCCGTTGCCGACTACCAGAAGGTCGTGGATCAATGTTATCTGTGCGACCTCTGCTATCTGACCAAGTGCCCCTATGTTCCTCCTCATAAATGGAATGTGGATTTTCCGCACCTGATGCTGCGCGCCAAGATCGTCAATTACGAGAACGGCAATACCAGATTTCGCGACAACATCATTACCAGCACCGATCTGATCGGAAAAGTAGCCACGGCACCTGTGATCAATACGGCCGTCAATGCCGCGAACAGAAACAGCACGTTGCGCGCGCTGCTCGACAAGACTCTGGCGATACATAAGGACGCACGCCTGCCCGAGTATGTGCGGCCTACCCTGCGCAATTCACTGCACAGCTCACTGCAAAAGAAGATCAACAACACAACCGAAGAAGAGCAGGGTCGTGTCGTACTCTTCACCACCTGCTATTGCAATTACAACGAGCCGGAGGTCGGCGACAGTCTCTACAAGGCCCTGTGTCACAATGGCGTGACCGTCGAGCTGATGACGCGCGAACATTGCTGCGGAATGCCGAAGCTCGAGCTTGGAGATCTGAAGTCAGTCGATCAGCTGTTGCAGAAAAACATCCCGCAACTGTATGAAAAAGTGCAGCAGGGTTGGAACATTCTCGCGGCTGTGCCCTCATGCGTTTTGATGTTCAAACAGGAATTGCCTCTGCTCTATCCCCATGACGAGCGCGTGGTCGCCGTCGGCAAAGCCTTCTGTGACCCCTTTGAATATTTTCACCGGATGCACAAGGAGGGGCGCTTCAAGACTGACTTCAAGAATTCGCTCGGTACTGTCAGCTACCATGTCGCCTGCCATCAGCGCGTGCAGAACATCGGCCCGAAGACCCGCCAAATACTTGAACTGATACCTGGCACTTCGGTCAAGAGCATCGAGCGTTGCTCGGGGCACGACGGCACTTATGGCGTGAAGAAGGAGTCGCTGGAGTTCGCCAACAAGATCGTGCAGCCGGTGGTGCGGCAGGTCAAACAGCATAATGCCGATTACTATGGCAGTGATTGCCCGGTGGCAGGGCGTCATATCGAACACAATTTGAACAACGCGGACAACTCGCAGGGACACACCCACCCTCTGCAGCTGTTGTGCAAAGCCTACGGCATTTGAGCCGTCTACTGACAAGCGGAATTGATCATGAAGAAGTTGACCGTTGCGGATATTGGAACTCTGGAGAGTTATGAGGCTATCAGGCCCGCGTTACGCCAGGCCATCATTGAGCACAAAAGCAGTCGCCGTGTGGGACTTGGCCCCAATGCAACCCTGCACTTCGAAGATTTCATGACCATGCGGTATCAGGTTCAGGAAATGATGCGCGCGGAACGCTTGCGGGACAGTGCGGCCATTCAGGCAGAGATCGACGCCTACGGGCCTCTGATCCCGGATGGCAGTAATCTGAAGGCCACCTTCATGATCGAATTTCCGGATGAGACTGAACGCAGGCACGAGCTCGGCAGGCTGGTCGGTATTGAGCACAAGATCTGGATCAGGATCGACGAACTGGCGAGAGTCTATGCAATTGCCGATGAGGATCTGCAGCGCTCCACCGAGGACAAGACCTCAGCCGTTCACTTCTTGCGCTTCGAGTTCACAGCAGAGATGATAGAAGCCGCGCGTCAACGTTCCCCGTGGGAGCTGGGCTGTGATCATCCCCATTATCAGTATCGCGTTCAGCCGTTGCCCGAAAACGTCGCAAGTTCGCTCTCTCGTGACTTCGAGATGTGACTTCGAGGGGCGTGATTTATAAAAAATTTGGAATGAATCTCTCGGGCCGCTTGACCACAAATGATGGCATAATGATATTATGCGAACCGTTGACGAAACCGCCGGCAAAACTCGCAGGTCCAACTTGTACCTGTCTCTCTCCAGTAATCACTTAGTAGCCATTTAAAATGTCAGATCAACAACTTAAGTTTTCTCCGCTTACTATCCGTATCAAGGGACAGGTTCGACGCTTGCGATTGCTGGCCGGATACTCCATGTCCGAGGGTTCCCGCCTGCTGGGCGTTTCCCGCAAGCAGCTGGAAGATATTGAAACCACAAGGGATTATGGTTGCCATCTGGAAATCGAACTGCTCGCCAAGGTCAAAGTGGTCTACAACGTTTCCATCGATACACTGGTAGGTGACCTGCCAGCGGATCAGACGGATGATCTCTTTACCCGCAAGCGCCGCAGGAATGCCGACTGACCAAAGCAGCTCGCGATCCCGGGCTCGCAGGTTACTGCGGGCTCGTTCACGGCATTCAGATTTTCGATATAGAGCTCAGTCGTGTACAATGCCCGACCCTCACATCGAAACGGAACAGGCATTGTTATGGCAACGAAACCCAAGAAAGACCCGGCAGTAGACAACCGGATCAATCTCTCTGAACACATTGACGCCTTCCTGAAATCCGGCGGCAAGGTCAAGCACATCCCTTCAGGAATCAGCGGACAGACCACGACCACCGGCCCTCGTCAGATCGTTCTGAGCCACAAGAGCAACGCTTAACTCTCCGATTACCAAAGTTTCCCCGTGTAAAGCCACCCCCCTCAAGCGTCAATGGCGCGTGCCATGAGGGTTGGCTTTTGCCTGTATACTCCACGGCCATGGACACTCAAAACCTCAAGGCCTTTGTCGCTGTCGCGGAATGCCGCTCGTTTTCGCTGGCGGCCGATCGACTGCACATCACCCAGCCAGCCATCAGCAAACGCATCCATATGCTCGAACAGCAGGTGGACAGCCAGCTCTTCGACCGTATTGGACGCCATATCTCCCTCACGGAGGCAGGGCGCACCCTGCTGCCTCATGCCGAGGCCATACTTAGAGAGATGCAGTCCGCCCGGCAGGCCATTGCTGATCTTGCAGGAGAGGTCAAAGGCCAGCTGAAGCTCATCACCAGCCATCACATCGGGCTGCACAGGCTGCCGCGCATCCTGCGGGAATACACCGAACGTTACCCGCAGGTCGAGCTCGATGTCCGTTTCATGGATTCTGCTGAAGCCTACGCCGCCGTGCTCAAGGGAGATTGCGATCTGGGTATCATTACCGAGGTCGATCAGCAGGATGAAGCGCTGTGCAGCCACACGCTCTGGCAGGACACGATGCGGTTTGTCGCCGCGCCCCAGCATCCGTTGAGCAAACTCGCGACAGTCAGCCTCGCAGACATCAGCCCCTATCAGGCACTGCTGCCGGAGAGACGTTTCTACACGACCAAGCTGGTGGAAGAGCTGTTTGACAAGGCGGGGTTGAGCCTCAAGATCAATCTGGCGACCAACTATCTGGAAACCATCAAGGCTCTGATTTCTGCGGGCTATGCGTGGAGCGTGTTGCCCCAGTCCATGTTGCAGGACAACTCACTGAGCATCCTCAATGTGTTGTTGCCGGAATCGGGAACACCCGTGGCGCTGACCCGCAATCTCGACTGCATCTATCATCGGCAGCGCCTGATGAGCAATGCCGGCAAAGCCTTCTTCGAACTGCTGTGTCAGCAGACTGACTGATTTTGACGCCAGCGTGCATCACTCGACGCGACTGATCTCGTAGCCCTTCTTCTCCAGCAGGTTCAGCAGGCCATCTTCACCCACCAAGTGCGCCGCACCGACCAGCACGAACTCGGTGCCCTCTTCCTTGAACATGCCCTCGATGATCGGCATCCAGTTGTTGTTGCGGTCCAGTAGCAGAGACTTGTAGAGCGGCGGGTGCTGCTCCTTCATGTCATCCACAAACAATTCGGCCAGCTGAGCGTTGTCCCCGCTGCGCCAGGCGCTCACCATCTGCTCCATGGAGACGGAAATCTCTTTCATGTCTTCCAGCGACAGCATGATGAACTCACTCTCATTGCCCTCGCCCATGTTGGCGATGAAACCGATCTGCGCGTCGATCGGTTCCAGCTCGCCGACCGGCTTGCCGTCTCCCATCGCTCTGCCATTGAAGTGCGCATCCACACCCTGCGGTGTGAACCCCAGCTTCTGAAATTCGATGACCTGCAACGTGCTCACCAGCAGCCCCGGCTTGAACTTCTCCAGCATCTGCAGCGGCAACCCCACCTGCCCGGCATAGGCGGCCAACGAGTTGTAAGCCTCGGGGCTGAGCACTGTCTGCAGCGTGCGATCATCGCTGTAAGTGAGTTCCTGCATCATCCGCGCCTGCACCGCAAAGTCACTCAGCCCGGCGATATCGGTCTCGAAATAGAGCTTGTCCGACGCGGCATAGGCCGTCTCGAAGGGAACGGGCAGGGGGAAATCGGTGGGGCGCAACAGGTGCACAGTGCCGCCCAGATAGACTTTCTCTTCTCCTGATGTAGCGACCCAGACGGAACTTTGCGCGCTCGCCTGCGTCAACGGCAGCAGCGTCGCCACCAGCAACAGCAGCGAGGCCAGCGTCGAAGCGGCACTGAAAACGCGGGGGCGGGCGGGGTAGCTTTGGTGCATGTCGAGGTCCTTGCTGGCTGATTTACAGGGTCGTTGGGATAAAGGTAGCATGCTCTCCGAGGTGGGGGAACGAGCAGGTACGCAGGGAAGTCTTTCGCTTGCGGGCAAGCTCCCACAGGGGAATCATAATGTCCAAACTATTATTCAGACTGCGCCACGTTCCGGATGACGAGGCTGACGAGGTGCGCGAACTGCTCGCCGGGCACGGCATCGAATTCTACGAGACCGGTGCCGGCAACTGGGGCATCTCCATGCCCGCGCTGTGGTTGCACGACGAGAGTCGTTTCGAGGAGGCCAGGGCATTGCTGGAGACTTACCAGCAGGAGCGCACCCAGCGCATGCGCGAAGAATATGAGGAGCTGATCAAGCTCGGTCAGGCAGACTCCATGCTGACCTCATTCCGCCACCATCCGGTGCGCTTCATTGCCTTCAGCCTGCTGATCGCGGCCGTGCTGTATCTCTCGGTCAGCAGCTTCTTCAGCTTTTGATACTGATCCGCAGTGGCTGCAGATTGTCGATCTGTCCTTCCAGCACATCCCCGGCCACCACCGCTGCCACACCTGCGGGCGTGCCGGTGAAGATCAGATCGCCGGGCTGCAGCCGGTAGAAAGTCGACAGCTCGGCAATCAATTCCGGAATATTCCAGATCAGATCGCTGATAGCCCCATGCTGGCGCTCCTTGCCATTCACCTGCAATGAAATCTGCGCCTGACCAATGTCGCCAGCCTGTTCTGCCGGAGTGAGCGCCGAGAGCGGTGCGGAGTTGTCGAAACCCTTGGCAACATCCCAGGGGCGTCCTTTGTCTTTCGCCTCGGCCTGCAGATCACGGCGCGTGAAGTCGAGGCCGACCGCATATCCATAGACTGCCGCCCCAGCCTCCGCCAGTGATAGATTCTCGCCTTTCGCCGTCAGTGCTCCCCCGGCCAGCGCTACCACCAGCTCCACCTCATGATGCAGATCGGCCGTGCGCGAGGGATAGCGCAGCTGCGCCCCATTCTCGACGACGGCATTGGCCGGTTTGCTGAAGAAAAACGGCGACTCACGCTCGGTGCCGCCCATTTCCTTGGCATGCGCCGCGTAGTTGCGGCCCACACAATAGATGCGGTTGACCGGAAAGCGTTCGGGGCGGCCCACGATGGCCACGCTGGGGATTTGTATATCGAAGAGTAAAGTCATGTTTGTCTGCCTGTTTGTTTCTCTGTTTACTTCTGAGTCATTTACCAACATAGGCGCGCAGACGCGCGGGGAATTCGCGGTGCATCAGCACCTGTTGCAATTGCCACTGCTCCTGGGGGTTCACCTCGCGCAAAAACTTCACCTTGTTGCTCTCCAGCACGGCCAGTGGCAGACCGTCTTTATACAACACCCGGTTGCGACTGAGCTTCGGTAGACGCGTTTCCGGGAGCACGATGCCCAGGAGGTTGAGCGGATCGGCGGCGGCCAGGCTCACATACTCCGTGGCGCGCTCGCTCAATTCCTGGCTGCGGCCGAACTTGCGCAGCGTCGTCACCGTCTCCGGCAATGCGAACTGCTCGCCGCTGACTCCGGCAATGAAACGCCCGCCACGCAGAATGCCCTGCAGCTCCATTCGGCGCAAGGCATAGAGCAGCACTCGCCAGGGCGGCGCGAAACTCTCCCGTTCCAGCACTCGCTTGAACAACACCCCCCAGCGGCCGAGATAAATCATGATGAGCCGTTCCAGCTGCTCGCTGTCCAGTTCAGCCGTGGGCGCTTGTTCCGTGCCGACCACGGGGGACTCCAGCAGCGACCAGCGGCCCGCATCCTCCACGCCAAAGGTGGCGCGCCGACGCCCATTGCCATGCCCGCCCGGCTTGCGGGAATCCGGCGTCAGCAGGGCGCGCAGGCCGGTGAAGCTGTCGCTGGTCAGCAGACCCACGCTGACCAGCTCCGCCAGCCCCTGTTCGAGCTGGCTGCGCAGTAACCCGCTGCGCCGGGCGATCTGGTCGAAAAAGCTGGCGCCATGCTGGCGCAGATCGGCGGCGATGCGCGCGGCGGTCGGGCTCAAAGCAGGGCTCAAGGCAGGCTCCCCACGCTCCTCGGCCTGCCGCTCGCTCGCGGCCAGCGTCTCCCAGATATCGAGATTGCCGCGCAACAACATGCTGATGGGAGTCCCCTTGACTGGCCCGGCCTTGCGGGCTTTCGCCTCGGCGCCAGTCGCAGCACTCGCGCCGGTCTGCGGGCCTTTCGCCGCCGGTAGCGCATAACGCCCCCACACCAGACGCCCGCTGATGCACATGACATCCAGCCACGACGGATCATAGGCGCTGATGCGGGTGGGATAGATGTCCGCTTCCCACAGCGTCGCCGGTGCACTGAGTCCATCCATCCGTGCCAGCGTCCGCTGCAGCAGGCCCTGTCCGTCGCTGTTGGACGGCACCAGCACCGGCCGCGCGGGCAGAGTCTGCGGCTTGATCTCGTGCAGATCGAAGAGGAAGCGCATGTAGCTCTGCAGCGACACGGGCTGGATGCCCTGCCGATGGGATTCGATGGTGTAGCGGTGGATGCGCTGCAGCAGGCGCCGTTCGCACCACTGATCTGGCTCCGAGAACTGCCCTCTGAACACAAAACCCTCCGTCTCCAGCCCAATCAGGGCGACTTCGACAGACTTTACCCGCAGCCCCATGTCGCTCGCCAGGCGTGCCGCCGTGACCGGGCCAAGCCCTTCGAGACGGCGCCGCAGAATCTCGCGCAGCGCGGTGTCTTCCTCCCACTGTTCTGAAAATAACAAGGCGGGCAGCGTCAGCTCCGGCTGACATGTCGCCTCAGGGAACAGCGCCTTCAGGCAGGGCAAGCGTTCGGCTGCGGCCCACAGCTGATGCGTGCCGGACGAGAGCCGACAGGCGCGGCCATGCTGCGCCAGTGCCTGCAGATAATGCTGATAGCCGTGCCGGACAACCTCCTCTTCGGTCACGAAACCCAGTGAATAGAGGGCGTCGTGCATCTCGTCGGGAGACCGCACCAGCGGCCAGGCCTCATCGCGCACCTGCGCAATCGCCGCCTCGTCCAGCGCGCTGTAGGACTGGGTTTCCGCCGGGTCCAGCCAGCTGCGATTGCGGATGGCATTGGTGCGGCGCTCCTCGAACGGCGCATCGTCGAGGAAGGCGTAGGGCCGGGCGTTGATGATCTCCTGCGCAAACGGTGAAGGCTCGCGCAAGTCTCTTGCGATCAGCGTCAGCGTCCCGGCCTCGATCGCCGCCACCAGCCGTTTCAGGCCTTCGATGTCCATCGCCTCGGTCAGGCAGTCGTGAATGGTCTGCTGCACCAGCGGATGTTCGGGCACCTCGCGCTTGCCCTGAATGTTCTCGAAACAGGCAATCTGATCGGGGAACACATGAGCGACCAGATCCTCGGCGTCCATGCGCTGGAACTGCGGCGGCACGCGCTTGCCATTGCGGTTGCGGGAGATGGCGAGTGCCCGCGTAGCATTCCAGCGCCAGCGCACCTCGAACATGGGCGCATCCAGCAGTGCCTGCACCAGCACGTCCTCGACGCTGGCGCTCTGCAGATAGGAGAACACTTCCTCCAGGAGAAAGCTGTGCACCGAGCCGAGCGAGATGACGATGCTGTCCTCGTTGGCGGCAGCCTGCAGCTCGAAGTTGAAGGTGCGGCAGAAGCGCTTGCGCAGCGCCAGCCCCCAGGCGCGGTTCAGACGGCTGCCGAAGGGCGAGTGGATGACCACATGCATGTCGCCCACCTCGTCGAAGAAGCGCTCCATCACCAGCGTAGTCTGGGTCGGCATCACCTCCAGCGCGTTGCGCCCGGCCTGCAGATAATCCACCAGTTGCTGCGCGGCGGGTTGCGGCAGCTGCAGCGTCTCGATCAGCCACTGCACGGCGGCGGGCGCGCCTTCGCCCAGCAGGAAGCCGTCGATGGTCTCGCGCAGCACGCACACCGATGTCGACAGCTCTTCCGTGCGCCCCGGCCCCTCGCCGAACCAGAACGGAATCGTGGGCCGCGATCCCTGGGCATCGCGAACCCGTACCTTCAGGCCATCAACGCGCAGCAGCTGCCAGCTGTGGCTGCCGAGGGTGAAGATGTCGCCGGGCAGGGTCTCCAGCGCGAAGTCCTCATTAAGGGTGCCGACTACGAGGTCATCCGGGTCCAGCACCACCTGATAATCGAACATGTCCGGGATGGCGCCGCAATTGGTCAGCGCCGTCAGCCGCGCGCTGCGCCGGGCCGAGACGCGGTTATTGATGACGTCCAGATGCAGATGGGCACCTTTGCGCCCGAGCCGGGTGCTGTAGCCATCGGCCAGCATCTTCACTATCTCGTTGAACTCGGGGCGGCTGAGGTCGCGATACGGCCAGGCGCGGACGAACAGCGCGTAGAGCGCATCGATATTCCAGCCGCCTTCGCCGCTGCTGCCCGGCTCGCTCTGGCTGGCGGCGACCTCGGCGACGATCTGCTGCGCGAGAATGTCGACGGGCTTCTCCGGCATGAGGATGCGGTCCAGCTCGCCCTCGTGCAGGCTATTGAGCAGCGCAGTGCATTCCGCCAGATCGTCGCGGGTCAGAGGAAAGAGGATGCCCTTGGGCGTGCCGCGCACCGAGTGTCCGCTGCGGCCGACACGCTGCAGGAATTTGGCGATGCTCTTGGGCGAGGAGAACTGCACCACCAGATCCACCGAGCCGACATCGATGCCCAGCTCCATCGACGCCGTTGCCACCAGCACCTTGAGGTGACCGGCCTTGAGGCGCTGCTCCGCCGTGTGGCGATGTTCCTTGCTCATGCTGCCGTGGTGCGAGCTGACCAGCCCCTCGCCGAGGCGTTCGGTCAGCGCCAGTGCCAGCCGCTCTGACAGGCGGCGCGTGTTCACGAAGACCAGCGTGGTCTGATGGCTCTCGATCAGCTGCACCAGCCGCTGGTACAGTTCGTCCCAGACTTCATTGCTCATCAACGCCGAGAGCGGTGACGACGGGACTTCCAGGGTCACGTCCAGCTTGCGGCGATGGCCGGAATCGACGATGACACAGTCGGGAGAAGCCTCGTCGGGGCAAGCTGCTGAGTTGCCGGTCTCTGGTGAACCGGCGTCTCCCGGACCACTGTGGCGAGCCCCCGTCAGATAATTCGCCACCAGCGCCAGCGGCCGCTGTGTCGCCGACAGCCCGATGCGCTGCAAGGGCCTGCCGACCAGAGCCTGCAGACGCTCCACCGAGAGCGCGAGATGTGAGCCGCGCTTGTCGCCCAGCATGGCGTGAATCTCGTCGATGATCAGCGTGCCCACGCTGCGCAGCATCTCGCGGCCGCCCTCACTGGTCAGCAGCAGATAGAGCGATTCGGGCGTCGTCACCAGAATGTGCGGAGGGTGCTTGAGCATGCGCTGGCGTTCGGCGGGCGGGGTGTCGCCGGTGCGCACGGCGACACGGATATCCACCGGCGCATAGCCTTCCTGCACCAGTTGCTCGGCAAGCCCCTGCAGTGGCACTTCCAGATTGCGATGAATGTCGTTGCTGAGCGCCTTGAGGGGCGAGATATAAAGAATCTGTGTCGCGGCGGGCAAAGGCCCGCGCTGGCCTTCCCAGAGCAGGTTGTCGATGACGGCATAGAACGCCGCGAGCGTCTTGCCGCTGCCGGTGGGCGCCGAAATCAGCGTGTGCCGCCCCGCCTTGATCGCTGGCCATGCCTGTTCCTGCGCGGCTGTCGGCACGCCGAGGTGGCTGGTAAACCAGTCGCGGGCAACGGGATGAAAGTGGCGCAGTGGCATGTTGAAGTTCACTGGAAAGTTCACTGGAAAGTTCACTCAGGGAGGGCGAGTAAAGGTTCGGCAAGCGTATAAGAATTGCCGCCAACTCACCAGCCACCAGGGCCGCAGATTGACACGCACAAAGGCAATCGCCTATTGTCGTGCTCGTGACCTCCAATCATCGGGAAAGCGGAAACCAACCTCACATGAAGAAGTATCTAGGCGTGTTCTGGCAAGAAAATCGAAAGTTCCTGCTGTTGTTGCTGACCATCGTTTTCTTCAAGAGCGCGATTGCCGACCTCAACTCTATCTCCGGCCGCTCCATGCAGCCAACGCTGCTGGATGGCGACAAGGTCTGGGTCAACAAGCTTGCCTATGACGTGCGCATCCCCTTCACCGATATCTTCCTGGCCTCCGTCAGCGATCCTGACCGTGGCGACATCGTCATCATCGATTCCGAGGCGGCTGGCAAGCGGCTGGTCAAGCGCATCGTCGGCCTGCCAGGCGACACCATCTACATGCGCAACAACACGCTGGTGATCAACGACCAGCCCGCCGATTATCAGATCGTCGCCAGTGACGACGAGTCCCTGATCATTCGCGAGAGCCTGTTCGACTACTCCCACGAGGCGATGCTCTCGGACGGCCTCACCAACCGCATCTCCCGCAGCTTCGGCCCGGAGACGGTGCCGGATGACCAGTTCTTCGTGCTCGGCGACAACCGTGACAACAGCGCCGACAGCCGCATCTATAGCTTCATTCCCCGCGACCAGATCATCGGCCGCTCCAGCTCGGTGGTCTTCTCACTGGACGCCGAACGCAATTACTTCCCCCGGCCGGACCGTTTTCTGGAAGGCCTGCAGTAACAGAGCCTGAAAAACGCTTCGTCAGCTCTTCGTCCCGCGCTGCCCAAGCCCCGCACTCATGATCAGGCGCAGCGCGTCGCCCGGCTCCATGTCGACGCGCGCCACCTGCGCCTCCTTGACGATAATCATGTAACCCCCGGCCTGATAGCTCATGGGCAGATACACCGCCAGCTCATCGTCGCCAATCATCTGTGCCAGCCGCGAATCCTTGTCGGCCCCACGCTTGGTGACGATGCCCAGCAGTCGCGCCTGCGCTTGCGGGAGCGTCACCCATACCACGGACTGTTCGGAAAAATTCTTGCCGCCCATCATGTCGGCGAAATCCTTGATGGTGTTGTAGATGTAGCTGATCACGGGCACTTTTTCGAGCAGCCGTCCGGGCATTTTCCAGAGCAGTCCCAGCAACCACATGCGCGTGCTCAGGCCAATCCCGGTGGCTAGCAACAGGAGTGCGAGCGCCCCCAGCCCGGGGACATACCACTGTTCAGGCAGTGCAATCTCCCACAGGGACTTCAGCCATCCCTCCAGCGTGGTGACCATCCAAAGTGCCACCTGCAGTGACAGCACCACCGGCAGTAGAAGAGTAAGCCCGGTGAGCAGGGCGCGTGTCAGTCTTTTCATGGAAAACCTCGTCAGGCAGGAAGGCGCAGAGTTGCATGCCATCCTACCACCGCACCCAACAATTCTGTTCTGTTAAAAAAACGGCCGAACAAGTAGAATGGCCGCCTCATTTTTCCCTCCGGAACTCTCAGCGCATCCAGTCCTGGCTGTCTTGGGCGAGGCTTTCAGCGTGAAATCAACCTAGAACCATCAGCCCGGGAACTAGCCTGTGGGTCATAGAACTCCTCTTTACCAGAAGCATCTCGATGCGAATGCCAGAATCGTCGACTTCGGCGGCTGGGACATGCCCATCCAGTACCAATCCTTGATCGAAGAACATCATGCGGTGCGCCAGCACGCAGGCATGTTCGACGTCTCCCACATGACGGTCGTGGACGTGAACGGCGCGGATGCCAAGGCCTGGCTGCAATATCTGCTGGCCAACGACGTCGACAGACTCAAGGAAACCGGCAAAGCGCTCTACAGCGCCATGCTCAATGCCGACGGCGGCGTGGTCGATGACCTGATCGTCTATCGTCGGCAGGAAGGCTATCGGCTGGTGGTCAATTGCGGCACGCGCGACAAAGATCTCGCCTGGATGCAGCAACATGCCAAAGGCTTTCAGGTCAGCATCACCTATCGCCCGGAACTGGCGATCCTCGCCGTTCACGGCCCGGAATCCATCGACAAGGTCTGCTCACTGCTGGCGCCGGATGTGGCCGCCAGCGTGCAGGCGCTTGGCAACTTCAAGGCGCTGGAATCCGGCACCTGGTTCATCGCCCGCACCGGCTACACCGGCGAACGCGGCCTCGAACTCATCATCCCGAGTGAGGACGCTCCCGCCCTGTGGGACAAACTGCTGACCATCGGCGTGCGCCCCATCGGCCTCGGTGCCCGCGACACGCTGCGTCTTGAAGCCGGCATGAATCTGTACGGTCACGACATGAACGAGAGCATCTCCCCAATCGCTGCCAACATGATCCAGACCATCGCCTGGGAGCCCGCTTCACGCCAGTTCATCGGCCGTGCCGCCGTGGAAAAACACCGTGCCCAGCAGGAAGCTGGCGAGCTGCCCTGCCTGATCGGGCTGGTCATGGAAGAGCGCGGCGTGCTGCGCGAAGGGCTGCGGGTGGTGTGTACCGTGAATGGTCAGGAGCGCGAAGGCGTTATTACCAGTGGTACCTTCTCGCCCACATTGAAGCATTCCATTGCCTTGGCTAGAATCCCGGTTGGCAGCACCGATTGCCATGTCGATATCCGAGGCAAGCTCATCCCTGTCCGTATCGTGAAACCGAATTTCGTGCGTTTCGGCGCCAAGGTTTTTGAATAAATTTGTCCATTTACAGCTTTTCCATTTGCAGTTCGTCAATTTAGAAAGAGGATTGATCAGTGAGCAGCTTTCCCGAAGGATTGAAGTACGCGGCAACCCACGAGTGGGTTCGGGTTGAATCAGATGGCAGCGTCACCGTCGGCATTACCGACCACGCTCAGGAGCTGCTCGGCGACATCGTGTTCATCGAGCTGCCCAAGCTCGGCGCCGACGTCAGTGCCAAGCAGGAGATCAGCGTCGTCGAGTCGGTCAAGGCCGCCTCGGACATCTACGCCCCCATCTCCGGCAAGATCGTCGCCATCAACGACGCGCTGCTCGACTCTCCCGAAATTGTGAACTCCTCTCCGTATGGCGACGGCTGGTTCTGCAGAATTGTGCCGAGCGACAAGTCCGAACTGGACGAGCTGCTCGACGCGAACGGCTACGCAGAGATCTGCGAGTAACCGCGACTCGTAACAAGCGCGACCGAATATCACTTTTGAACCGCAACACCACAGGGCTCCGCGCATTGGCCGGGCCCTGTCTTTTACTATTTATCCGAGGCTATCCATGACTGGCAGCGCTGCGAATGCTCAGAACCTATCAATCAGGACACTGGAGTGTCTGCAAAACGGCGACGAATTCATTGGCCGACACGTTGGCCCGGACGAGTCTGACATTCGCGCCATGCTGGAAGAGCTGCGGCTGACATCGCTGGAGCAGTTGATCGAGATGACGGTGCCCGAGTCCATCGCCCTCAAGCGCCTGCTGGCCCTCGGCAAACCCGCGACCGAACAGCAGGTGCTGAGCCGCCTCAAGGCCATGGTCAGCGCCGACAAGCCCGCCCGCTCCTTCATCGGCCTCGGCTACTACGACACCTTGACGCCCAACGTCATCACCCGCAACGTGCTGGAGAATCCGGGCTGGTACACCGCCTACACGCCCTACCAGCCGGAAGTCTCGCAAGGCCGCCTTGAGACCCTGCTGGCATTCCAGCAGGTGATCCTGGACCTGACAGCGATGGATCTCGCCAACGCCTCGCTGCTGGATGAGGCTACCGCCGCCGCAGAAGCCATGGCCATGGCGAAACGCATCAGTCAGAACAGCGGCAGCGACCGCTTCTTCGTCGATCAGGAATGTTTTCCACAAACCATCGACGTGCTCAAGACTCGCGCCGCCTGTTTCGGCTTCAGCCTGATCATCGGCGACATCGCCGACCTCCCACAGCACGATGTGTTCGGCGCCATTTTCCAATACCCCGCCAGCAACGGCAGCGTGCGCGATCTGGAAGCCACGATTGCGGCGCTGCACGCCAAGAAGGGCATCGCGGTGATCGCCGCCGACCTGATGAGCCTGGTGGTACTGAAAGCGCCGGGAGAATTCGGTGCCGACGTGGTGCTCGGCAGCACCCAGCGCTTCGGCGTGCCGATGGGCTACGGTGGTCCGCACGCGGCCTACTTCGCCACGCGCGATGAATACAAACGCGCCGTGCCGGGCCGCATCATCGGCGTCTCCATCGACGCCCGTGGCAAGCAGGCGTTCCGTATGTCCTTGCAGACCCGCGAACAACACATCCGCCGCGAGAAGGCCAACAGCAACATCTGCACCTCGCAGGTGCTGCTTGCCAACATCGTGTCCATGTATGCCATGTACCACGGCCCGGAAGGCCTGCGCACCATCGCCCAGCGTATTCACCGCCTGACGGCGATTCTGGTGAACGGCCTGCAGAGCAACGGCATCAACACCGTCAACGCCCAGTTCTTCGACACGATTACCATTAACGTGACTGCCGCACAGCGCGCCGCGATTCTGAGCCGCGCCGCTGCTGCGGGCATCAACCTGCGCATCGACCTGCCGGGCAGCCTCGGCATCAGCCTGGACGAGTGCACCAGCGCCGCAGAAGTCGCGAGCCTGTGGCAGGTCATCCTCGGCGAACAGGCCAGTGGATTGACCGTGGCCGCCATCGATCAACAGATCTGCACTGGCACCGCCGCCGTCAACGGCATCCCCGCCAGCCTGCAGCGCACCAGCAGCTTCCTGACCCACCCGTGGTTCAACCGCTACCATAGCGAGACCGAGATGCTGCGCTACCTGAAGCGGTTGGAGAACAAGGACATCTCCCTCACCCACGCGATGATCCCGCTCGGCTCCTGCACCATGAAGCTGAACGCGACGGCCGAGATGATCCCGATCACCTGGCCCGAATTCAGCAAGCCGCACCCCTTCGTGCCAGTCGAGCAGACGCTTGGCTACCGCCAGATGATCCGAGAACTCGAAGAGATGCTCGCCGAGATCACCGGCTTCGACGCCGTGAGCATGCAGCCGAACTCCGGCGCACAGGGCGAATACGCCGGCCTGCTGGCGATCCGCAATTACCTGACCAGCAAGGGCCAGGCGCAGCGCAACGTGTGCCTGATTCCGAGTTCCGCGCACGGCACCAACCCTGCCAGCGCGCAGATGATCGGCATGAAGGTGGTGGTCGTCGCCTGTGACGACCACGGCAACGTCGACATTGCCGACCTGCGTGCGAAGGGAGAACAATACAAAGACACACTGGCCGCGCTGATGATCACCTACCCGTCGACACATGGCGTGTACGAGGAAGGCGTGAAGGAAATCTGCCAGATCGTCCACGACTGCGGCGGTCAGGTGTACATGGACGGCGCCAACCTCAACGCGCAGGTGGCAGTAGCCCGCCCCGGCGACATCGGCGCGGACGTCTCCCACGTCAACCTGCACAAGACCTTCTGCATTCCGCACGGCGGCGGCGGACCCGGCATGGGCCCCATCGGCGTGAAGAAGCACCTGGCCCCGTTCCTCGCCAACCACGCGATGGTGACACTCGAAGGTCCGAACGTCGGCAACAGCGCCGTATCCGCCGCGCCCTGGGGCAGTGCCAGCATTCTGCCGATCTCCTGGACCTACATCAGCCTGATGGGCGCCGCAGGTCTGCTGAAGGCGACACAAGTGGCGATCCTCAATGCCAATTACATCGCCCGCAAACTGTCGCCACATTTCCCGGTGCTCTATTCCGGCAGAAACGGCACGGTGGCCCACGAGTGCATCATCGACCTGCGCCCACTCAAGGCAGCGTCCGGCATCAGTGAGGAAGACGTGGCGAAGCGCCTGATGGACTACGGTTTCCACGCGCCAACGATGTCATTCCCGGTGGCGGGCACGCTGATGATCGAGCCGACGGAGAGCGAATCGAAGATGGAGCTGGACCGCTTCATCGCGGCGATGATCAGCATTCGCAAGGAGATTGCCCGCGTGGAATCCGGCGAGCTGGACGCGCTGGACAATCCGCTCAAGCATGCGCCGCACACGCTGGCCGACATCATGGACGGCAACTGGCAGCGCGGCTACAGCAAGCAGGAAGCCGCATGGCCGGTACCGGGACTGAAAGACAGCAAGTTCTGGCCGTCCGTGAACCGCATCGATAACGTGTACGGCGACCGCAACCTGTACTGTGCGTGTCCGGCGATGGACACCTACCAATAGAAAACCGCGTGGGGTTGCCACTCAAAGTCAAGAAGCGTACCTTGGTTTCAAGCGCTGCATTTGAACAGCGTGCTTGGAGTCAAAGATGAAAAGAACTGCCAGAGACATTCTGCAAGAAAAAGGCGGTCAATTGGTAACGGTCAGCTCCGAGGCGACCGTCTACCAAGCTGTGAAAATCATGACCCAGAATCGCGTGGGTTCCATAGTGGTTGTCGACGAAGGCCGCATCGTTGGCATTTGGACGGAACGTGATCTGACGTATCGGGTAGTTGACGATGCCTTCAACCCCAAGACTGAGCTGATCGGTCAGAGCATGACCAAGGCGCTGATTTCTGCCAATGTGAACGATCAGGCATTTCAGCTTTATGACAAGTTCCTGGGTCGGCGCATTCGCCACCTGCTGATCGAAGAACACGGCGAGTACGTTGGTATTCTGTCAGTGGGAGACGTGATGCGGGCCAACTTGCAGCAGCGCGCCGAAGAGTACAAGGATCTCAACGAAATGGTGAGTCTGGAGTACTACCAGAACTGGAAGGTGCAGCACGACGGTGCCCTGCGCTGACAGTGGTGATCGGGCCGGAAAAAGAGCTTGCCATCAAATTATGATGCGTGTAGATTCAAAAGCACTCTCTAGGCCGGCAGTCTGTCACAATAAGAACAAGAATGAATGAGCCGTGGTCTGTTTTCTGCAAGTGCGCGATCTGGCAATTTCCTTTCCCTCTGTTCTAATTTTCTGCAGTCGAATGCCTTTGGTTTGAGTAGTCTGTACTTTTTCTTGCATCGTGTTAGTTCAGTCATGAAGAATGCTGTCCTTACATGGTGCGTATCAAGGTGTTGTTTCTGAAACTAATTTTTCAACTGTAAAATATGGAGTGTTGAAACAATTCTGCAGTAGGTGTGTAGTTGAGAATTACACTTGTATTAGAATGGCTTGCCTTCGTGTAAAGCTGTTCATTTACTGACGTCGAAGACAGCCTGTCCATCACTCCCGGAAGGGGTTCGGGATTGGATAGCGCAAACCAGCTACTGGACGCCTTGCGTCCATTCATGATCTATTTTGGTCTGGTAATGCTTGTTGTCATTACCATGCTGACGATCTCCTTTCTTTTGGGTCAGCGCAAATCCGGCTCCGCGAAAGATTATCCATATGAGTCCGGCATCGTTTCTGTCGGCAGCGCAAATTTCCGCATCTCCGTACATTTTTATATCACTGCCATTCTCTTCATCATTTTCGATCTGGAAGTTGTATTCCTCTTCGCCTGGGCTGTCGCCGTGCGCGAAAACGGCTGGGCCGGGTTCATCGAAATATCCATTTTCATTCTGATTCTGACCGCCGCACTGGTGTATCTGTGGCGCGTCGGTGCGCTCGACTGGCGCACTCAAACACAGCGCCGCCAATTGCGCACAGTGCGCGGCTCCGGTGGGGTTACCAACATTCCTGCCCCTGATACTTTTGTTCCAGGAGAGCGCTCATGAGCTGGCAGTTGGAAAGGGCAGACGAGGCCGCCTCGCCGGGTCGAGGTACGAGTTCCTTCGACGAATACATTCGCCGCAACGTGATGATGGGGCGTCTCGAAGACATGGTGTCCTGGGGCAGAAAGAATTCGCTGTGGCCCTTCAACTTCGGGCTGTCGTGCTGCTATGTGGAAATGGCGACCGCTTTCACCAGCAGGCACGACCTGGCACGTTTTGGCTCGGAGGTGATTCGTGGCACACCGAGGCAGGCCGATCTGATCGTGATTGCCGGTACCGTGTTCCGCAAAATGGCCCCGGTGGTGGAGCTGCTCTACGAACAATTGCTGGAGCCGCGCTGGGTCATCTCCATGGGGTCGTGTGCGAACTCGGGCGGCATGTATGACATCTACTCCGTCGTGCAGGGTGTGGATAAATTTTTACCCGTGGATGTGTATGTTTCCGGTTGTCCTCCGCGCCCCGAAGCATTGTTGCAGGGGCTGATCCTGTTGCAGGAATCCATCGGCCGCGAACAGCGTCCACTGAGCTGGGTGATCAACGATCAGAAGGTCTACAAGAAGGAGCCCGACCCGGTGCAACGCGACCTGCGCCGTGCCGAAAGAATCGCCGCGACGGAGCTGAGGAGCCCGGACGAGCTGTAAGCAATCGAAAAATAAGTAACCAAAATTATAAGCAACCATAACAACAAGAAGACATATGGAAGTCATCGATACCACATCGTATGCAGACTCAGTGACCGCCACGCTGGTGGAGGAGCTGTGTCTGCGTTTCGAGAATGAGGTCATTGCCGTGCAGAGCTACTGCGACGGCATTCCGGTGCTGTGGCTCAAGCGCGACGGACTCATTATCGTGATGCAGTACCTGCGCCAGAGTGCCTCGATCCGCTTTCAGATGCTCTTCGACATTACTGCCATCGACGAGCGTGTGCGCGTCAATCGTCAGGGCCAGCCCGAGAGCGACTTCACTGTCACCTATCACCTGATGTCTTTCACACACAATTGCGACATTCGCCTCAAGGTGGCCCTGCTGGATGCAGACCTCGTGATGCCGACCATCAGCAATCTGTGGCCCAATGCCAACTGGTATGAACGCGAGTGCTGGGACATGTTCGGCATCACCTTTGCCGGTCATCCCAATCTCACGCGCATCATGCTGCCGCCGACCTGGAAGGGTCATCCGCTGCGCAAGGATCATCCGGCACGGGCCACGGAGATGGAACCGTATTCGCTCTCTGCTGAGCGCCAGATCGTCGAGCAAGAGGCCCTGCGTTTCAATCCGGAAGAGTGGGGCATGCGCCGCGACTCCAAGAATTCCGAGTTCATGTTTCTCAACCTCGGCCCCAACCATCCGAGCGTTCACGGCGTGTTCCGCATTGCGCTGCAGCTGGACGGCGAGATTCTCGTCGATGCCGTGCCCGACATCGGCTACCACCATCGCGGCGCCGAAAAAATGGCCGAGCGCCAGACCTGGCATACCTTCATTCCCTACACCGACCGCATCGATTATCTCGGCGGTGTGATGAACAACCTGCCCTACGTGATGGCGGTGGAGAAGATGGCCGGCATCGTGGTGCCCGAGCGCGTGAAGGTGATTCGCGTGATGCTTTGCGAGATGTTCCGCATCGCCAGCCATCTGCTGTTCTATGGCACTTTTGCGCAAGACGTTGGGCAGCTCTCGCCGGTGTTCTACATGTTCGTGGACCGCGAGCGCGTCTTCAACATCATCGAATCCATCTGCGGCGCTCGCATGCATCCGGGCTGGTTCCGCATCGGCGGTGTGGCGCAGGATCTGCCTAACGGCTGGGACAAAGCCATTCGTGAACTGCTCGACTTCATGCCCGCGCGGCTGCGCGACTACGACAGCATGGTGATGAACAACGGAATTCTGAAGCGCCGTACTCAGGGCGTCGGTGCCTATGGCGTAAAGGAAGCCATGGACTGGGGCATCACAGGCTCGGGCCTGCGTGCCTGCGGCATGGAGTATGACTTCCGCAAGCAGCGTCCTTACAGCGGCTATGAAAATTTCGAATTCGAGGTGCCCATCGCAGTGAACGGCGATTGTTATGACCGCTGCGCCGTGCGCGTGGAAGAGATTCGTCAGAGCTTGCGCATCATTCGTCAGTGCGTGGACAACATGCCGTCCGGCCCGTACAAATCAGCTCACCCTCTGACCACGCCGCCTCTGAAGGAAAAGAGCAAGCTCGATATCGAGACACTGATCAACCATTTCCTGAGTGTGAGCTGGGGCCCGGTGATTCCACCCAATGAAGTGACAATGACAATTGAAGCAACCAAGGGGCTCAGCAGTTACTACCTGGTGAGCGATGGCAGCACAGGCTCGTATCGCACGCGCATCAGAACGCCGTCATTCGCGCACCTGCAGATGATTCCGCAAATCAGCCGAGGCTTCATGGTGGCAGATCTGATTGCGATCATCGCCAGCATCGACTTCGTGATGGCGGATGTGGACAGGTGATGCCTATGAACATAATTGCCAGCAGCACATCACGACCGATAGCGCGTGCTCTCACTGCCGAAGAGAAGCACGAGATCGATCACGAGATGACGCTGTACCCGGACAAGCGCGCGGTGGGGTTGGAGGCGTTGAAGATTGTGCAGAAGCACCAGGGCTGGGTGTCGGATGAAAGTCTGATGGGTGTGGCGGACTATCTCGGCATGTCTGCACATGAACTCGATGGTGTCGCGACGTTCTTCAATCTGATCTTTCGCAGACCGGTGGGAAGGAACGTGATCTTGTTCTGCGACAGCGTGAGCTGCTGGATCATGGGCTGCGATCGAATCAAGGAGCACATCAGCAATCGCCTGGGTATCGACTACGGACAGACGACTGCCGATGGCGAATACACCTTGCTGCCTGTGCCCTGTCTCGGTGATTGTGATCGTGCGCCGGTGATGCTGATGGATGGAGAACAGCATCGCAATTTGACTGCGGAAAAAATCGACCAACTGTTTGCGCAAAGAGCGTTGAACAAAGAGGCAAGTGAAAGCAAATGACTGATCGTCCCCTGACCAGGAACATCGACATGAGCCGGGCACCGTTCGACATCGGACAGTACCGCGCGGCCGGTGGCTATGGCAGCGTGGAAAAAATGTTGAAGACGATGGCGCCGGGCGACGTGCTCGACCTGGTCAAGAATTCCGGATTGAAGGGAAGAGGAGGGGCAGGGTTTCCCACGGGTCTGAAATGGAGCTTCGTGCCCATGGGCGACAACGCGCCCAAGACCAAGTACCTCGTCGTCAACGCTGACGAAATGGAACCAGGCACGTTCAAGGATCGATTGCTGATGGAAGGTGATCCCCATCTCTTGCTCGAAGGCATGATGATCGCCGCATACACGATTCAAGCGAACACGGCCTACATCTTTTTGCGCGGCGAATATCTGCGGGCGGAAAAACTGCTGCAGAACGCGATTGCCGAGGCGCACAACAAAGGGCTGCTCGGCAAGAATATTCAGGGCTCCGGATTTGATCTGGAGATCATCCTGCACACCAGCGCCGGGCGTTACATCTGCGGCGAGGAAACTGCGCTGCTCAACGCGCTGGAAGGCAAGCGCGCGAATCCCCGCGCCAAGCCGCCCTTCCCCCAGGTCAGCGGACTTTGGGGCAAGCCGACCATCGTCAACAACGTCGAGACGCTGTGCAATCTGCCGGGCATCGTTAACTACGGCATCGAGTGGTTCAAAGGTCTTGGGCTCGGCGCCGACGCGGGAACGAAGCTGTGTGGTGTCAGTGGCCGCGTGAAGAATCCGGGTTGCTGGGAGTTGCCGCTGGGCACGCCGATTCGCGAACTGCTTGAACATAAAGCGGGTGGCATGTGTGATGGATATGCGTTGCGCGCCTTCCTGCCCGGTGGTGGCTCCACCGACTTCCTCTTGCCACAGCACCTCGATCTCACGCTGGATTACGACGTGATCGGCAAGGCGGGCAGTCGCCTGGCCACCGGCACGATGATCGTGCTCGATGATCGAACCTGCCCCGTGGGCATGGTGGGCAACCTGATGAAATTTTTCAGTCACGAGTCCTGCGGTTGGTGTACGCCGTGCCGCGATGGGCTGCCGTGGATCGATGAGATATTCCAGCGCTTCGAGAAGGGCGGTGGGTTGGAATCCGACATGCAGGTGCTGACGGATCATCTGGAATACCTGGGGCCGGGTCGCACGTTCTGCGCGCTGGCACCCGGCGCGATGGCCCCGCTGGGCAGCGCGCTGCGCCACTTCCGCGACGATTTCCACGATCACATTCACGGCGGAGGCTGCCCATGGCAAAGATAACCGTTGATGGCATCGTCTATGAGGTCAACCCGCAGAACAATCTGCTGCAGGAGTGTCTGTCGCATGGGCTTGACCTGCCCTATTTCTGCTGGCATCCGTGCATGGGTTCGGTCGGCGCCTGTCGTCAGTGCGCGGTGAAACAATATCGCAACGCGGACGACAAGATCGGCACGGTGGTGATGTCGTGCATGACGCCTGCCAGTGACGGCGCGATCATTTCCATTGCCGATGCGCAGGCCGTGAAGATGCGCAGCAGTGTCATCGAGAGTCTGATGATCAGTCATCCTCACGACTGTCCGGTGTGCGAAGAAGGGGGCGAGTGCCACCTGCAGGACATGACACAGATGTCCGGTCACAACTATCGCCGCTACGACTTCAAGAAGGTCACGCATCGCAACCAGAATCTTGGTCCCTTCATCAATCATGAGATGAACCGCTGCATCGCCTGTTACCGTTGCGTGCGCTACTACGACGATTACGCGGGCGGCAAGGATCTGGCAGCACTCGGCGCGCATCATCACGTCTACTTCGGGCGCCAGGAAGAAGGGACACTCGAGAGCGAGTTCAGCGGCAATCTGGTAGAGGTGTGCCCGACTGGCGTGTTCACCGACAAGACCTTCAGTGAACACTACACGCGCAAGTGGGATCTGCAAACGGCGCCTTCGATCTGCACCGGTTGCGGAGCCGGGTGCAACACTACACCGGGTGAGCGCTACGGCACGCTGCGCCGCATCGTCAATCGTTACCATCATGATCTGAACGGTTACTTCCTCTGCGACCGTGGACGCTTTGGTTACGGTTTCAACAGCAGCGACAATCGCATCACTGAAGCGAGTCTTGTGTCCTCGCATGCCGACGAGAAGGGTGTACGCAAGCCGCTCACGCAACAAGAGGCTCAGCGCCAGTTCGATGCGCTGACGGCAGGCGATGTGGTGGGCATCGGTTCGCCACGGGCGTCACTGGAAAGCAATCTGGCATTGCGTGCCCGCGTTGGCGTGAAGAATTTCTACGCGGGTTTCTCCGCAGAGCAGCAACGCTGCATGCAGGCTGTCATTGCCATCAACCGCGAACAGGGGCTGCATTGCCCGGACATCCGCACACTGGAGCAGGCCGACTGCGTGCTGGTCGTGAATGAGGACATCACCAATACGTCGCCACGTTTTGCGTTGGCTTTGCGCCAGGCTGTGCGCAATCGTGCGTCGCAACTGGCCACCGATGCGCGCATTCCGCTGTGGCAGGATGCAGCGGTGCGTGAGCTGGCGCAAAACGAATTGAGCCCGCTGTTCATTCTGAGTCCACAGGGTACCCGATTGGACGATGTCGCGACGGAGACCTGCCTCAGCACCATCGCTCAGCAAGTGGCATTGCTGTCTGCCATTGCCAACACCATTGATGCCTCCGTGGGAACTGCCGCGACCGACGAAGATTCCGCAGAGCAGGCAAGGCGTATTGCCGCTGCCCTCATCAGCGCCACAAAGCCCACGATTGTCTCGGGCATCAGTGCCGGGAGTGAGGCGTTGATCCATGCGGCTGCCAATGTCGCCAGGGCATTGCGCAAACACAGTGTGCAATCCGCTGCGATCAATCTGTGTTTTGCCATGCCCGAGGTCAACACCATGGGGCTGGCGTTGTTGATGGAGGAGGGCGGGGGCACTCTCGACGAGGCGTTGCAACGCCTTGCCCGTGGCAACGCTGACGCCGCCATCGTGCTGGAGAATGATCTCTCACTGCGCACTACACCCGCCGCGCTTGATGCGGCAATTGCAGGTACTGATTCCGGTAGTGCGGTATGGGTGGTGATCGATCAGCTACACAACAGTTTCAATGCGCGTGCGCAGTTGCTGCTGCCCGTCACGAGCTTCGCGGAGCAGAACTCTACTTTCGTGAACTACGAAGGGCGCGCGCAATCCAGTCATCAGGTGTTCCCGGCCGATGCGGCGCTGCGCCCTGGCTACGAGTGGCTGACACCCCACGATCCGCTCTCGCCCCTGCTCACCACCAGTGAGACAATTCTCTTTCACAGCGCGCAGACACTCGCGGCGTTTGCGGGAGCGGAGAAGCTGCTGCCACCGCGCACCGGCATGCAGGCGCTGATGAAGTCGCCGCGCCAGCTACATCGCTACAGCGGCCGCACGGCCATGCACGCGAACAGCAATGTGCATGAGTCGAAACAGCCGACAGATCGGCAATCACCGATGGCGTTTTCGATGGAAGGATTGTCGCTGCAAAAGGATTCCAGTCTGCTTTCTGCGGCGTGGGCACCCGGGTGGAATTCCAATCAGGCCATCAGCAAGTTTCAAGACGAGATCAATGGTGAGCTGAAGCAAGGCTGCAAGGGCGTGCATCTGCTGCAGCGCACACTGCCGCCCCAGAGTGCAATGGCAGTCAATCCTGCCAAGGCCGGCAAAAAAGGCACATTCGTCGTCTACTTCATCGATCACATCTTCGGCAGCGACGAGTTGAGTGCCAAGTCGCCCGCCATTACCGCACGCTCCGTCGGCCCCTACCTGTGCATCGGTAAAAGCGAGGCGACTGCGCTCGGGCTGCATCAGCACGGCCTGGCCCGCGTCAGCAACGGAGATCATGTCGTGGAGTTGCCGGTGCTGATTCGTCAGCGTATCGCGGCGGGCGCGGTCGGCATCTACTGTGGTGCCGAGATCAATCGTCACCTTTTCGCTGGCAGCGTCAGCGTCGCTCCCGTACACGAAGACGACAACGTGCTGGCTCGCAGCCGCCAGATGTTCAGTGATCTCATCATCAATGATTCCCTTATTAACAACTCTGAGCCAGGGAGGAGCTGAACATCATGGTCTGGGAAGTCGGTTCACCTCTGAGCATCGGCGCCATTCTCTTCACGGTCATCATTGTCGCCGCGATGCTGATCTGGGTGGAACGCCGCCTGCTTGGTCTGTGGCAGGAACGCCTCGGCCCGAATCGTGTCGGCCCATTTGGTCTGCTGCAGGTGGTGGCGGACATGATCAAGATCTTCGCCAAGGAAGACTGGGTGCCGCCATTCGCGGACAAGTTCAGTTTCGTTCTCGCACCGCCCATCATCATGTTCGTGATCCTGATGAGCTTCACGGTGATTCCGTTTGCACCCGGCGTGGGCGTGATCGACTCGGATGTCGGCGTGCTGTTCGTGCTGGCGATGGCATCGCTGGGGGCCTACAGCGTGATGCTCGGTGGATTGGCCTCGAACAACAAGTATGCGCTGCTCGGCAGTTTGCGTGCTGCGGCGCAGATGGTGAGCTACGAAGTGTTCATGGGCATCTCCTTGCTGGGCGTCGTGGCGCTGACCGGTTCCTTCAATCTGCGCGACATCGTCATCGCGCAAACCGATGGCTGGTTCATCATTCCGCAATTCATCGGCTTCCTGATCTTCATGATCGCGGGCATCGCCGAAAGTCACCGTCTACCCTTCGATATTCCCGAGGCCGAGCAGGAGATTGTCGCTGGTTATCACACCGAGTATTCGGGCATGAAGTTCGGCATGTTCTTCGTGGGCGAATATCTGGGCGTGCTGCTGATCTCGTCGCTGCTGGTGGTGCTGTTCTTCGGCGGCTGGCTGGGCCCGGCCTTCCTGCCACCGATTGTCTGGTTTGTGCTGAAGACCTCGTTCTTCATCGCGTTCTTTATTCTGCTGCGCGCCGCAATTCCGCGGCCGCGCTATGACCAGCTCATGACCTATGGCTGGCTGTTCCTGCTGCCGCTGTCGTTGCTCAACCTGATGATCACGGGCGCGTTTGTGCTCTGGCAGGAAGGAGGCATGTAAATGTTGAGACTCATCAAGGACACGCTCATCAGTCAGGTCGTCACGTTGTGGCGTGTGTTCGTGCATGCGTTCGACAAGACCGACACCGTGGAGTACCCCGACGTGCAGCCGCAGATGGCCGCGCGCTGGCGTGGCCGCATCATTCTCAGCCGTGATCCGGATGGCGAGGAGCGTTGCGTGGCCTGCAACCTCTGCGCGGTGGCCTGCCCGGTGGATTGCATCGCGCTGCAGAAAGCCGAAGACGACGAAGGGCGCTGGTATCCCGAATTCTTCCGCATCAACTTCTCGCGCTGCATCATGTGCGGTTTTTGCGAGGAGGCCTGCCCCACCAACGCGATTCAACTGACCCCGGATTTTGAGATGGCCGAATACGTACGCCAGGACATGGTGTGGGAGAAAGAAGACCTTCTGATCAACGGTACCGGCAAATACCACGACTACAACTTCTATCGGGTTGCCGGGAAGAAGATCGGCGGCAAGGACAAGGGTGAGGCGCGCAACGAAGCGCCGCCTGTCGACGTGAGGAGCCTGCTGCCATGACGATGCTTTTCTATCTTGCGGGTGCCGTCGCGCTCATCTCCACGATCTCGGTGACCATCAGTACAAACGTCGTGCATGCACTGGTGTATTTGATTATTTCCCTGCTCGCCGTGGCGGTGATCTTCTTCGTGCTCGGCGCGCCCTTTGCCGCGATGCTTGAAGCGATTGTGTACGCGGGCGCGATCATGGTGTTGTTCCTGTTCGCGATGATGATGCTCAACCTGGGGCAGGCGACGGAAAATGAAGAGAAGGCGTGGCTGCGTCCGCAGTTGTGGGTCGGTCCGGGGCTGTTGATTCTGGTGCTGTTGGTGCAACTGGTGAGTGTGCTCGTCACGCAGCGGGTGGACGTGGTGCCGGTGGAAGTGGGTGTGCATGAGCTCAGCGTGTTGTTATTCGGTCCGTGGCTGCTCGCGGTGGAACTCGCCTCGATGCTGCTGCTGGCGGGTTTGATCGCCGCCTACCACCTGGCGAAGAGATAGGAATGATTTAAAGGTAAACCTAAATGCCATCGATTCCTTATGAACACGGCTTGATCCTCGCGGCGATTCTTTTCGTCTGCGGGCTAATCGGCGTGCTGACGCGCCGCAACATCGTGTTCGTGCTGATGTCGCTGGAGATCATGCTCAATGCGTGTGGTCTCGCGTTTGTGGTGGGCTCTGCACGCTGGGGTCATGCCGACGGACAGATCATGTTCCTGATGATTCTTACGCTCGCCGCTGCCGAGGTGGCGGTGGGGCTGGGACTCATCATTCAAATGTACAGGCGATTCCATACCGTGGATATCAGTGTTCTAAGTGAAATGAAGGGATGATGAAGCGATGAGAGCGGTTATTTTCGCGGGCGGGGCCCGCTCCCACAGGGTGACGTGATGTTGGAATGGATTGGACTGTTGCCAGCATTTCCCCTCGCGGGTTTCCTCGCGCTGGTGCTCACGCGCGGCTCGTTGCCACGCCGCATCGCGGGGCTGATCGGCGTCGGCAGCATTGGGCTTTCCTTCCTGCTGGCGGCTCTGGTCAGCATCGAGTTTCTCGGCAGCGGTCTTGAGTCCCACACACAACTGCTATGGACGTGGATGAGTGTCGGCACCTTCACGCCCGGCTTCTCATTCTACCTCGACGGGCTGACCGTGGTGATGCTGCTCATCATCAGCGGTGTTGGTTTTCTGATTCATCTCTACTCCACCGGCTTCATGGCGGATGATCCGGGTTTCGCGCGTTTCTTCGCCTACATGAATCTGTTCGTTGCCTCCATGCTGGTGCTGGTGCTCGCCGACAATCTGGTGCTGCTCTATCTCGGCTGGGAAGGCGTGGGGCTGTGCAGCTATCTGCTGATCGGCTTCTGGTATGACAACCCCGCCAATGGTTATGCCGCGCGCAAAGCGTTTGTTGTGACCCGTGTGGGCGATACCTCGATGGCGATCGGTCTGTTCCTGCTGTTTCAGCAACTTGGCACGCTCAATATTCAGGAGATTCTGACGCTGGCGCCGCAGCAGTGGTCGGAAGGTCAGGGCATGGCAGTGGCGGCTGCAGCGCTACTGCTTGGTGGCGCCGTCGGCAAATCCGCACAACTGCCGCTGCAGACGTGGTTGCCCGATGCCATGGCGGGCCCGACACCGATCAGCGCACTGATCCACGCCGCTACGATGGTGACTGCTGGTGTCTATCTGATTGCGCGCACTCACATCCTGTTCGAGTTGGCGCCGTCGGTGCAGTTGCTGGTGGCGTTCGTGGGTCTGGCGACATTACTGATGGCAGGATTCACCGCGCTCACCCAGCGTGACATCAAGCGCATTCTCGCCTACTCCACCATCAGCCAGATCGGCTACATGTTCCTCGCTCTGGGTGTCGGCGCGTGGTCGGCGGCGATCTTCCACCTGATGACTCATGCATTCTTCAAAGCGCTGCTGTTCCTCGCAGCGGGCACCGTGATTCTCAGTCTGCATCACGAACATGACATCTTCCGTATGGGCGACATGCGCAGGAAGCTGCCGGTGGCGTTCTGGTCGTTCGTGATCGGAAGTGCGGCGCTCACGGCGTTGCCGTTCACCTCGGGCTTCTACAGCAAGGACGAGATACTACTCGCTGCGCTCGCCCATCCGCAGTACGGCATGTTGTTGTGGCTCGGCGGCGTGCTCGGTGCCTTCATGACGGCGCTGTACAGTTTCCGGCTGGTGTTCGTGGTGTTCTTCGGCAGGGATAACCATCAGGAACACGCCAGTCACGACGCGCACCATGTCCCCGGCGCGGTCCACGAGGAGACCGGCATTGCCATGGCGTTGCCATTACTGATTCTCGGCGTCCTGTCATTGTTTGGCGGGCTCATCCACGTCCCTGTGGATGCTGTGTTTGCTCACGCGGAGGCACATGAAGAAACACACCCGAGCCAGCTCATTCACACCGTCATGATTCTGGTGCCGATCTTCGGTGTGATGATCAGCTATCTGCTTTACGGCAGTCGTCCATATGAGAAGGCCGGGCAACATCTGCGTACGCAGATTCTCAATTCTCCCCTCGGCAGATTCTTGAACCGCTTCTGGTTCAGCGGATGGGGCATGGACGCACTCTATAACTTTGTCTTCGTCAAACCCTTCCTCGCGCTCGCCCAGTTCAATCGTCGCGACGTGATCGATCAGTTCTACACGGCACTGGCAGAGCTCGCGCGCATCAGCAATCGCGCCCTCGTGCTCACGCAGACGGGCTACCTGCGCTGGTATGCCATCAGTCTCGTCGGCGGGCTCGTGCTCGTGATCGGCATAGGAGTGTGGGCATGATTGTCATCTGGCTCATTCTCATCCTGTTTGTTGGCGGCGCACTGGCGTGGGCGAGCGAGGCGCTGGATTCGCGCCTGCCGCGCGTGACAGCGCTGATCGCGATGGTGTTCAGTCTGATCCTTGTGGTGATGCTGTGTCTGGATAATTCTCCCGATCCGCTTTCACCTGGAGGCCAGTGGCTCATTCTCGAAAAGTGGTCGTGGATTGCGCGTTTCGACATCTTCATGCAGGTGGGGGTCGATGGTCTCTCATTGCTGATGCTGGCGCTCACCGTCTTCCTTGGCCTGATTGCGACAGGGGCCGCGTGGCACGAGATCACCGAGCGCCCCGGTTTCTTCTACTTCAACCTGCTGTGGACGCTGGCCGGTGTGGTCGGCGTGTTCACCGCGCTCGATCTGTTCCTGTTCTTCTTCTTCTGGGAAGTGATGCTGATTCCGATGTATCTCATCATTGCCATCTGGGGCCACGAGAATCGTGCGTACGCCGCGATGAAGTTCTTCATATTCACGCAGGTGTCGGGATTGATTCTGCTCGTGGCCATCCTCTGTCTCGCGTACTTCCACTTCGTGCAGTTCGGCCGCTTCAGCTTCGATTATTTCGAGCTGCAGAACGTGGTGCTCGAAGGTCGCTTCCAGATGCTGGTGATGCTCGGCTTCTTCATCGGTTTTGCCACCAAGCTGCCCGCGTTCCCGCTGCACTCCTGGCTGCCCGATGCCCACAGTCAGGCACCCACTGCGGGCAGCGTGCTGCTGGCCGGTGTGCTGCTCAAGACCGGTGCCTATGGGCTCATAAGATTCGCAGTGCCGCTGTTCCCCGAGGCCGCAGCAGACTTCGCGCCGGTGGCCATGACCATCGCCGTGATCGGCATTCTCTACTGCGCCAAGCTCGCGTTCGCGCAGACCGACATCAAGCGCCTGATCGCCTACACCAGCGTCAGCCATATGGGCTTTGTGCTGCTCGGTGTCTACGCCTGGAACATCTATGGCCTGCAGGGCGCGCTGATGACGATGCTGGCGCACGGTCTCACGTCCTCCGCGCTGTTCATGCTGGCCGGCGGGTTGCAGCATCGCTTTCACACGCGTGACATGGGCCGCATGGGCGGACTGTGGGCGAAGTTGCCGCTGATGTCGGCGATGGCGCTGTTCTTCTCGATTGCGTCGCTGGGCATGCCCGGCCTCGGCAACTTCATCGGCGAATTCCTCTCGCTGCTCGGCGCGTTCCAGGTCAATCAAGTCGCCACCATTTTCGCGGCGCTGGGGTTGATCTTCGCGTCAGTCTATTCCCTCTGGGTGATCCAGCGCGTCTTCCACGGCCCTTACCATACTCCTCACGGTGGGAGCGAGCCTGCTCGCGATCTTCAAGAACCCGCCGACCTCTCACGTGTCGAACTCCTGTGCTATGGCGCCATGGCAATCGGCCTGGTGTGGATGGGCATGTATCCCCAGACGTTCCTTGCGATGGCGGAACCAACGATGACCTTCTTGCTTGAGTCGTTCGGGGAGGTGCTGCCATGACCTTTGATCAAATGATGCTGCTGTTGCCGCTGATCATCGTCACCGCGACCCCTGTCATCACCATGCTGATGGTGGCCGTGAAACGCAGTCACGCTGTGAGCTGCATCCTCACCGCGAGCGGCCTGTTGCTGGCACTGCTGAGCCTGCTGATAGTCGTCCGCTACCCACTGCAGGAAGTGACGCCGCTGCTGCAGGTGGACAATTTCAACATCTTCTGCACCGCGCTGATATTGCTCGCCGCACTTGCAGTCACACTGTTCAGTTATCCCTACCTGTGCAATCTCGAAGATCATCAGGACGAATTCTATCTGCTCATCGCCATCGCCACACTCGGCGCGCTGGTGATGGTCAGCAGCACCCACTTCATCACAGCCTTCCTCGGGATGGAAACGTTGAGCGTTTGCCTCTACGGCATGATTGCCTACCCGCTGCACCGCGAGGCCACCGCGCAATACCCGATGGAGGCGAGCATCAAATACCTCGTGCTCTCTGCTGTCTCTTCCGGCTTCGTGCTGTTCGGCGTAGCGCTGCTCTATGCCCAAACCGGCACGCTGCATTTCAGCGATATCAGCGTTGGCATCACCCAGGGCATTGCCGACGGCCCCGGGTCAGAGTACTTCGTCGTCGCCTCGTTGCTCATCATTACTGGCTTCGCGTTCAAGCTTTCGCTTGTGCCATTCCACCTGTGGACGCCGGATGTCTACGAAGGTGCCCCATTGCCCGCGACTGCGTTTCTCGCCACCGTCGGCAAGGTCGCCATGGCGGCGTTGATGATGCGCTTCTTGAGCGTGTCGGGTGTACTCGACAGCCCCGCGATCATCAACGTGCTCACAGTCATCGGCGTGCTCTCCATCCTCGGTGGCAATCTGCTCGCACTGCTGCAGGCCAACCTGAAGCGCCTGTTGTCCTATTCATCCATCGCACACATGGGCTACCTGCTGATCGCACTCATGACGATTGACTCCGCCATTACCGGAGACGGCTCACTCGGCGGCGAAGCGGTCAGCTTCTATCTCACCGCCTACGTGATCATGTCCCTCGGCGCGTTCGGCGTCATGATGGTCGTCTCCGACAGCGCCCACGAGCGCGACCACATCGGCCACTACCAAGGCCTGTTCTGGCGCGACCCGTGGCTGGCAGTCATCTTCACCGCGATGCTGCTCTCGCTCGCGGGCATACCACTCACCGTAGGGTTCATCGGCAAGTTCTACATTTTCTCCGTCGGCGTGGAGACCGCCCAATGGGGCCCGCTCGCCGCCATGGTCATCGGCAGCGGCATCGGCCTGTTCTACTACCTGCGCATCGTCTATCGCATGATCACCCCGCTCGACTACGACGACCCGCTGCCAGTGGCAGGCATCAGAGACGTCATCTCGCATGGCATTCTACTGGTGCTGCTGGT
>JAUSMU010000094.1 GCA_030645995.1 Gammaproteobacteria bacterium | reverse complement strand
GTCGCACTGAACGCCACCACGGGAGAAGTACTGTGGTTGTGGCGCCCAGATGAAGGCAAACGCTTTGACAACGCGCCGCGCAAGGGCGCCGGCCGCGGTGTGGCTTACTGGCGCGAAGGCGACAATACGCGAATTTTTGATGTGACTCCTGGCTACCATCTGGTCGCGCTGGATGCCAAAACCGGCATTCCGGACCCGGCGTTCGGCACTAACGGAATTGTAGACTTGATGGTAGGTCTGCGTAACGCTGAAGATCCCAGATATGAGAACACCGATATCGGTGCATCCGCACCGCCTTTCGTAATGAACAACGTCATTGTAGTCGGGGCAGCGCACATGACAGGTGGTCGTCCACGCTCCAAGTCCAACGTCAAAGGTGATATTCGCGGGTTCGATGTGCATACCGGCGAACTGCTGTGGACTTTCCACACGATTCCCGAACCGACTGAAATCGGCGCCGAATCCTGGCTGGAAAACAGTGCCGAATACACTGGTAATGCTGGGGTCTGGGCACCGATATCCGGTGATCCTGAGCTGGGCATTGTCTATCTGCCGGTAGAGGATCCGACGGGCGACTACTACGGTGGTGACCGTCCGGGCTCCAATCTCTTCTCCAGCAGCCTGGTTGCTCTGGATATCAGAACTGGCGAGCGCCGCTGGCACAACCAGCTGATTCACCACGACATCTGGGACTGGGATTTGCCTTCAGCCCCCGTGCTGGCCGACCTGCCCAACGGCAAGAAGGTTGTCATGGCGGTCACCAAGCAGGCGTTCGTCTACACCTTTGACAGAGAGACTGGCGAGCCGATCTGGCCAATTGAAGAGCGACCCGTGCCCGCTGGAGATGTTCCCGGCGAGTGGTATTCGCTGACTCAGCCGTTCCCAACTCGTCCAGCGGCGTTCGACCGTCAGGGCTTCGGTGAAGATGACTTGATCGACTTCACACCGGAACTGCGCGCGCGGGCTCTGGAAGCCGTTAAAGGTTTCCGCCTCAGCCCCACCCTGTTCTCGCCACCCTCTCTGGCCGAAGCGCCGGACGGGACTCGTGGGTTGTTGAGCCTGCCATCCTCTACAGGTGGCTCTAACTGGGAAGGCTCCGCACTTGACCCGGAAACCGGCATTCTCTATGTCCCGTCCAGAACGCAACTGCAAGTCCTGGCATTGGCCAAGAACCCAGTCTCGGACATCGATTTCAGCCAAGGTGGCGGAGTCCGTGTACCGCGTGTCGATGGTCTTGAAATCGTCAAGCCGCCCTATGGCCGCGTTACTGCAATCGACATGAACTCCGGTGATCATCTCTGGTGGGTTGCCAATGCCGACACCCCGGCACGGATCGCCGACCATCCGATGCTGCAGGGCGTTGATCTGGAGCCAACCGGCATCCCCACACGTTCAGGGATTCTGTTGACCAAGACGCTGCTGTTCGTTGGTGAAGGCATCGGTACTGCTGATGCACTCCCCAAGATGCGCGTCGTCAACAAGCAGACTGGTGAAATCATTGCCGTGATGGATCTGCCGGACAATCAAACCGGGCTGCCCTTCACTTACGAGCACGATGGCAAGCAATACCTGGCCATGTTCGTAGGCGGCCGAAGCGCTCCTGCACAGCTGGTAGCCTACGCTCTTCCATAAGCGGAACAGCGCCACGCAATAGACAACGCCCCGGGCCAGTGAAAATTGGCCCGGGGCTTTTTTTTTGTGCATGACGCCCCTGTGGGAGCCTGCCTGCAGGCGATAAACCGAGCGCTATTTACTAATTCCCCCCTCCCCCTGTTCAGCTGGACAAGTTCCTTTTGGCGTACCTTCATTGACCAAACCGAAAAACTGTCCTATCTATACGAGAGTGGTAATGGCTTTCTTTAGCCCACCCAAAGCCCAATTCGGATGGGTGGCGCATTTCTACGCAAAAGGAGTATTGCACAGGAATGAATTACTCTCTGTTCGACGCAGCCAGTATCCGTGAAGACATCGACACCGAAGCTAAACGTGCCACCGGACGCGATGGTCGTGGAGCGCTGCCGGAAAGCATCTGGGAAACTTACTCTGCCTTCGCCAATACCGAAGGTGGCATCATTTTTCTCGGCGTTGAAGAACGTGACGACGGTACGTTTCACGCTGTGGGTATCGCGGAACCGGATCGAGTGCTGAATGATCTGTGGGCACAGCTCTGTAATCCGCAGAAGGCCAGTCACAATCTTCTTACCGATGCATCAGTGCGATGCTATGTGACGGATACTGGTCGATGGGTGCTGGAGATCGAAGTTCCGCGAGCGACACGCAAACTGCGCCCGGTGTTTATCAACGGCAATCCTCTGAAAGGCACCTATAAGCGGCTGCATTCCGGTGACTTTCGATGCCGCGAGGAAGATGTGCGGCGCATGCTGGCAGAACAAAGCGAGGATTCTCGGGATGCCAGGATTCTGGTCCGCTACAGGTTGGCAGATCTCAACCTCGATAGTCTGAATGCCTATCGCAATCGATTAGCATCGTTTAAACCGGACCATCCCTACCTGAGCGCCGACACGCTGGGCTTTCTGCGCATGATCGGTGGTTGGCGCAAAGATCGCAGCAGCGACGAGGAAGGGCTCACGCTGGCGGGTCTGCTGATGTTCGGAGAGCATCAAGCAATTCAGGAAGCGCTGCCTTACTATTTTCTGGACTATCGCGAAATGCCCGCCAGTGACAGCAAAACAGAGTGGATTGACCGCGTCACTCTGGATGGCACATGGTCGGGCGGTCTGTATGATTTCTATCGTTTGGTGATTCAACGGCTGTATCGTGATTTGCAGGTGCCGTTCTATCTGCAAGGCGATAAGCGCGACGACGATACGCCGGTACACAAGGCGTTGCGTGAAGCGCTCGTCAATGCATTGGTGCATGCAGACTACTCAGCGAGCCTGCCGATGCTGATAACGAAGGCGCCGGCGTACTTCGAGTTTCGTAATCCCGGGCGTATGCGCATCACTGTCAATGAGGCGCTGGCAGGTGGACACAGCGACTGCCGTAACCGTTTGCTGCAAAAGATGTTCAGTCTGATCGGGCTGGGTGAGCAAGCAGGCTCGGGTATCCCGAGAGTGATGGAGAACTGGAAGTTGCAACATTATCGCCCGCCAGAGTTGTTGGATAGTGTTGAGCCTGAATACACCCTGATGCGTCTGCGCATGGTCAGTCTGTTACCCAGTGGTGTGATTGATGCGCTCAGACAGCGGTTCGGGATTGAATTTGACAAGCTGAATGAGCACGAGCGCCTCACTCTCTCGACAGCCTTGATTGAGGGATATGTCATCAACGCGAGGGTGCAGCAGGTCACTGGGCTGCATCCTCGGGATATCACCACGCTGCTGCGAAACCTGGTTCGCAGTCATCTACTGGTGTCGGACGGCAGAGGGCGTGGCAGTAGTTATCGGATCAGTGGGGAGGTGCTTCTGGATCTGGATAGCTCCACACATTTGGAGTTGAGGTCCACACATTTGCCCGGGAGGTCCACACATTTGGACATGACCTCCACACATTTGCCCGTCGAGAGCGATCCGAGCGATGACGCTATGTTGATCATGTTTGCCGACGAAGTGCGTGGAAAAGGGAAAGCCAGTAATGAGGCGATCAGACGCACCTTGCTGGCGCTGTGCCGAGGGAGATTTCTGACACCCCAGCAGCTTGGCAAGTTATTGCTAAGAACGCCTCACGGGCTGCGCGAACGCTTCATAAAACCCATGCTGGAAGAGCGCTTGCTGGAGCGCCGTTTCCCGCAGCTGCCGAATCATGAGCAGCAGGCCTACCGTGCCAGGGAGTCTGATTCGGAGTGACTTCACAGGTGCAATCTGAGAACACCTTTCTGGGGGGGGTAGGGTGCGGTGGGCGGCCTTCTGCCGTCCGGGCTTGTTGCCGCTACGGCTTTTGGAGGGGCGACTTTATCAGCAATGTGAAAAATATCCCGGCGAGGCCAAACACCACGACTGCGTCGGATCGAAGCGAGCTGATCTTCATTCTTGGAATCTCAATCTACTGAGCACATAGCGATCCCGTGAGCGACGGCAATGTCGCTTTCGTCCGAGCTCAAAGAGAGACCTGACGGCTTGGTTATCCAATTCTCCATTCCTGTGGTGCATCAAGTCGATGCCCCTCAAATAGGAAACCTCCGTTTGCTGACATCGTGATTGTAGCCAGCGCAATCAATTTGTCAGGTTGGCCATGCGCAAATGCAGCATCAAATGCCTCTTCAAATTTACCCGCGAACGCTTCATCAATTTTACGCAGTCGCCGGGGAATGGTTTTCCCCTTTGCTGACCATTATCCTTGGCTGCGAAAATAGTGATTTGAGATTGCAGTGAAGAGCTGCGAGGCAATTGCATACATTTCGCAAGGCGTTCGTGGTTCTCGCAGATCTTCGATAAGATCTGAGATGAGGTATCGAGAGTTGTCTACATCGGTTGCCGTCCAACGTGGTGGTCCCGCTTGAAAAGCTTCGTTTGCGAGTTGCTTGAGACGTTGACTCAGTCCAGTGGGTGAAGGCAATTCGATCCCTTCAGAAACCATTGCCGCCAATGATGGAACTCCACTTGGCGCATCCACTTTGCGAATAAAGTATTCAAGTGTTTGAGGGTCGTGAACGAAAGCCTCTACCGGCCAGCCACCGTAGTTGTATGAATCCCGGTACGCATTTGGAAGAGAATCGTAGATCACCACGAGATCCAGATCAGAAGTTTTTGTACCTTCGCCGCGAATGACGGAGCCAGCGAGAAATATGATATCCGCGTCTGGGTACTTTTCTTTGTGTAATCTTGTGATGAAGGTTTTCAATTCATTCATATTTTGGTCCGATGGCAGAGCATCTTAGGCAACGCTCTTGTCGTGGATTACCAATCTGTAACCACAGTCCAGTGTAGTTCTGCTTAGCAGCGCGGCATGCTTTTTGTGCCACTGCCCGGATTCGATATCACTGCGGAGACGATCCAATCCATCACTTATGTTTCCCAACCTTGAGAAGGTTGAGATCGCTTGTCTTGCGGCGGAGTTCAAATACATTTCCGGTCGCTGCCAATATGCGCACATAAATCCGTCTGTACAGTCATGCGGTATTTCAATGACCTCAACGTCGGATTTCTTCCCAAGGAGATCAGACACTTGGTTGATTGACGGAAATAACCCCACATCAATCTCAGCAATTTTGGGAAGATACTCGGGCAACCAGAAATCACCATACTCGCCGTTCCAAGTCAGAATAATAATTTTTCCACGGGTAACACGACGCAGCTCACTCAAACCTTTTTGAATATCCTGCCAGTGGTGAATGGTCAAGATTGCCAGAGAAACATCAAAACTATTGTCGTCAAATGGCAGGCTTTCAGCGAATCCTTGAATTGCCGTCGCTTTCGTTGATGCACGCTTGGCAATCATTTCAATCGAAGGCTCAATGGCAGTGACATCGGCGTTGTCTGGTTCGTATGAACCCTGCCCTGCTCCGACGTTCAGAATTTTAGCCCCTCGGGGTATGTGTATTCTAATGGCTGCGTCAATGCGGTAATCGGGAACTCGGTAGTTCACGTAGTCTGCAGCTAAAGTGTCGTAGTTGATGTTCATGGGCGCTGCCTAATCGGTCTGTACGAGACTAAGAGTCATCCCCTGCGCCCTCGTCTCAATTCCAGCTGGCAATGTAACGCTATCCTCATAGCAAGTTACCTTGAAACCCAGTTTCTCATACAGCCGAATTGCTGGAAGGTTGGACTGGTAGACGTAAAGCTCAATAGATTCGAACCCATAGCGTTTTGAGTCCTCAATGGCAATCAACATCAGTTCATGGCCAATCCCTTTGCCTCTATGAAGTGAATCAATCTGGATTCCTAGATGTCCTCGCCTATCTGCGCCATCGAAAGTTTCTCCACACATCGTTCCCGGAAATACCTCTACAGTCCCAATGATCTTGCTGCCATCAGTGGCAACGAAATTTGGTATTTTTTCTTTCACCACCGTCTCGATAACACGCAGAACTTTCGCTTCTGGCGGAGGCCCTTTAGCCAAAAACGCTCCCTCCGAATACACTCGGTCCCAGAGCGCTAGAGAATCAGGAACATCGGATATTTGAATTCTGCGAATTTCCACGCTCGATCCTTATGGAACTAGAAAATTTCGCATGCTGGCTCCTTAATGCTGTTTGGCATAATCGCTACCCCGATGGGAGGTTGGCCGTTCTCGAGCCTTGAGAACGAAAAGT
>JAUSMU010000045.1 GCA_030645995.1 Gammaproteobacteria bacterium | reverse complement strand
GCAGGCGATGAGTACGATGGAAGATGGATTGCAGCCCGTGAACTCCGCCGACAAATATCAGGTGGTGATTCACATCGAACGTGGCAATGAACAGCACGGCTCAATCGAGAGCGGCGCTCATCACTTGCCGCTGTCGCCAGCCACCGCCAGACGTCTGTGCTGCGACGCTTCATTGGTCCCAGTGCTGGAAGATGCCAGCGGGAATGTGTTGAATGTCGGCCGCAAGACCCGCGCGATTCCGCCTTCAATCCGACGTGCTCTCCAGCTTCGCGATCACGGTTGCCGCTTTCCAGGCTGCTGCGAGTCTCGCTACGTGGATGCGCATCATGTTCAGCACTGTGCGATGGCGGCGAGACGAGGCTCGATAATCTCGTGCTGCTGTGCCGACATCACCATCGCCTGCTGCATCAGGAGGGTTACGAGATTGTGAAACGCAGTGAGCAGCAGTTCGAGTTTTTGACTTCAAGCGGCGGCGCGCTAAAGGCAGCGCTTACTCCGCAATTTGCAGCGGCTGAGGACATGGCGAGTGAAACCCTGGCTATCGAGCGAGAGCATGACGGGATTGGTTTGGCGATTGATTCCCGCACGGCGGTGACGCGCTGGGAGGGGGAGAGGAAGGACTATGACCTCGCGGTGGGGGCGATGTTGCGTGGGCGGATGGTAGGGTTTAATGCGGGGCGGTGGATGTAGGAGTTTCGGCCCCTTGAGCTTGTTACATACGCTCTTCTCGGTGAGTCTGGCATCAAGGCCAATCTGCGGGAGCGCATGACAGAGAGCATGGTGTACGCACTGGATAACTTTGATCTGGAGGCCGAGCGCAGGATCTTGCCAATCGCGACATAGCTGCAGGGGTCGTTGAATGCATTATCAAAAATTCGCATGCGATCGCGAGTGAGATATTGGGCACGTCAATCCTGCATAGCCGGGCCAGCTTCTGGCTCCGCCCATGGTGGTTGCTGGGATCAGGATTTCCAGAAGCTTCGGGTCAATGCGCTGATTCAAGGAAACTTTCTGGGAAGCGTCTTCGAGATCGGCGAGAAGCTCCATGCCTACAGCAGGCGTTGGTGATTTGGTGCGTGTCCGCGACACGGGGTCCAGCGGTTTGGCCCAGGATTCCTCAAGCCATTGCTCGGAACAGGCGAAGGTGCTGTGTGCTAATACTTAAGCCTCAGTGATCGGACTGTTCATTTTCGTATACTCATGCTGGCCCGGAGATTGACATGGTATACCGATAATAAAATGCGCTTTTGTATCGATATACCATGCTATTGCAACAAGCTCAGCAGCGTTTCCTTATCCACAGGCTGACCGACGGAGCCAGCCTCGTTGAACAGATTGTCGGCCAACGCCTGCTTTTGCTGCTGCATCTGTTGAATGCGCTCTTCCACCGTGTCGGCGGCGACCAGTTTGTAAACAAACACGGGCTTGTCCTGACCGATCCGGTGTGCGCGATCGGTGGCCTGATTTTCCACCGCCGGGTTCCACCATGGATCCATGTGAATGACGACATCCGCTGCGGTGAGGTTGAGGCCGCTGCCACCGGCCTTCAGGCTGATCAGGAATATGCGCACCTCGCCGCTCTGAAACAGATCGATGGCGTCCTGACGTTTGCGGGTCTGGCCCGTGAGTTTTGCGTAACCGAGGTGCTGAATCTTCAACTCTTCTTCGATGAGAGCGAGCACTTCCGTAAATTGTGAAAAGATCAGAATGCTGCGACCTTCGTCCAGTAACTGGGGCAGGGTCTCGTTGAGCCATTCCAGCTTGGCGTGTTCGCGGATGTTGGCCGCCTTTTCCAGCTTGACCAGACGCGGGTCGATGCAGGCCTGACGCAGTTTCAGCAACGCATCCAGAAACTGGATGTGGCTGCGCTGCATGCCCTGGCTGGCGACCAGGTCGCGAATGCGCTTCTCCATACTCACGCGAATGCTCTCGTACAGCGCACGCTGTTTGCCCTGCAGTTCCACGTATTGCACGATCTCGGTCTTGGCGGGAAGTTCTTTGACCACCTGGCTCTTGGTACGCCTGAGCATAAAGGGGGCGACCCGGCGCGCCAGTGCCGTCTGACGATCAAGATTGCCGTTTTTCTCTATCGGATTTCTGAACTGTTCTTGAAAGGTCTTGCGACCACCTAAGAGTCCAGGCAACACAAAATCCATCAGCGACCAGAGTTCACCCAGGTGATTCTCCAATGGTGTACCGGTCAGGCACAGGCGCATTTTGCTGTCCACCTTGTGTACGAGCTGGGTCACTTTGTTGGCCGGATTCTTGATGACTTGCGCTTCGTCGAGAATCAACACACTGAAGGTGTGCTTCTCGTACTGTTTGCTGTCTCGCAATAACAGCGGGTATGTGGTCAGCACGATATCGCTGCGCTTGATTTCCTTGAACGCAGCCGCGCGGTCCGGGCCATGAATCAGCGTGATCTTGAGGTCGGGTGTAAAACGCGCGGTCTCGTGCATCCAGTTTCCAGTCAGGCTGGTCGGCGCGACGATCAGTGCTGGCTGAGTCAGTGCACCGCTATCTTTCAGATGTTGCAGGAAAGCCAGTGCCTGCAGCGTTTTGCCCAATCCCATATCGTCAGCGAGGATGCCGCCGAGACTGTAACGTTGCAAAAATGCCAGCCAGTTGAGGCCATCCTGTTGATAGGGGCGCAGCTCTGCCTGCAGCTTCGGCGACACGGGGAGCGCTTCGATACCACTGAAGTCCTGCAGCTGCGTCAGCAGCGCTTTGGTCAACGGCGCGGCGCGGTCGTCGAGGTTCGGCAGATCCTGCAATTGTGCGACTTGAAAAGCTGCCAGCCGGATGGGTTTGTTGAGTTGTTTGCGCGAGTAAAGCTCGGTGATCAGGTCGCGTATTGTGTTAAGCGGCGTGGTATCGACGCGTACCCATTCGCCGTCGACCGTCACCAGCATTTTTTCCGGCGTGCCACGGCTCAGCCACATTTCGACGATGGTGGCGGTGTTCAGCTGACGCCCTTCGCTCAGCGGCAATGTCAGCGCCAGCTCGAACCAATGGTTGGGTTCATCTTGAATTGCAAAGTCGAAAGCGGTACTGGTCACATTCAGGCTGAAATCATCAGCAGTGCGAATCTGCCAACCTGACTTCTCCAATTCTGGAATCCGACTATCAATAAAGTGCTGCCAGAAAGGGACCAGCTCCTCGGGCGCGGCAGGCTCAGGAGACCATGCATAACGGTGTTCGGCCAGTGGGTCAAACAGGGAGAGACCAAGTTCGTGCAGGTGATCTTCGTATACGGATTCCTGATGGAAATCCCGGTGAATCTGGTAATGCTTGCCATCAATCAGGCGCGGCTCGTATTTGGTTTTCGCGTCGGCCACATAGGCGGGAGCGCATGACTCGGCTCCGTAGTCCGCACCATACTCTTCACCATATTCTGCACCATACTGGAAGTGCAGCAGCACGGCTGGCAGCCTGGCGTCCGGAAACACCTGAGCGAGCACCAGTGTCAGGCACGGAACCGGCTGATTGACTTCGATGAATTCTGGCACCTCAACGGGGACGGCCAGCTGATCTGGTTTGAATACCTGCCGGAGTTGCAATGCGACGTCGGCAATCTTGTCCACGGGGACAGGTGGCATTTTGCGCAGGTGTACGAATTGTTGTGCAGCAAGTGGCGTGATGAGCTCACCGATTTCTGCGGACTCGATATCCAGATAGCACGGCGGAACCGTTTCAATCATCAACCATTGATTGCGACCTGCGATACAGGCTTGCAGCGCATAGTGACTGGCAGTCTGCTCCCAATGCCACTGCACTGTCTCCGGTTTCGCTCGCGTTACCGGTCGCCCGGCGAGCAGGATTCGCCTGCTGTCCAGCATATGCTCCAGCGCCAGTCGTGTGGCCTCGCCGTTCAGCTCACTGGTTGTGTATCCCGATATACGCGGCAACAACTGCAATATGGTGAGGTCGAGTGGTTGCAGATGACGTGGGGTATTCCAGCGCAGGGAATAGTAATCAGGCGTGTAATTTGTTAGCTGGCTCCACCTGCCGTCCTTCTTCAGGTAGGCCTTCTTCAGAGCAACGTGTACCTGAGTTCTGACAACCACCAGTTCGTACAGCAGGTAGTGCTGGCCGGGAGTGAGAGTGTCTTGTGGCTTCGCGAGCGCTGTGGGTAATTCAGTCAACCAGGTTTCCAGTGCGGACGGTTCTTGCTTCTGCTTCTGTTTGGAAATGGTAATGGCACGGGCAGTGGATGCCCCGGCGCTGTTTTCCTGCAGCCATTGCAACGCGGCTGCAACGGCGTGTTTGCAGTCGCTGCCAATCGGGCAACTGCAGTCGCCAATCAGAATTCCGTTGTCCAGGCTCAGCTCTACGCGATAAGTGTTACGGCCTGATCCTTTGACGTTGGCGATAAACCTGGATTGCTCCGGGTAGTTCTGTTTGATCGTGGCGCGCCGCTGGTGGTAATACTGAACACCGCGGTCGAACGTTGCCCCGGGGGCCATTTCCTTGATGTCATTAATAGTAAAGTGCATGGTGGCTTCTTGGTCTTGTGTTGCGGGTTGTCTGAGCTGGGGACGGCAAAGGGAAGTATTCCTGCTCAGCCTTGAAACAGACAAATGCTCCCTTTTTGATGGTTCTTGGCTTCGTACATGGCTTGATCGGCATGATGCAGTATCTGCCCCGGCTGTTCTAGCAGGGGGTTGAAGACCTTGATGCCGAAGGAGCCCGTGCTGCGATGATTGATCTGCTGCACAAGTTGTTGCTGTGCATTGTGCTTGTCGAGAGTGTAGATTTCCGCCAGGCGCTTGCTGAGGCTCTCGGCTACTGCACGTGCGTCGGCGGCAGCGGCCTTGTATTCATGGCCAAGATTGGTCAGCAAGATGACAAACTCGTCACCTCCAAGACGGGCGGCATTGCCACTTGTCCCCAGCGTCTGTGTGATGCGCGTGGCCGCCTGCCGCAGCAGCGCATCGCCAACCGAATGCCCGTGGCTGTCATTGAGGATCTTGAAGTTGTCCAGATCAAACAGAATCACGGCGCCAAATTCCTGCGTCATTTTTCCATCCACGATAGCTTGTTGCATCTGCTCGTAGAAGTGGCGGCGATTCGGCAGTCCGGTCAGTTCGTCATGACTGGCGATCATCCTTGCTTTCCACTCGGCGTATTCCTTCTGCATCAAAAGCATGCCGGTAGCCACGCAGACATGCAAAATGGTGATGGGCAGAAAGGTCAAAGTCTGCACCACGTTTTCGGTGTTGAAGTTTTCCAGTTGAAATTGCCCGAGCAGGATCGCGCCCGGACGTATCAAGGCAACGAAAATACCGGCGGTCATTGCGGTCTTCAGAATGCCATCGCCGCGACCGTCGCTCGCTAGCGGACTGGTCAGCAGCAGATACAACGGAATGCCGTTTTGCGCGGCATTGACGACTCCCAGCAGCACCACTCTGGTATTGATGTCGTCCAGCAGGAATGGAAAGCTCACCAGAATGATCAGGACAGGTGTCCACACCAGCCACGGCTTGATGCGGCGGTTCTGGAAGCTCAGGATGCCTTCGGCAAACAGCGCATAGGTGCTGGCAATCAGTGTGTTGGCGACCACAATGGAGAGGAAGTCAGGAATAGTCCCGCGCATGCTGAGCATGGCAAACGCCAGGCTATTGATTCCAAACGCTGCGCCCCACAACAACAGACTTTTGTCGCGGCCATAGCCCACCGTTGCAATCATCACAGCCAGGGCGAAATTGATCGAAATCAGGAAGATCACACTGGTGGGGATATCAATGATCATGAGGGGTAGAGCGTAGCGTCCGCATTCAATGCAAATGGAACTTTGACCATGGCATGGCGGTTAGCAGATAGTCAAGGCAATCATTCCATGGAGGGGGCATCCTGCTCCTGTCGACGCGCACCAGCCAGCGCACCAATGATGGAATAGTTGCCTTCGTGGCAGGCATATTCGTACAGCTGAGTGCCTGCAGGCAGCGCCCGCAGCGGCACCTCTGCGGTCCAGGGCTGCGAGAAGCCCTCCGGGTCATTCACCGTCACCCGATAATTGATCTGCTGCGGCGATTCCAG
>JAUSMU010000009.1 GCA_030645995.1 Gammaproteobacteria bacterium | reverse complement strand
TAATCGTAGGAGACTGGCAAATAGTGAATGGTTGTATCTTGTGACTCTCCGTAGTCGCCAGAACTGTAATATCCGCCTATCGACAGGTTGTGCCGAGCCGGTGAATTTTCTGGTTCCTGCGCGAGGGCCGCATTCGCGCAGAACAGACCTAAACCCATGCTTAAAGGCAGTGTGGTGGTGTACTTCAGTAATGAATTAATCAATCTGCAGCTCCATGGTAATCGGGGCAAACTACCTTTTGATGTCACTGATGTCAAAGCTCAAAATCGACGATTTCGCCGTGAACCAGGGAAAGTGCGAAAATTCAGAATCTATAATTCGACTTGAGTCACACAATTCCTGATGGGATTGATGTAATCACTTGAATGGACAGGAATACAATGTAAAGTAATGCCGTCAGTGCTGGCCTTCCGGCCCAGGTTTGCTCGCGCCTGATTTAGAATAATATTACTTAAGCGACGATGCGTCGGAGTAAGTCGCCTTGTCGATATCTCATAATATGGATAATTCAATGAGACCCAAACACCTACTATTGCTGGCCATCGTAGCTGGCAGTGCACACATGCCGCGTGGGTTGGCCCAATCCCCTCCTCCAAATCAGGAATTGAATCAGCTGATAGGAGCGGCACAGTACGAGCAGGCCTATCAGCTAGCCACCAGCAATCTCACGGAATGGGAAGGTGATACTGAATTCGACTTTATCTATGGTATTGCCGCTATAGAATCGGGCAACCCCAATGAGGCTGTCTTCGCCTTTGAGCGTGTTGCCCTGACTGCCGAAGATGCCACATTGCGTCAGCGTGCACGACTGGAGCTCGCCCGGGCGCACTTGTTGACCAACAATCTGGTGGCCTCGCAAACGCTGTTTACTGAGGTGCTGGAAAGCAATCCGCCCCAAAACGTTCGCGATAATATTGAAGCATTTCTTGCGTTGATTGAAGCGCGGCAGAACACGCAGCGCTCAACCTTCAGTTTTTCCGTTGCTCCAACAATAGGCCACGACGACAACATCAATAGCGCGACAACCAACGGTCTGATCGAAACTCCGCTGATCGGTGAAATCGAGCTCAATCCCGACGGGCTGAAAACCGGAGATGACTTTGCTGATTTGACAATAGGTCTTGGCTACCGGAGGCCACTGACCCGTGATAATTCATTGGACAGTTCTCTCACGCTGAATCGGCATGACAACAGCTCCAGTAATCAATTCGACATGGACTACATGCTTGGCGATGTCTCCTATGGGTACGGCAACGAGACCAATCGCTTTCGACACAGTCTCCAGTTTCAAACTGTTTATCTGGATCGGGCCGCATTCCAGAGCTCCTTGCGCCTGAACAATTCCTGGCAGCGTGCTGGCGCCAATGGCTGGTATCAGAGCCTGGCCGCATCGCTCTCCACAACCCGTAATAACAATACCAGTACCTCTCCCAGTAATGATTTGCGCGATACCAATCAGATCATGCTCTCGGGTTCCATCATCAAACTATCGCAGACTTTTACTCACAGTTTTACACTCTTTTATGCTGACGATAGAGCCCGCAACAGTGCTGGCAAGCATAACGGCCGAGACTTCTATGGTGCGGCGCACAGCGTCATGTGGCGTCCGAACAACAATCATTCCCCTTTTGCCAGGCTGTCTGTTCAGAAGACTGATCATCACGACAATCACCCGGTGTTCTTCAATGACCAGCGCGGCGACACGACAGTCACCGGCTCTGTAGGGTGGGCATGGCAGTACTCTCGCAGACTGTCTGTGAACGGTGAGCTGATGTATACAGAGGCCACCAGCAATATTCCTCTATTTGAGTACACCCGGTTTCGCTACCAGGCCGGGCTTCGCTATCAGCTGTAAACCGGCTGCAGCGAGGCAACCGCTAATGAGTAAGAACTTATGACAATACTTTCAAAACGATTTTGCAGGCTCTTCAACCTGGCGTTCTTTACGCTTTGCCTCTCGTTTTATAACCCTGCGCTACACGCAGCAGAGGAAGGTCTCGCAGGGCGAGTGGTACGTGTTACCGGGGAAGTGGCCGCCATCAACAACAGTGGAACAAGGACACTTGCCCGCGGCTCCGAAGTGTTCGTGGGCGACACTATCACGACGGGGTCCGATGGCTGGGCACAGATAAAACTGACAGATTCTGCCATTGTTGCACTCAAAGCCGATACCGCATTTGCCATCACCGAGTACACATTCCAATCCGCATCCGGACAGCCTGATCGAGCCACCATGAATCTGATTCAAGGTGGTTTTCGCACCATTACCGGCTCTATTGACAAGGGCGCCTATAGCGTCGAGACGCCTTTCGCCACGATCGGCATCCGTGGCACAGATCATGAAGGTGCCATCACGCCAGACGGGCTTTACACTGGCGTGTGGGACGGTGGCACGACTATCCAGAATGAATCGGGCAGCATCGATCTTGGCGTTAATGCTGACTATGACTATGCCTTCGTCCCCTCGCCTGAAAATCCGCCGGTCGGATTAGTGGATCAACCCGTGGAACTGGGCAATATCCCAGTTGAGCTCGTGACTGAAGATGTTGCTGATCAAGACGCGGACGACGACGCTGATACCGACACAGATACTGACAACGCTGCTGACGCAAATGCTGGCGGCGGCAATGCAGCCGCTGGCAATGGCGGTAACGGCGCAGGCAACAACGTTGCCGGTGCAGCCGGTGGAACCAATACACCAGATCGACAGTTGCCGCCTGCGGCTGCTCTCGCTACCATCAGAGATGAGACAATTGTCGGGTTTACGCCGGGTGGGTCGTCTAGTGACACCACTCAAAGTCAGGGACAGGCACTAGCGGTGACGATCAACCCGAACGACAGCGGCGACGGCATTATTACCTGTGCCGCCGATTCTCAGGTGTGCAGAGATCCAGATCCTGAGCCTGAACCCCAACCGGAACCTCAGCCCGAGTCGCAACCTGAACCTCAGCCCGAGCCACAACCTGAACCGAGGCCTGAACCCCAACCTGAGCCACAACCAGAACCACGGCCTGAACCGCAACCTGAGCCGCAGCCGGAACCCCGGCCTGAACCCCAACCCGAGCCACAGCCGGAGCCTACACCCGAACCTCAGCCGGAGCCCAAACCCGAGCCACAGCCTGAACCGAAACCCGAGCCACAGCCTGAACCGAAGCCAGAGCCTCAGCCGGAGCCTGTGCCCCAACCTGAGCCAACGCCACAACCGCAACCCGAACCTGCGCCTCAACCTGCGTTGAGCACGTCGGAGCAAGCATCTCTGGTGAGAAGTGCCGGTGTCGCACTGATCATCGGAGATACGCGCACGCAAATCAGTGGCTATGCCAGTGTGGATGTGAGCGGAGCTGGTACTCCTTTGATAGCCAGCAGCACCCAGGTATTCAGAGTAGAGAACGCTGAAATTCTCAGCCCTGCCAGTGGTGTCAATGGTTTTCAGGTCAACTGGGGCGGATGGCGTGGCACTGAGCAGAACCCGATCAAGCTGCAGGATCGTCAGAATGCCGCGCAATTCTCACTGCTGACTGACGCGTCCTTGCTGTATTTCACGGCCGCACCCAGCACACCCACCTTCACGGGCACGAAGACCTTCAATACCGGAGAGCAATTTCTTGCCATAGGAGGAGGTACTACAGCCGTCAAAGGAGTCAGCGGTACTTTCAACGTCAATTTCGATCACGCATCATTTTCCGGTGACCTGGATGTCAACGTATGCAACGTTACCGGGTGCACGACGGCTACTGAAAAATGGGATGGTACTGTCAACGGGCAATTCAACGGTGGCCGGATCCAGAATGCCAACGTCACCGGCACAATTGTACCGACAGTGACGCAAACTACCCTGCTCGCCGCTACGGCCGGAGGGATTGCGCAGTCAGCAACCGCAACGCGCAACTTCACCGGGACGATGAATGGTGTGTTTACGGGCACCGACTCCAGAGGGTTGGTGATTGACTTCAACCTTGCAGAAACCGGCGCTTCCAACAGCTATCTGAATGGCCTGAGCCTGCTGACGCTTAATGAGAACGAGCCCGCACTGAATAGTTTGGAGGTTGCGAGCCTGGTGAACTATGGATTTGGCATCATTCGATCCGGAACCAATCGTGGTGTCATTATCGGGGAATCCCCGATACTGGCCTCTCCCTCTGCGTCCACGCTGGTGGCCAATGCCAATGTCGTCTTGCGCAGTTACGCATCCACCGGGAGCGAAATTCAGTATAACGTCGGTGACACCGGGGTGAGTTGGGGCGTCTGGGAGAGCTTAAGCACGTCGACCTCACGTCTGCAAACGGATCGTAACAATGGCTCGCTCTTTACGCCAATCGATACCGATGTTCTGTTCGTCTCTGCATCACCTGCTTCCAGTGGCAGCCGAACTGGAACGCGGTTGTTCAAGGAGGAAGGAAACTATCTGGCCAAACACAGCTCTGGATATTCAGTCACTTCGCTCACCGGCGGTTTCCGTGTGGATCTGGATTTAGGGACTGTCTCGGAAGGTCATTTGCACGTTGGGGTCAATGTCAGTGGCACGGGACTGAAATGGAAGATAGACGATTTCAGCGGCACATTGACCAACGGAATACTGGCCAAAACCAATGTGACTGGAGCCGTTTATACTGACACATACAACCCAACTGCTGTCACGGCGACACCGGCCATTTCGGGGACTATCAACGGCGTCGTTACCGGACAGCAAGCCAATAATTTCGTCATGGGTTTCGATCTGACAAGTGAAACTGATTACCTCGCAGGCGTTAGCCTGTTCAGTTTGGATATCCCTGACGCAGCACTGAGTACCTATGAGCGAGACTCATTGGATCGAGTGGGGTTCGGATTACTGGGCCCGGGACCGAATCAGGGGCTGCTGTTCGGTCAGGCACCCGACATAAGCAATGGTAGCAATAGTGCTCTAATCTACAGTGCTGATCCTGGTTTCGTTCTTCGTACAACCACAGAGTACGACCAACAGGACAGAAATGTTAACGGCTATGAAGTGACTTGGGGCCGTTGGCAAGGCATTACCAATTTCCCGGTAAAAGTACAGACCAACCTGAACGATGGTTCAATCTTCAATACCATCCCTGAGCCGATTCTGATGACATCGGTCTTACCTATTAATATTACTGAACTGACAGGTACCGGGAGATTCGTAGCCAGCGGCCAATACATGGCCAATTCCAATGACGCCGATATTTTTGAGATTTATGGGAACTTTAATGTCGACCTTGGTACTGGCGAGCTCTGGGATGGTCTGGTGCGCGTAAGAATGGATAACGATGGAGATTACTACGAATGGCGAACGAACAGCTTCACAGGCAATATTCTGGACAGTGGTGTATTTCCTCAGATCGATGTCACAGGCCAGATCAGACCTTTGGATGCGGAGAGCTCCAGTAGTTATCCATCCTTCACTGGCAAGTTGAACGGTGTGTTTACAGGGGATGGGGCTGAGGGTTTTGTGCTGGGGATTGATCTTAGAGGCGCGAATTCCAAGTACGTCACTGGCGTCACGCTTTTCGAGAGAGATGGTGGTCTGCCAGCTTTCACCAGCGAGGACATCACTGCGCTCAACAGCGCCAATCGCTTTGGTTTCCTGTTGATTCCGGATACCCCATCCATTAATGATGGCTCAGAGCGCCGTGTGACGCTGTTCGGAAACGTTACTGAGCAGAGCGGTGCCGTGAATCTGATCATTGATAACCACCCCTCGGAATTGTTGACGCTTGACGAAACTCCCAGCCGCTTGGCCAGACGCCATGAGGCTGCAGTGGTGCAATCGACCACAGACATCAACATTGGCGAACTCGGACTCAATTGGGGGCGTTGGGACAGTGACTCAGAGGCCAGGATCAAGTTGGAAACCGATTATAACGATGCTGACGTATTCACAACGTTGGGAAGTGATGGGCTATTTGCCAGTTTCAACCCTACAGCGAACATTGCCAGCAGACTGGGCAGTGTGCGCAGGACATACCTGGGATCAGATTCTTCCACCTACACGCGCGTGGCTCCTGGAAACTTGATCAGCAACAGTTACCTCTCGGTAACTGAAATGCGCTCGATCTTTGACGTTGACTTCGAAAGCGGGTATCTGACCGGCGGAGGACTATTAATCTGCCTGGGGGGGGAGCGCTGCCAGCTTGACAGCGAGCTGGAGGCAGGCGTCGCTGAAAAATGGAAAGTCTCTTATACCGGTCGATTCGTTGATGGCGTCCTGACTGACGTAAGCTTCCAAAGCACCGAAATTACCGATGGGTCAGACAGTGTCCGTACTATTACCGGCGATCTGGTTGGAGCCTTTATTGGGGATGGCACTACAGTTGATCGCATTGCCAATAGTTTCGTCGGTGGTGTGAATTTGCACGAGACCGGGAGCCCTGGTAATTACGTTAATGCAGCTTACCTGATGCCCACCAGTAATTACCTCAGCGCCTCAGAATTGCTGGCACTGAGTTCGGGAAAGTACGGCCTGCTCGCCAGCACGGGCTCCCTCAACATGCTCACTGGTGGTCGGGCGCAGAGTGCTGGAAGCTCCTCTAACGTAACACTCGCGGACTACTCTCTCCTGGGAACCAGTACTCTACCGGGAAGCTTCAATGATTTTCCTCCGAACACGCTCCTGCGCAAAGGTTCGGCCACCGAGGGTTACGTCAACACAAATGTCGGCAATCTGGGCAGCAACATAGTGACGTGGGGAAATTGGTCTGTGGAGCCAGGCGACTCCTTCCAGAGGAACACTCGTGGCGGTGGAACTTACGATATCGAGCAGAATGCTTATTGGTTCATCGCTACACCCAGTGCGAATGCCAACACTACGGGGCAGTATCGGTACGCCAATATGCTCGACTATCAGATTGGGGACGCTGGTGGGGGCCAGTTCAGCGGCAAGGTGAACTATTTTGGGTTTGATGTAGCCCTGTCGACCGGCGCGATTACCAATGGGCATTTGTCCCTTGAAGCAGGTGAAAGTCTGGAAACCAGAAAGACCTGGGCCGTAAACTTCACTGGCGGCGCCCTGTCGGTCGATCATGATCTCGTCAGTATGTCGGTGACCAATGGCACTATAAGAGACAGTAACAAGAATCTGCTCAGCAACGTAACGATTGCGGGCGGAATTTCGGGTATCTTCGTGAATTCGGGCGAAGCGCTTGCTTCGGCGTTCACTCTCTATAACAACAATACCGCTGGCCCGTCTGAAAACGTGGCAGGCACCATACTGGCAGGTCAGGGTATTGGCTGGGGTGCATGGAATAATCCAGTAGGAGCGAATTGGTCTGCACCGACGCAGGCCGAGGTCACAGACTATTTCTCCAGATTCTCGGCAGTTGCACCTGCCTCTCTTACGGGGAAATACAATTACAGCGCCGCTGGTGATTATCTCGCCAAGGGCAGTCATGGAAACGTCACCTCAATCACTGCCTCGGCTCAAGTCGATCTGGGAGGTCAAGAGAAACTCATCAGCGATGGGGTGCTTAGTGTCACCGTCGACGATGTAGGCACGGATGACCACATCTGGAGTCTGAACTTCGAAGGTAACATTGCTGGCGGCGCAGTCACCTTCGACAATATCACCAATGCCAAAGTGGAGCACCTGGGCACTACCACCTCAACATTCACGAATGCCTCCGCAAGTCTCGGTGGTGTGTTGGCAGGCGCTGGCGCCGAAAAGCTCTTGATGGGCTTCGATATGTTGGATCAGGCCAACAATCAGCACCGTGTCGGCGGACTTGTGACTCTCGACAAGGGTACAGAGATTCTACCGGCTCCGTAATTCAGCTGGGGAGGCAGTCAGAGTTCCGGAGCTGACTGCCTCCCATTCTATTGACTACTGCTTCTCATCAAGCTCCAGCGACGCAGAGTTGATGCAATAGCGCAGACCAGTCGGGGCCGGGCCATCTTCGAACACGTGCCCCAGATGCGCATCGCAGTGCTTGCAGAGCACCTCAGTTCTGGGCATGAGCAGACTGTTGTCGGCTGCGGTATGCACATTCTCTGCTGCGACAGGAGAGTGAAAGCTCGGCCATCCACTTCCGGAATCAAATTTCGTGGCGGACGAAAACAACGGTGTGTTGCATGACACGCAATGATAGGTGCCGTTTTTCTCACAATTCCAGTATTTGCCCGTGAAGGCGCGTTCTGTCCCCTTCTCTCTCACGATATGATAAACATCATCGCCTAAGCGCTTGCGCAGATCATCGTTCGAGCGTCTGCGAACCGCTTTACCCTGCCCTCTGTCTGTCATCGTTTCTCTCCAGTGCGGCTCATCGCCGGGCCTGTCATTTTTTTTGCTTCGGTTTACAATAGCCGCCAATTTACATGGCCTCAAGCCATCATACGCGCATCAATTTCCGGATCAACACGCAACTCTCTTTATGGTTAAGGGATTAGAGAAGAATGGTTATGAAGAAGATCAAACAGTCGGACAAACTCAGCAAAGTCTGTTACGACATTCGGGGCCCCGTACTGG
>JAUSMU010000040.1 GCA_030645995.1 Gammaproteobacteria bacterium | reverse complement strand
ATGGTGCCCAGAAGAGGACTTGAACCTCCACGACCTTTCGATCACCAGCACCTGAAGCTGGCGTGTCTACCAATTCCACCACCTGGGCAGGAGGAGATAATGCAGGCGCGCACTTTAGCCAGAAGCTTCCGGGCTGTCAATTCCCCGCAGCAGATTTGTTTACGTAAAGCCCGGCTTATCTGTGTATACTGCCCTCGAATCCCCTTGAAATTTGGCAGGTTATGAGTAAGAAAAGAGAAGAGCCCTCAGCTGTTGCAGACCCCTTCGCAAGTCGGGAAGCGGAAAATTACGAAAATCCGATTCCCAGTCGTGAATACATCCTCGAATACATGGAAAAGTCCGGTGAGCCAGTGAGCTACCCGATGCTCTGCGAGCATCTCGGGCTGGAATCCTATGAGCAGACCGAAGCGCTGCGCCGCCGTCTGATCGCCATGGCGCGGGATGGGCAGCTGATCAGTAACCGGCGCGGGGTCTACGGACTCGTCAATCGCATGGAGCTGACCAAGGGGCGCGTGCAGGGCAATAAAGACGGCTACGGCTTCTTCATTCCCGTCGACGGTTCCGGGGATCTGGTATTGCCATCGTCCGAGATGCAGAAAGTGTTCGACGGTGACATCGTGCTGGCGCGCGTCTCCGGTGTGGACAGGCGCGGCCGCAAGGAAGGCATGATCGTCGAGGTGCTGGAACGACGCAGCTCGCACATCGTCGGGCGTTATTACTGGGAGCAGGGCTTTGGTGTGGTGGTGCCTGACAACAGGCGCAACAGTCAGGAGATCATGATTCCGGAGAAGGAGAACCGTGGGGCTCAGGACGGTCAGTTCGTGGTGGCCGAGATCACTGCGTATCCGACCCAGCGCCGCAAGGCCGTGGGCACCGTCGTCGAGATTCTCGGCGATCACATGAAGCCCGGCATGGAGATCGAGGTGGCGGTTCGCAGCCACGATATTCCCTACAAGTGGCCGCGCGAGGTGATCGACGAGGTCAAGCGCTTCTCGACAGAGGTGCATGAATCGGAGTCTTCGCAGCG